>CAYVQU010000036.1:0-36588 GCA_964453155.1 uncultured Anaerolineales bacterium | reverse complement strand
CCCAACCTACTGATTCGAAGTCAGGCGCTCTATCCATTGAGCTACGGGTGCAGTGGGGTAATTATATCTATTACCAGCTATTCGTCAACTCCAACCCGAAGGTTGACAGACATTAGAAACACTACGAATTGGGGGGTAAATTAACAGCATTAGGCTATTGCGGTTAAAAAGATTTGGCAATATATTATGTATGTTGGGTAAAAAATAAGGGAAATATTTTAGGCTGATTGTACTAGGGATAAAATGACTCGAATTATTGCCATTGCAAATGAAAAAGGCGGGGTAGCAAAAACCACAACAGCCCTTTCTCTAGGAGGGGCATTAGCTGAAATCGGAAAGAAAGTTCTCTTGATCGATTTGGATCCTCAGGCCAGCTTGACGCTTTCTCTTGGATATGTTCCTAGAGATTTATCACACTCGGTAACCGATCTGTTAGTAAATTCAATTGCCCCTGAAAGTATAAAGAAAATCACGCCAATTAAAGGATTGGATATCTTACCGGCAAATTCCGACTTGTTGTATGCTGAGCGTTTTTTGGCGATCCGAGATAACTACAAGCAACTGCTAAAAAACGCGATCCGTAACACGAATTCTTATGATGCTATCATTGTAGATTGTCCACCTTCTTTAGGTGCTATCACTGAAAATGCGTTGACCAGTGCAGATTTTCTCATTATCCCGGTGGTTCCAGAATATTTAGCTGTGTGTGCACTACGTGACACGACTCAGGTGGTTCGAATGATTCGGGAAAAGGAGAATGCCCACTTGAGTTATCGCATTTTATTTACAATGGTGGATCAACGTATCAAAACCCATAATATGATTTGCCAAAAATTTCGATCGAAATTTGGTACGGCCATTTTTGATACTGAAATTCAGGTAGATACTCGTTTGCGGGAGGCCTCCTATCGAGGCTTGCCGGTTACCCATTATGTCGCCGAAACCAGAGGGGCTCATCAATATCGTAATTTAGCCCAGGAGTTAAATGAAATTGTCTGATTTTGATTTTTTTGAACGTCAAATTGACACCATCATATCAGAGATCGATCAAATCGCGCCGGTGGCTGCCTCAGACCTCGGAAAATTACCTGGGTGGAGTTGGGTCACCGATGAATATGGCGATTACGTTCACTGTAGCCCAGAAGTTATCGATATTTTAGGGATTAGTGCAGAGAAATTTATTGGGAAATCGTTATTTTCTTTCCAATTAACTAGACATTCTTACCGAAAGTTAAACCTCCTACTCAGATCAGAAAAATATGAGGGGGAATTAGCGGTGCTATTTAAATCCTCAACGGGAGTTCAGCAACCCATTCGAATGTATGTATCACAAAAAAAGAATCGCAAGGGTAATAATGCGGGCTGGTATGGATTTTGCCATGTGATAAGTGATGCTGAAGATGCTAAAAAAGTATCCCAGAACCTTAGCCACATTCGAACGTCAGGAAATCAAAAACCGTCTCATCAGTTGAGTTCTAGTGATCCAATTTCTCCGTTATCGCAGGTGCTGGAAAATGCCCGAGTTTTTAAAAATATCATGGATCGCTCGCGGGATTTAGCCCTGATTAATCGGGTTGTTTCCCGTTTAGCAACATCATCCCTTGATTTGACCGAATGTCTGCATTTGGTCAAATGCGAACTAGGGAATATTTTCAATATTGATCAAGGAATTTCTTTACTCTTGGATCCGATCGAGGATAAGTTCATAACCGTAGGGGGGTATTTTAAAGACAGAGATGAGAATGATTTGATGGGGTCCGAATTCGCTATTAATCCCATCATAGAGTTAGTAATGACCTCTTATGTTTCGATTGTCGTCGATGCTGAACAAGGTGACCAGCAAGGTGACATTTTTTTCATGACTATGCTGCAGCAAGGGGTTAAAAAGCGAGCTATATTCCCGGTTACTTTAAATCAAGAATTATGTGCCCTGATTTTTTTAGATTTATTTTCGGCTGATCAAGATTTTCAGGAGAAAGACATCCGATTGGGGGAGGCAATTCTGCAGCAATTTAGTATTATTTTTCAAGAAAATCCAGGGACCCAATAGTACCCAAGAAATAGCTAACTGCCAGAAATGGTTTTTACGCGGTTAAAAAATGAGCGCTTAAAATCGGTATTAATTTGCCAATTTATTGGGGGCGTTTGGAAGCCACTCAATTTTTCATACGTTTTTTCACGCTGGCGCATTTTCCAGTTCCAGCGAAAGTCTTGGTAATCACTACCAAACCCTTGGGAGTAAAAACCCCACGAGGCCCCCTCATCAACAGCCACATCGAGGTTTTGTATGTCAATTGAATCTTCGTTGATCAAAATTGGCCGGGGATATTTCTGATAGATATCAGACTCTTTAAGGGTTCGTAATTCCTGGCGAAGTTTTTCAGGGTAAGAATCGTTCCCATGGGGCATAAAGAAATCGACGACTGTGGACCACTTTCCAGGGGGATTGTGATTCCAAGGGTGAATACTGGTCCCCACAGGCAGTTGCCAACCAGCTAGGCTTGTGCTTTGAATCATTTCGATTAGTTGATGAATATTTTTCGATTCGAGCAAACTCTCCCCAGGATGGATCTCATTATTGACATCCACAATAACATTTCGGAAACCATTCCCTAAAATCCATTCAGTTGCCAGTCGCGTTGCCTTGCGGATCGCTGCATCGTTCAAGAAATGTTTGTTCATTTGCCAATAAAAATAATTTACGATCACTACCATCCCAATCTCATCTGCGGTGCTCAAAATCTGTTTTAGTCGCTCAAAATAATGCGATTTAAGAGTGCCATCCCAGTTGAAGGCAGAGTTGCGATAATTTTTGTAAATCTCTGACGAATAAATTGGTCCACCCCCTTGTAATCCGACGGTGACCGCTAGGAGACCGTGTTCCCGATAGGTTGGTAAGGCTGCACAAAACTCAGTAGTATTGCGGTCTGGGTCCCAAAGATTGGTGTCGGGATAACACCACTTATCGATAGTGTTTGGATTGGCGTCGTCAAAAATGGCTTGAACCATCCGGCTATTGAGCAGCAGCCCTTCAATTCGGCGGCCCTCATGGTAGCGCCCCTGATAAGTGGGTTTGCCATTGATATAGAAATCGGTTCCTTGAATCGAAATCTCTGTTGTCATAGGGTATGCCTCAGTTTTCAAGTAAAAAAAAATTATAGTTGGTAGGGACACTAATGTGGACAATCGGCTTAAACGAGAGCGGTAATTTTGACGGGATGAACTATGCGTAGCATTGCCGGCGTTGCACCAAATGCAATACTGACTAGCGGGTTGGGGGGCATTGCAATGAAATCTAACAAAACCTGAAACCCTTCCGGATTAAATGAAATTGCAGGTAATTCTTTGGCCGAGTTAGTGTTAATATGCACAAGTTGGTTGTTGGAAATTTGAGTCGAAATATGAAACTTTTCAGCAACAAACCGATTAAGTTTGTCGGCTGTTAGAAATTGATACATTTTCAATTTGAATGGATTTAAAAAAATCTCAGATTCAGTAATTATCTGCCTGAGATGAATTCTGAGTTGCTGCTCGGCATCCTCGGGGACGCTAATTCCCCATAAGCCAAAAATCTGACGGTTGAATGAGTCAGAATATTGGGTTTTTCCGAGTTGGATGAGAAGAAAAGAGTTGGATAGTTTTAGTAAAAATAAGGGTTTTAGATTAGTGTCTTGATACGGAAATCTTCTCTTGTGACGATCGTAAGCCAAATAAAGATTCTTAAGGATGTTCAAATCATTCCGGGCGATATGATCCGGTAAAATCATCCAACGATAATCTACACTCCGTGAGCGGGAAAACAGAATGTGTTGATAGGTCAAATTGCTATTAAGTATTTGGCCAGAAAAATATTTTTCCATAAGATAATTTGGCGACTCTTGGCTATAAACTATCTTACCTTATGATTTCAATCTCTGGATAGTTCTCGGGAGATTGCTCAATTACCTGTTCTAAAACACTGGTGATATCGGGGGTATCTTCACTGACAGGAAGTAAAGTTACTAAATTCCTTTGCGCGATCAGAAGTTCATTCTTTAATTGCTGGTGGATTTTTTGCAAGGACCGACTAGATTCAGAATAAGTGTTTTCTTGGGTTAGCAAATCCAGAATCCGTTCAGCGCGGGCCGAGTTGTTGTAATGGTCTTCATTCGGGGTGGCATGAATCCAATGGGCGATATTGTTTCTGAACCGATCTCTAAATTTTAACAAGATCGATTTGATCGTTTGGATTAATTGTCTGGGGGTTCCAAATTTGTTGCCATTGTTGTGGCGACCTGGTAAATTGGAAATTGAATCCCGAATACCGAAAATGCCATCCAAATTTTGTTGAAGCTTTTCCAAATAGTCTCGTTCTTCCTTGATGGCAGAAATATTATTTCGAATATCTTGAATTTCGTCTAAGTTATGTTTGATTTTATTCTGAATGTCTTTAACTCGTGCTTCACCTGGATGGTTCGGCCCATTATTCCTGGAAGATAATCTTGTTTTCGATTTTTTACAAATCATACAACAAATTAGCCAAAATAAAGCTGGTTTGATATTGGTGGGGATCGGACGATTTCGGATACTAACAGCAATATTTTCAATTCGATTGGTCCGCTCTGCTAATCGCCGATCGGTCGGTGGTCTGGCGGGAGCAATTTCAATGGGTGGTGGTGGAACTTCATCGCCTTCGATTTGAATTTCAGAGACATCACCCACAGCAGAAATAACTGCCATCCCACCGGTCCATGTAGGACAACCTCTGATCAGTCGGATGATACCGCTTAATTTCTCATTGGCGGCATTAAGTAAATACTCAAAATTGTTCCGCACCCAAAAATCCCCATGGATGGGGCGGACCAGATCGGCTTTAGTCAGGGCAATTAAAATGCACAACGGCTGATCGGGGTAATAATGTAAATACGCATTGAGAATTTGGGAGATTGTATTGATGCCCTCAGTAAATGAAGGTGGGGGATTGGTTTCTGGTAGTCGTATTGATTCAAAAAAAATAATAATCCCCTGACACTCTCCCAAAAAATGTGCGACTCGAGAAATCTGGTCGCGATTATCTTCGAAGGCCTCGGTACCAATCGGATTAAAAATCCCGCCCCTATAATCTAAACTGTCAATTCGGATGACTGGCTGCTGGGCATAATTAAGGTCAAACGACCATTGGGTTTCTTGGGTGGTCCCATCAGGAAAACGATATTCATTCTCCCTGACAAAGTTCAGATCGTCCCACCTCCCAATTTCGGGGAACCGGTCGTAAAAATGTCTGGCACGGGGTGTAATATTGAACCCATGGGCATCAACTTGCCATAAACTCTCCTTCACCCCGGCTAAAAATGCTGTTTTCCCCGATCCAGAAACGCCTAACATTGCAATTTTCATTGATTGCTCCCTTCTTGCTGCTACAAATCCCAACGAAGTAATTATAGCAAAAAAGTCTTATGATAAACTTTATATAAATGACTGATGTTACGCACGAAGCATCCCTTCGACAGGCTCAGGACAGGCCTGAGTAGGTCCGCAGGACCGTATCGAAGGGTGCGGGTCGTCCAAAAATTCATCCTGAGTAGCGCTAGCGTATCGGAGGGTGAATTTTCTAGCGTAATTTTCTATATCAGTAAATGATATTTGCACATTCTTCTTGAGGCCATTATGAAAGTAATTTTCCAAGATTCCCGAAACTATGGTCAGGGTATGGTTGAGTATGCCCTGATCTTGGTTTTATTTGTTGGCTCAATATTATTGTCGTTGAGTGTATTTGGTATCAGTGTTCAACACGCTTTCTGTTTAGCAGTGGAAGGACTCGGTAATACCTCCGCCTGCGGTTGTTCTTTCTCCTTCAGCGATCCCGGCGAGTTGGATGATTGGGCTGCTCAAGAAAAATATGCTGATCAATTTTATGTTGAGGACGGTAAAGGGTGTATCGATGGGAAAAATAGGGGCACGGCTTCGTTTATGAACTCGTGTGCGACGGATTATGGGAACGATGATTTTGTCTTGTCGTTAAAAGATTTAAATTCCGAAGAAGCCTACCAATCCAATAAGAATAATGGTTATGATGTCTGGTTCCGGGCCGAAGATGATCGAAATGGCTATCATTTCACTTACACTTCCAAATATGACCGAATTCGTTTTTGGAAACGGGTAAATGGGAAATGGGTTTTGTTATCTCAAGCCAAAGCCTCAGATGCTGATTGGCAAGGCAATAATTACGATTTAGATATTAAAGTCGTTGGCGACACTTTTACGGCCTATAAAGATGGGGTTCCCGTATTGCAAGCCAACGATGCGGGTTTTCAGGAGGGAGCTGTTGGCTTGCGCACCAAAGCCGATTCTATAACCTGTATCGATGATTTTTCGGTTGGCCGGCCTTAATAGGAGACAATGATGACCCTTGAAGATTCTCCCTCTCTCGAAAATTACACCGCAGATTTTTCCGATGAACAACCTGATCTCGAACCGACTAAACCGAAAAAGAGTTTGAAAGTTTATGTATTAATCTTTTTGGGCCTGTTTCTCATTCTGGCTGTCTTGAATTACTCGCAAACGGAGGGCGCAGCCGTATTGTTTGGCAAAGGGGATGTGTACGGGCAGGTAGTGGATGTCCATGGGAATCCAATCGCGGCAGAAATATTTGTTTTCCAGACCGATATTATAATCATGGCGGATTCAAACGGACATTTCGTAATCGAAAATATGCCCGATGGACCTCAATCGCTGATCGTCTCATATGGGGATATCGGTACCGAAGTTTTTGTCGATATCGAACCGGGAATATCAATGGATATCGGAACCATCACAGTCCCAACAGATATTGAACCGGGGTAGGGGCTGGGGTATAATCCCTTCGTTTTATTCAAATTATCACGCGATTGGGTGGGCCATTCCCTAACTGTTACGGCCGACTTGATCAGCTCAGTACTTTTACCGAAAGGTTATTTAGATGAATGAAGAACTCGTTTGGTGGCAAAAAGGCATTGTCTACCAAATTTATCCCCGTTCTTACCAGGATAGCAATCGCGATGGAATTGGTGATCTCAACGGGATTCGCCAACGCTTGGATCATATTCAGAGTCTGAATGTCGAAGCGATTTGGCTCTCACCGATTTATCCGTCGCCGATGCATGATTTTGGCTATGATGTCGCCGCTTATGTGGGAATTAATCCCATGTTTGGCACGATGGCCGACTTTGATGCTCTCCTGGAGGATATTCATAGCCGGGGGATGAAACTTATCCTTGATTTAGTCCCCAATCACTCTTCAGATGAACACGAGTGGTTTATTGAGAGCCGGAGTAGCCGTAATAATCCCAAACGTGATTGGTATATCTGGCGAGATCCCGCTCCCGATGGCGGCCCCCCAAACAATTGGCTCAGCTTCTTCGGTGGTCCCGCCTGGACCTATGACGAAAAAACTGAACAATATTATCTCCATCAGTTCGTCACCCAACAACCCGAATTAAATTATCGGAATCCTGATGTGTTGTCAGCGATGTTGGATGTGATGCGCTTCTGGTTGGAGAAAGGGGTCGATGGCTTCCGCGTGGATGTCATCTGGCTGATGCTCAAGGACGAACAATTCCGTGACGAACCCCTCAATCCAGATTGGGATGGCGTCAATCCTCACAATCGTATTCAGCACATTCGCACCATGAATTTGCCTGAGGTTCACGATATCATCAAAGCGATGCGGGCGGTCTTGGATGAATATGATGATCGCATGATGGTGGGCGAAATTTATTTACCAAATGCGGAGCTGGTCAAATATTATGGAGAACGGCGGCCGGATGGAACCTTTGATGAGTGCCATCTACCCTTCAATTTTCAACTCATTCGGATGGATTGGGACGCCCAAATTGTGCGCCGGGCCGTAGACCAATATGAGGCCGATCTACCCGTGGGCGGCTGGCCCAATTGGGTAATGGGCAACCATGATCAGCACCGCATGGCAAGCCGCGTCGGGCCTGAGCAGGCCCGGGTCGCAAATATGCTACTGCTGACGCTGCGTGGGCTGCCGACCACCTATTATGGGGAAGAAATCGGTATGGAAAATGTCTCGATTCCGCCAGAATTTATTCAGGATCCCCCGGCAGTAAACCAACCAGAAATTGCGGATGTCGTCGGGCGTGATCCTGAACGGACCCCTATGCAGTGGGATGCCTCGCCGAATGCCGGTTTTGCACCGGACGGTGTGGTGACCTGGTTGCCGGTTGCAGATGACTATGCCGTTCGAAACGTGGCTGCCCAAAATGAAGACCCCACCTCAATGGTAAATCTCTATCGTGCATTGACTGCTTTACGACAGGCCGAACCAGCTTTGCACGGCGGCGATTATGCCAGTGTGGATGTGGAGGCCGAAGATGTATTTGTATACACTCGGAGTCATCCCCACACCGATACATTTTTGATCGTGCTTAATTTTGGCCCAAAACTCCATTTTCTAGATTTATCCGCTTTAGCTCCAGTCGGCCAAATTGCGGTTTCGACCAGCATGGAGGCCGAGGGTGAAATTGAATTACGGAAATTGATGTTATCTCCCCATGAGGGCATTGTTTTCCGGGTATAGTTTTTTCATTTGTAACAAAAACCGGAGTGTTAATTCGTAATTGACACTCCGGTTCGTTTATGGCTGAGTTATTTTTCCCTAATCCACAAGTTTAGTCTGTGGGAATAACAACCGAATTGTTGTTCCAGATCCCTCCTCACTTTCAATCACCATCTGGCCTTGAAACCGGTCAACAAATTGGTGGACAATGCTCAACCCTAAACCAGTTCCAGAAATTTCAGCCGCCCGGGCGTTAGGGGCTCGGTAGAATTCTATACCAAGTTCTGGCAGGGCTTCAGCGGGGATGCCGATCCCGGAATCGGTAATTGTAATTTCAACCTCTTCCAAAACTGACTGAGCAGTTACATTGATATAACCATCCCGGGGTGTATATTTAATTGCGTTGTCAATGAGATTGTTGAAAATTTTTGTGTAGCCCGAATGCTTTCCCGTTACCCAAAGTGATTCGGTGGGCGGGATGTAAGACAGGGTTAGATTTTTTTGCTGAGCTTCAACCTGATAGCGATCTATGATTTCGGTTACTACCGCTGGTAACTCGATTACCTCATAATTCTCATCTGTGGGGAGAGTTTTAGCCGCAGAAAGCAGGAGTAGATCTTCCACTAAAGATTTTAGTGAAGTCAACCGGTGATCGATTCGGTTGAGCAGTTCCATTTGCTGTGGGGTCAATTCGCCAGTTAAACCTGCAAGCATCGTATTGAGCAGGCTTTGGGCACCACCCAGTGGGGATTTTAATTCGTGGGCTACCAATCGTACGAAATCCGATTTGAATTGATCCAAGCGCTCTAATTCCGCTTTCGAACGGGCCAATTCAGCCGCTTTAGCTTCGATTTGGGCCAGACGCTGGGTTTCAAGGGAAAGTCTTCGTTTTTCAAGGCCCTGATTGACGACCATGGTCAAGACTTCAGCCGTGAATGGTTTGGAGATGAAATTGTAGGCCCCAGCCCGGATGGCCTCGACCGCTAACTCAACCGTTGCATAACCGGTTATGATAATTATGATGGTTTCAGGGTCTTGGGCCTGGATGAAGGGGAGTAAATCGATACCGCGCCCGTCGGGCATCATCACATCCAGCAAGATCAGATCAAAATTTCCATTCTGAAGCAGCTCCTTACCGGCCGCAATGTCGGCAGCCTCAGTAACTTGGTAGCCTTGCGGGGTTAAAGCCCGACGGCATCCGGCCCGAATCCCCATTTCATCATCAATGATTAATATTTTGGCTGTTGTGGTCATGATGTTACCCGCTGATCTTAGGTGAACCTGTTGGTATTAAGTTGGAAATAATTGGTAGGTGAACCGTGATGGTCGTGCCTACCCCCTCTTTGCTTTGAACAGCAATATGGCCTTGGTGCATTTTGATGATGCCATAGGCGATTGATAATCCCAGTCCGGTCCCTTTGCCGGGGCCTTTAGTAGTGAAGAATGGTGTGAAAAGTTTCCCCAAATGCTCTGTGGGGATCCCGGTGCCTGTATCCCCTACAGTTATTTCAACTCGGTTCTGGTCGAATTTCTGGGTTGTAATTTCTAAGCGGCCACCCATTGGCATCGCATCGACAGCATTGGTAAACAAATTAATGAACACTTGCTGGAGTTGAGCCGGGTCGGCATTTAAATCGGGTAAATCAAAATCGAAGCTTCGGTTGATCTCAAGAGATCCGTGTTTTGAGCGGAGTTGCAATCCCGTTAATGTATGGTCAATTAGTTTATTGATATTTGTGGCTTGGGTCAATATTTCTTGTTGGCGCGAGAAATTTAATAAGTCGGTAACAATTTTCTGGCAGCGCATCGTCTCCGAAATGATCATATCCAGATCCGCACGGAGCGGATCCGATTCGGGAAATTCCTGCCGTAATATCCCCGCAAACAACAAAATTGTTCCCAGGGGGTTGTTAATTTCATGGGCTACTCCAGCGGCTAATTGACCCATCGATGCTAGTTTTTCTTTGTGGAGCAGCTCCTGTTGGGTTTCATAAAGCGTGCTAGCCATTTTGTTGAAGGAGTGGCCCAACAAGCCAATTTCTCCTCTCCCATAATCGACCACCCGCACTTGCATATCGCCCTTGGCCAGACGGCGATTGGCCTGGACTAAATCGTCAATCGGGCGAGTAATGAGTTTTGCGATGGGTATGGCTATGATCCCGGCCAATAGAAGTGCGACCAGTGAGATCACAGCTACGTTGCGGTTAAAAGTGCGTAATAAATTTTGAAAAGTAGACACCCGACTGCCGACGTAAATACTGCCAACGACCTGATCTTGATGATCGTATATAGGATCATATCGGGTGATATACCACTGATTTACGACAAACGCTCGGCCTTGGTAGGGTTCCCCTTCAACCAAAACCGTATCATGGACTTCCTGGGAGACCCGAGTGCCGATTGCCCGGCTACCATCTCCGTTGAGCACATTGGTGGCAACCCGTAAGTCACCAAAAAAGACCGTAACAGTGTCGATCCCAGCCACATCTCGAATGTTATCGACGATTTTGGGGTCATTATTAAATAAGTACAAACTCAAAACCAGCCCTAAAAAATCGCCATCGAAATCAAAAATGGGTTGCGTGCTAATCAGGGCAAAACCATCCTGGCCTTCACCGTTGATAAATGGGGTCGGATTAGATCGATCTGTGTCGATTAATTGTATTCGAGCCTGATCAGCTAAACCGATTTCTTCAAGATTTGAAACGGGGATCACTTCGGTGCTAGAGAACCCAATTTCATCTGTTAGGGTTGCTTTAACAATCGGCAGCTCCCCCCAATTCCCAGCTTGGATGGGTTTGGTGGTCGATCTGGCGGCTGCGCGAGTTTTTCCAGCTACGATCTGACCTGCTAAATCAATGAATAAAATACTATTTAGACAATCACAAGTTGGGGTGGCGATATTGCGTTGAATATTGGTGATTAAGGCTGATTTTGCGGTGGGATCCCCCGCTTGTGCTTTTTCAAATCGCGCTACAATTTGGGGATCGGTTGCTAACCGATAACTGATCGAAGTGATGTCACGCAACTTGATATTGTAGAAAGCTTGAGCGAGGTTTATATCCCGATCAACGCGTTCTCTTTCTGCCGTTTCAAGATAATTATTAATCAGAGTTGTGGTACCGATCGTTCCAAAAACGATGGTGATGACCGCGATCAAAGAGAAACATAGAATGAGTAAATTCTGTAGTTTGCCACCCCCCACGAAGGAGAAAATTTTCTTCATATTCGAAAACAAAAAAAGGCCAGGCAGCAGCGCTCACCGCGTCACTGCTGCCTGACACATGCAATGGTTACTGACTTTCAATAATCCACGCGACCTTGGCAATCAGATCATTGGGATCAATGGGTTTATCTACAAAAAGTTCTACCGGTAAATTGGCGATTTCGGTTTCTGCTGCTAACGGCGTAGCATTGTAGACCGATGACAACATCAAAATGGGAATATCGCGATAAGCAGCTAAATCAGGGTCAGATGTTTGGGTGCGCAGTTGTTTGGCAAATTCAAACCCTTCCGTAGGGGAATCCATCATCACATCCAAAACCAGGATATCTGGCCGGTGCTTGACCAGCATCTGGCGACCTATAGTTGTGTTACGAGCTGAAACTACCTTATGACCGGCATATTCCAGTGCCATCTGTCCAGCCAAGACGATATCTGTATCGTCGTCAATAATTAAAACTGTGACCATGTTTTATTATAAGGTCCTCATCCGGGATGCTACTTCAAAAATTTGATCCAGTTACTAAAACAGCTGTGTGATGCGGAACAGATATCACCCTGTCCGCATCACATTTCGCATCCATCTAGCGGTAAATTATGCTTCCACCGCGATGTTCAATTCTACCTCAATCGGTTTGTCTGAAAATTTCTGAAAAAGCCCCTGACCCTCCATATAATCCTGATCGGAGACCCCATAAAATTTGGCCATCTCAACAGGGTTCGTGGTATCTACATTGTTCCATTTAGCCAGGCTTAAGTCGGTATCCAGGTTGAAGCGGCCGTTGTAGCGGCGACCATCCGGCATGATGGCCCCGGCCAACCGAGCAGCAGTCGCGAGTTGTTCTTCGCTCACATTGCGGGCCCCATGTAGGTTGGCTTTATATAAATCCGCATTGAAAATATCGGCCTGGCTGAAGTTCGCACCGGTCAGGTTGGTGCGGACCATTTTTACGCTTACCAGGTTAGTCAGGCTGAGGTCGGACCAGTCGAGGCGGGCCTGGTGGAAGTCAACACCGCACAGATCGGCATCCATGAAGTCTGCACCTTGAAATTGGGCTTTACAGAGGGCGATCCCTCGTAAGGTCCCATCGGACAACCAGCCCCGGACCCGCATTTCCTCAATAGCCATCAGAGAAGTTTTGTTATCTTGACTGCGAAGTTTGTTGGTCAGTTCAAATTTGTTATTCATTGTTAGCTCCTAAATATAAAACCAAGTGTCATTTTCACACTGGATCACTGTTTGTTTGTCAATATGGCCTAATTGTAGAGGTGCAGGGTAACAAAACTGGTAACCGGCTGGTAACAGAACAGTAACAATTGTGATATTTATCACAATTGTTACTGGATAATGTTGCCATTCTCGAGCAAGGAGAAGATTTATTGGCCCAGGTTTTCGCCGATCTTGGGGGAGTGGATCTTGATCCATAGTGGTGGGATCAAGTTTAGGGGCCAATTGAGGGGTTATCCCAAACCAAGTTTTACGAAGTTCAAGCTACCAGTGTGAGGGGTATGTGACTCATCTGCGGGTGATTCCCTCTAAATGGAAGCCCCAAAAAAGGTGTCAATGTTTGGAATTGAAAGTGTAACCCACTCCGGAAACCGTATCCAAATTGTCTAAATCTGGGTGTTTGTCGGTGAGTTTTTTTCGAAGGCGGTAAACCAATTGCTTCAACATGGCTCGATCCCCGCCGCCGGGACCCCAAACCCGGTCGATCAAGGCATCGTATGGCATGACCTGGTCGCGGTTGATCATGAGAGTCTCTAGCAATTGGGCTTCAAGTTTGGTCAACCGAGTAACCAACTCATCCCGATAATAAACTTCCAGACGAGATGGGATCAGGCTGAATGCGGCGACCTGTACAATCGCCTGTTTTTGGGGGGCTGCTCCGGTGCGTCGGAGTACCGCTTGGGCGCGGGCCACCAATTGCCGAGGGCTGAAGGGTTTTACGATGTAGTCATCGGCACAACTGCTTAGCCCGGTGACAATGTCATCTTCATCGCCGCGCACACTCAAGATAATGATCGGGGTATCGGCCTGGGCACGGATTTGCTTACAAACCCCAAACCCATCCAATTTGGGAAGATTTAGATCCAGGATGATAATATCGGGAGATTCAGCTGTGAACTTCTCTAAGGCGATCAATCCATCATGCGCGACAACCACTTCGAAACCGGCTCGTCGGAGCGTAAATGAAATTACATCGGCTAGGGCTAAATCATCATCAACGACTAAGGCTTTCATCGGGTTGAACCCTCCCTTGGAATCGTAAACCAGAAAATTGAACCGCCCTCCGGTCGCGGCATAACCCCCACCTGACCACCATGTTCTTCGACGATATTTTTTACCACATATAACCCTAACCCAATCCCATATTGGGGATCATCTTGATCATCACTGCGGGTAAATCGTTTGAATAGGGTTTTTTCATCTAGGCTAGAAACCCCGCGGCCGCGATCAGCTACCGTGAGACGTAAATCGCTCTCCTGTAAGGTGATTTCTAGGTCGATCTGGCCGTCAATGGGGCTGTATTTGCTGGCGTTTGAGAGCAAGTTGACCACTACTTGGGTTAGGCGGGTAGGGTCAATTTTGAGCGTTTGAAAAGATTTGGGAGCCGAAATCGCCAGGCTTTGACGCCGGCGCTGCAGCAAGGGTAACATCACCCGATGAGCTTCCTGAATAATCGTGCCGAAATCGGTTTTACGACGACGAATGCGGAATTTACCAGCCTCAATACTGGAGCTTTCGAGCAAATTGTCAATCAGGGTTTGGAGGCCAGTTACGCTCAGGTGAACAGAACCTAATAATTGACTGATTTCTGCTGGCGTTAGTGCCTCGATTTCTTCCAGCAATAATTCTACCGAAGCGTTCAATGCCGATAAGGGGGTGCGAAATTCATGGGATATATTTGCCAGGAAATACGTTCGCAGATTTTGGGCCGCGGCGGCCGCAGTGATATCGCGCATCACCAGGGCGGTTTGAGTTGTTTTTCGCTCGGGGAGCCGCAATTCGGCCCGGGTGACGATCATATCGACGATTTCATCCGCCTGATTGCGAACTTTTAACCGCCGCGAACTCCCTACCGCGGGTAACCGGTCGGTGAACTTGCCCGGTTCAGCTGCCAACTTAAAGACCTGATCGATATCCTTTTCAAAAACCGCCTCCCGTCCTAAACCGCTGATCGTCTCTGCACCTTTATTAAAAGAAGTGACCATATTACGCGTGTTGTAGGTCACAATACCATCATCAATTGATTCAAATAGGGTCTCTAACCAAATATTGGTACTGGAAATTTCATTGATGGTATGTTGGGTTTGCTGGCGAACAATATTAAGATTGTCCGCCAAAGCTCGAAGTGGGGGTAGAAATGATTGACTGCTTACCGGGTTACTCGTTGGGTCCTGTTTAAACTTTTCTACGGCCTGGTTTAATTGGTGGATTGCCCGCCAGGAGATTAACAAAATGGCGTTCAACAAAATGATAATAATTATCAGCAGAATAATGGTGAGGCCCAACGGTGTCATAACTCAATTTTACGCTATTTGAGCTAAATATGGGGTAGCTTTGCTCCCAGAATATGCTACACTTTGGAAGTGGTAGCGACCTATATTTCATTACATAATCTGAGTTACTACTCCTTACTGACCGGGCTGTGCGCTCCGCAAGAGCTGGTCCAGGCTGCTCTCGAACAAGGGATGGCAGCGGTCGCCCTCACAGACCGTCACAGCCTGACCGGGTCTCTCGATTTTTATGTGGCCGCCCAACAGGCTGGGATAAAACCCATCATCGGGTTGGAAGTGCGGGTGAATCACCCTTTAGGATCAGGTGATTTAGTCTTTTTGGCCCAAAATATGACCGGGTGGCGCAGTTTGTGCCGGTTGAGCAGCTGCGTGCAAAACTTTGCCCAGCGCGATCCAGAACTGGGGCTGGATTTTGAATTTTTAGCGGCTAATTCGGATGGTTTATTTTGTCTGACAGCGGGTCAGGGGGGGCTGGTCAATCACCTGATGAAGCGGGGCAATCACCTGCGCGTCCGTACCTATCTTGAAAACCTGGCCCATATCTTTCCAGACCGTCTATATGTCGAATTGGTTCACCAACCCGATACTAAATTACCTGAAATAGCGCAACTTGCCGCACTGGCAGACCAACTGAGGCTCCCTATCGTGGCTGCCAACCCCGTTTATTACCCAAACCCTCCGCAATCAGAGTTACAGCGGACACTCACCGCCATCCGTCTGAATACAACCCGAGAAACACTCCCTCCAAATTCTGCCGCTCCATTGGGGTCGGAATTTCAATCTGCTGAAGAAATGCGCGCCCGTTTCGAGCTTTATCCCCCCGCGCTGGAGAATACCCACCAAATTGCTGCGGCCTGTAACCTGGAATTACCCCTCGATATTCCTCGTTATCCCGCAGTGCCTTTGCCGACTGGTGAAACCCCTGACACTCGGCTGCGATCATTGGCGGAGGCCGGAACCACGGAACGTTATGGAACGCTTTCGCCCAAACGCCAACAACGTTTGGATCATGAATTGAAGATTATTTCTGAACGGGGATATGCTCCCTTGTTTTTAATTGTTCAGGATATTTTGGAGTATGCCCGCAAAACCGGGGTGCCGATCTCGTCCCGCGGGTCAGCCGCGTCATCCTTGGTGGCCTATGCCTTAGGAATCACCACTCCAGACCCCCTGGCCCTCAACCTGTATTTCGAGCGGTTTCTGAACCCCGCCAGAAAAAGCCCGCCCGACATCGACACCGATTTGTGTTCCCGCCGGCGGGACAATGTCTTGCGGTATGTTTATGAGAAATATGGTGCCGATCGGGTCGCAATGGTGGCCACCATCAACCGGTATCGGCCCCGTTCTGCGGTCCGGGATGTCGCCAAGGCATATGGCTTACCTACAAAGGAAATTAATGCCCTGGTGGCCGAATTACCCTATCGGGGTTGGGGTCCGGGCAGTCGCCGAGGGGGAGGCGAAGATCCGTTTGAAGTGATTAAAACGCAATTTCCCGAGGCGCTGTATCAGGCCATTTTCCGAGATGCCCAGGCGGTCCAGAAATTTCCCCGCCATTTGTCAGTCCATCCTGGGGGGGTAGTTATCACGCCCACCCCCATGACCGATTTAGTGCCAACCCATCTGGCTAGTAAGGGGATGGTGATCACCCAGTTTGATTTATGGGGTGTAGAAAAATTGGGACTGGTAAAAATTGACTTATTGGGGACCCGGGGTTTAACTGTCATTGGCGATGTTGCCGAGAAAGTGCGCTCCTGGCGGGGAGCCGAATTTGCCACTGCCCTGGAAGTGCTGAATGCCATCCCAATAGATGATACAGCTACCTCGGCCCTGATCCAGTCGGCCCAAACCATCGGTTGTTTTCAAATCGAAAGTCCGGGTATGCGGGCCACCCTGAAAGAAATCAACGCGGCCAGCCCTGCCGATATTATGATTGCCCTGGCGCTGTATCGTCCCGGACCGATGACCGGGGGTCTCAAGGACGCCTTTATCCAACGGCACCTGGGCCGGGCTGAAGTCGAACATCTCCATCCCGCTTTGGAGAAATTATTGGCCGATACTTATGGCGTAATCTTGTATCAGGAGCAGGTCTTGCTGATTGCCAGCCAATTGGCCGGGTTGAGTCTGGCCGATGCCGACTTGCTGCGTCGAGCTATGAGTCATTTTGACCCCGGTGACCGCATGAAAACGCTCAAACAGCGCTTTGTGCACGGCGCGCGGGAGCGAAATCAAGTCTCTGGGGAAATTGCAACCCGGATTTGGGATTTAATGGCTGCCTTTGCGGGGTATGGATTTCCGAAAGCCCACGCCGCCTCTTATGCCGAGGTTGCCTGGCGATCAGCCTGGTGCAAGGCTCATTATCCCGCCGAGTTCATCACCGCAGTTTTAGCCGGGTGGGGCGGCTATTACCGCCAGCGGGTTTACCTGAATGAAGCCCGCCGGTTAGGGTTACCGCTCAAAGCCCCGCATATCAACCATTCACAACCCCAGTTTTCAGTGACATATCCCCAGGGAGAACCGGCTTTGTACATGGGATTAAGCCAGGTCAAAGAATTATCTCGCCGGACCATTCGCCGAATTATTTCGCACCGCCCGTTTCGATCGATAGACGATTTTCTCACTCGAGTCGATCCGGGCCCGGTGGAGGCTGAGAATCTGATCCAGGTTGGGGCCATGAGTGGTTTTGCCCCGATCCCCGAATTATTGGCGCGGCTAAAACTGGGGGGTTGGGCCTATGGACAACCCTCATTGTTTAATCTGCCGGTGGCGTCGGTTGAGACGGATTGGGATTTATCCCAAAAGATGGCAGCCCAGGTCGAAATTCTGGGAACCAGTGTCGAAATTCACCCTTTGGAGCTTTACGAAGATCATATTGCTCAGCTTGATTCAGTATCCGTGGCTGAGGCGCTGACAAAAACGGACGAATCAGTCACCGTGGTGGGAATCCGGCAAACAGTTCAGCGCTTTTTTGCTCATGCGGGTGACCCCTTTCATATTCTGGAGCTTGAAGATTTAACCGGGGTGATACCCGTTTATCTAACCCCAGCATTTTATCAACAGCATCGACCCATGTTGCGCCGCTCAAAACCGATGGTGATCACCGGCAATCTGCGCCCCTTGGCGACCACCGGTGAACTGGTTCTGCAAGCTGAACGATTATTTCCATTGTAAAATAGATCGGTTCTCTGGGAATTTCCGTGGCGATGGGCCCGGTTTAATCAGGACAGAAATAGGAGGCCCCTGATGTCAAAAAAACAATCTCTCACTTTAATTTGGGTAACCATTACTTTGTTGTTTGGCCTGCATTTCATGCGGGTCTTTCTGGCCAGTGTAATCTGGTATTTGGGCGCGGCCGTAACTCCTGAGATGTTGGCGTTTTTTGCTTTGGGGGTGTTTGCATTGGCCACATTACTCCCTTTGGTCCGCCGGGTATTTGGGGCGCGCAACACCCTGTTCATAACCGCCGGTGGGGTTTTTCTCATCCGGTTTGTACTCCAAATCGCGGATAGTGGACAATTACATCTGTTTCTGTCCATCATCGGGGTGGTTTTGTGGAGTTGGTTCTTACCTTTTTGGCATCACACCCCGCGCAATCGTCCCAACGGTACCCCGATTACGATTACGCTCCTTGCATTTCCTCTGGCTTTTTTAATCGATACCCTCAGCCGCACTTTCCTATGGTCTTATGATCTCGCCTGGCGCCAGGGATTGGGGCCATTGTTGGCCGTATTTCTGCTGAGTGGCGCCGGAAGTTATTTGCTGTGGCTGGAGTGGCAAACCGATTTAGGGACTGAAAAGTCGGAAGAACCTTCGTTTGGACGCATCTGGCCCTTGTTGGGGGTGGGGCCATTTTTATATTTGGCTCTCTCCCTCTTTTACAATCCTGCGGCGGTCTCGGCGGCTACTGGGTTGATGGATGTGCCCGCCCATTTATTTGTGAACGGGTTAATGGTGTTGGGATTGTTTCGGGTGCTTTATGGGTTGATTTGGCCCATCAAATATCGGTGGGTTGTGGCGATTTTATGTGGAGGTGGTCTAACCCTGGCAGTTGCCTTGCTAACAGCCAAAGTTGGACCATCCTGGCTGTGGTTTGTGGTGGGGTCTGTGACGCTATGGGGCGCTTTTGGGGTGCTGTTGACCGGCACCGCCCGGCGGATCCCTCTCAAGTTGGGGTTGTGGCGCAGTGGGATCAGCATGTTTTTGGCTTTGGTTGTCATGTTGGTGATCATTTTCCTCGTTGCCCAATTTGAAATGGTTTGGATGGCCGTAGCTGGGGCCGTCATCTTAGGGGTCGCGGGGATCTGGGCCGCGGTGGGGCTAGAATCAACCTTGAAATCCGATCAACTGTCAGCAATATTGCGAAGTGGTGTGCTTCTTGGGGTGGGCGGGTTGGTCCTGGTGGGGATTTGGGCCGTTGCCAATCAACCCGATTTTCAGCCGACGGCCCATCAGACTGGTCAACCCCTGCGGGTGATGACTTACAACATTCACCAGGGGATTGACGCCGATCTAAAAATGGATTTGGAAGCCATCGTCGCCGCCATCCAGACCGAAGAGCCCGATATCCTGGTGCTTAATGAAGTCAACCGCACTCGGGCGATAAACGGTTACACTGAAGTGCTCTCCTTGATCAGCATCGAAACCAAGATGCCCTTCATTTTAGGTAATAATTATGCTGATGGCCAGTATGGCAATGCCTTGCTGACAAATCTGCCGGTCATCGAGTGGGATAACACCCATTTTGAGCACAATACAACGGAAACACGTGGAGTACTCCGAGTTGTAATTGAGACAGCTGCCGGTCCGGTAACCCTTTATGGTACACATCTCGATCACATCGCCAGCCCCAAGGATGTCCGCCAGGAGCAAGCGGCTGAAGTTTTGGATTTGTGGAACCAAAATCCCCGATCCATCTTCCTCGGCGACCTGAACGCGCGACCCGAAACTCCCGAAATCCAGCAAATTTATGCGGCCGGCTTCGTCGATGTGGTTGAAGCTACCGAGCAGGGGGAGGTGTTTACTTTTTGGACCCCAGACCCCGAACCCGGCTACCGGATCGATCACATCTTTGTCACCCCCGACCTGGAATTTGGTGCAGTCCGAATCCCCTCAACGCGGGCCTCCGACCATCTCCCCATCGTGGTGGAGATTTATCCCTAATATCAACCCCTCATAGGACCTCATTATGGACATTAATTCCATTTTCACGCCCGTCAACCGTCGAAAAACATGGATCGTATTGGTCGTGTTTTTGGTGATTTTATTACTGTCAGAAATATTGGCATCCCAGGTCCAGCAGGACTTCGGGCGGGTGACTGTCAGCAATGTGACGTATCCCAACGAGACCGGGATTCCCGTGCGGGCCAAGCTGTTGAAGTCAGTTGGGTATTCGGACGATAATCCCGGGCCGGGAGTAGTCTATATCCATGGCTATCAGAACAACCGGGAAACATCCGACGCCTACGCCATCGAAATGGCCCGGCGGGGATTTGTTGTCCTCGAAATCGATGCCATCGGCCGCGGAAATTCGGGGAACCCGCTCGATTTGGCAGATCCAGCATTTGATTCAACTTTCGGCGGACGAGCCTCCTTCGAATATCTGAAATCCTTGCGCTTTGTCGATCCGGAATCGGCAGGATTAATGGGTCACAGCTTGGGTGCTGAAATGGTTTATTCGATCGCCATGTCTGATCCTACTGTCAAAGGTTTGGTTATTTCGGGTTTTGCCTACCGGGAGGATGCGACCCCCGCAAACCCGCCCAATATGCTCATGATTTTTGGGCAATATGATGAGTATCGGGAACGAATGACTGGGGTTCAGGATGTCCGGGCCGAATGGTTGACCAGCCCCCAGACTGCGGCCGCATTCGGGTCTACCGAAAACCTGGAATTTGGGGTGACCTACGGTAAATTTGAGGCTGGCACGGCCCGGAAAGTGGTCCTACTGCCGGTGGTCCATCTTTTGGAGTCGCATCATCGAGTTGGGGTAGCGGCCGCAGTCGATTGGATGCGGTCCGCTTTGAAACCGGATCCTGGTCTCTGGGTATCGGCCGATTCCCAAATTTGGGAGCTGAAAGAATATGCCACTTTGGTGGCCATGTTTGCCGGTTTATTCTCCATTCTGCCCGTGGCAGTATTGCTGCTAGGGACGCCGTTTTTTGCCGATCTCCGCACCGCAATCTCAACCCGTTATGCCTGCCCGCGTAGAGAATTTTGGCAGCATGTCACTATCAATGGAGCGCTGATGTGGCTGTATATTCCCCTCATTTTTGCCTTGTTTGGCCTCCATGTTTATGTCGTCCAAATTGACAAGACTTTTCCGATGATGCTGGTTAATGGAACGGTCTGGTGGTTTGTGTGGATCAACGTAATCGGCTTTTTTATCCTGCGCCGC
This sequence comes from uncultured Anaerolineales bacterium, assembly GCA_964453155.1. GTDB lineage: Bacteria > Chloroflexota > Anaerolineae > Anaerolineales > UBA11858 > CAYVQU01. Next base: position 14,916 of record CAYVQU010000036.1, on the reverse strand, counting down.
TGGTTCCGCCGCAAACACCACGCCACAGGTTTAGTGTGGGCCGATTTAGGGATCTCATTTGATACTTATAAATTTCATTTGGAGTGGGGCGCATTAGGGAAAACTACCTTGCTGGGATTGTTTTTATTTGGGTATGCCTATGCCCTCGAACATCTACTTGAGGCCATTTTTATCGTTGATTACCGTTTTCTGTTCCCCTTTGCCTCCGATTTGACCCCCAATCGGTGGGGAATGTGGCTCTTGTATTTTCCCTTTTTACTGCTCGGTTTTCTGCAAATGGGATTTTTCTTGCATGGCCAGATTCGACTAACGCCCAAAGACACCTGGCTTAAGACCTTTTCGGCCTGGTCCCAAGTGAACACGCTGGTGATGGTGGTTCCGCTGATCTTGTTTCTATTGGTCCAATATATCCCTCTGTTTACGCTGGGCGTGGTTCCTTTTGTTGGTCCCGGTGGGGTGCTGGCCAACTTCACTATGAGTCTGTTTCATATTTTGGGGGTGTTGATCATCATTGTACCTCTCCAAACCGGGCTGTTTCAACTCACTGGCCGCCCATATCTCGGCGCGATCGTCAATGCCGCTTTAGTGGCCTGGATGTTTACATCCTCGCAGGTGATTGCCCCCATCCCGGTGTAAGTTGTTGGTTCAGAAATCGAAACTTTGGTAATTATCCCAGCGCGGTAGTCGCATCCTGAAAGGAAAACAAATGCTTCCGAAAAAACCCGACCTGAGCCAGGTTGCTCCTGAAATTAAAGCTTATATTGAATCCCTGGAGGCTGAACTGGCTCGATTAGGGGTTCAACAGGCACCCCCGGCCTCCGTCGGATCAGTATCTATGGCCGTAGATAGTGAGCCACCCACAACAATTAACCTGGTGACGGTCAGCCAAAATGGAATCATAAAACGCACCCCTCGGCATCTCTATGCCCGTCAACGGCGCGGTGGGATGGGGGTCTTCGATCTTCAAATCTCCGATGCGGACGCCCCCGCCCAAATCTTTACCGCAGATGAAAACGACCATCTCATCCTATTAACGGATTTGGGTAATGCTTATCGGTTTCCACTGGCCTCAATTACCGCCGGGGAGGTTCGAAGCCGCGGCCAAAAACTAGCATCTTTAGTTGACTGGCCTGCTTCGGAACAGATGGTGGCCATTGTGCCTGAACGACCTACCGGATCGCTAGCTTTAGTTAGTAAAACCGGTTATGTGCGCCTGTTAAGGCACAATTTTGTAGGTCCCAACCTGCGATCTGGAACGACCCTGCTGGATGCTGGTCGGTATGGTCCATTAGTGGCGGCCAGTTGGATCTCGGAAAATGATGATGTGTTTATCGCAACGCAGAACGGGTTAGGGATTCGGTTTAGTGCGGGGAAAGTGTCTCCCACTGGTAGCGCCGGTATCCGCCTTGAACCTGATGATACTGTGGTTGGAGTTTGTGGGGGGCGGGAGACCGGAGGCGTTTTCCTGGTGGGCGCGGATGGCAAAGGGACCATCCGCCTCATGGCCGGGTTCCGAGCGAATAAAGCGCCCGGTGCCGGGGGGAAGGTAGCCCTGAAAACGGATCGATTAGTAGGGGTGACCGCGTTTGATCCGACCGATGATTTATTGATTATTTCCCGCTTGGCCAAGATCATTCGTTTCCCCGCTGCCGAAATCCCTGCTAAAACCGGAGTAGTGCAAGGCGTTCATTGTATCAATCTGCGGGCCGACGAAGCTATTGCGATCACCGCAAGCAATCCTTACCCTCCATTAGGAGTATGAACGGAGAATTTATATGCCGCCCAAACCTTTTACCCCCTTTAACACTCATTTAAGCCTCGATCTGCCGGATTGGGCAGTGGAAAAACTAAACCAACTGCCAGATACCTTACCAACTTTGGAAGAGCGGATGGCAACCGTTATCGAATTTTCCCGCTTGAATTTCCAACACAACACCGGCGGTCCATTCGCCGCGGGCGTGTTTGAGCGCGATTCTGGGAGGTTGGTAGTCATCGGAGTCAATCGGGTGGTCCCATTTAATTGTTCTGCGGCCCATGCCGAAGTCATGGCGATCTCGGTTGCCCAAAAAATTTTGGGGACGTTTGATCTCGGTGGCGCCGGATTGCCAGCCCATCAACTTGTTGTAAATTGGCGGCCGTGTGCGATGTGCTATGGGGCGGTCTTGTGGTCTGGGGTCCGTTCGCTGGTTATCGCGGGGGAGGGGCCTGAGTTGGAAGAAATCACCGGTTTTGACGAAGGCCCCATCCATCCGGAATGGGAGGCCGAGTTGCAGCGCCGCGGCATCGAAGTAGTCAACAATATTCTACGAAACGAAGCTCTTGACGCTTATCGAGAATTTGCGCATAGTCATAATTTGGTGTATAACGCTCGCCAGGGGTAAGTGAGATGGGATCACTAGTGAGAGAGATTCTCATTTTGATATCTTGCAGTAAACATTCAAACTTAGATCAGGCCTGATGAGACCTGTGCTGATGAGCATAATCTATGAGCGGTTCTTCCGAATATGCATCCTGAGTAGCGAAAGCGTATCGAAGGGTGGATTTTCTAGCACACTTTGCGTAATATGAATTAAATCTGACCGGCCAACTCAATACGAATTATCACGGTTTTTCTGTTGTGGCCAGTGAGTAGACCCCTATCGAGCGCGGGGTGCCCATCCCGAGTTGAAACTGCAACCGGTTCACCGTCTACGGAAACAGATTGGAGACGATAGTGTCCATACGTTAACCTGTCAGGATTATGATAAGTGACCTCAATCAGTTTATTGGCGAAGATTGTAGCGATCGTCGCGTTTCCATCGGCGTCAAATTGCTCGGCGACCAGTTTTGGATCAAGAATTAAATCGCCGCGCCGCCCACGGACTCCAAAAACCTCAGTAACCATGGTGAGTACATACCAACTGGCCGAACCGGTCAGCCAGTTGTAAATGCCGCGAGCGTCAGCGTTGACGTATTCGGGCAGCCCTGGGTACATGCGGCTGATGGGGAAGTCCTGGCAATGTTGGTAAATGGCGGCCAGAACTTTATACCCTTCACGCACCAGACCGCGTTGGTACAGGGCATTGGCGTACATGACGGCCATATGGCTGAACATCGCGCCGTTTTCCTTGTGGCCATAGGCGAAGCCGAAGGCTCGCCCCAAGTTGAGCATGACCTCCCCAAAGTCGGTGTTTAACCGGTAACCGCCCACCGCGGGGTCTAATAAATATTGATCGGCAGCCCGGACCATTTCCAGGGCTTGTTCTGCAGTGGCGATGTTGCCCATCAGGGCGAAAGTCTGACCGGTGAGGGTCATCCGCACGCCAGTGGGATGATCTCCTTCAACCTGCTGACCATCGTTGTCGTAGTAACCGTTGAACCAGTGGTACCCGGCTTCATTTTCGATCCATTCGGTGGTGCGAATGTGATTTGTCAGCCAGGCGGCTTTAGTATGCAAATCTTGGGCTAAGTCAACGAGAGAAACCGCTACTTTTTCGCCGGATAGGGTGTGACGGCAGCTCTCGTAGTAATCGGCGAGTAAGCTGTGTTTGGCCTCAATCGATTCGTAATCAATAGCCGTGCCCAGGGTATCCAGTAGCGGCATTATTTCGGTGGCCAATTCGACCTGATCGATCCTCAAAGCGGCGAGCGCGATGACCCACTCGCTCAATTTTTGCAGGTTACCGGCATACAAAGCGCTAAAAGCTACACTTTCGCCGCGGTCGGGGGCCATATCCATGCCGTCGTTCCAGTCCGCGCCCTCCAGTAGGATGGAATTATGTTCGCCGACGTTGAAGAAAGGAGTCAGGTGTTGGATCAGGATATGTTCCAAAATGGTACCCCGATAAGTCTCCCCGGCCGCAGTTTGCAAGTCGGTTCCTTGTTTGGGGGCCCATTCGGTGTCAATGTGCTGCGCACGGGCGATCAGGTGATCTTTGAAATAGGTTTGTTCACGCAGTAGAAAATCCAGGTTGCCAGTTTGATCGATATACAGACTGGTGGTCAGCAGTGGCCAGGCCCCGTGATCCATCCAAATCCTCGGAATATTGTTGCGGTCGGCTTTAAATTCACCCGGTGCATTGCCGATGATGGTCGCATTACTGCCATCGATGCGGACCCCCGCGAAATTGCCGAATAGAAATTCGCTAACATCCCCTTCTTCCATAAGCAGCAGGGCCAAAATATCCTGCCACAAGTCCCGCCAGCCGCGGCCGCCGCGGCCATAATCATGCGCCGGCAGGAAGGAATTTCCGAATAGTCGTCGCAAAGTGGGTTGTAGTGCCACCCAGCGCAGCCACAGATCAAAACGATTATCTCCAGTAGTGACCTCGAAAGTATCCAGACGGTTTTTCCAGGTAGTTTGAGTATCCTTGAGTGTCCTGGCAAAGGTGACAACTGATCCATAGGAATCGACCAGTTTTTGCGGTTCAGTGCCTTCAACTAGAATAGCCAGGATCAATATGAAGGATACCGTTTCTCCAGGCTGCAAATCAACCTCGGTAAATCGCAGTCCACCCAAAGCTTCGTACCCATCATGGGCGGCCCCAACCCTTGATTTTGATCCGCTAGATTTGACAATGGCCTCTGGCCAATCCAAGGTACCGCCTTCACCGATGAAATCCTCGACGACTGGGTAGAATCCGACTGGCGCATTGCCATACCCGTCCGTACCCAAAACGGCATAAGATAAATCGTTGGGCAAGTGTCCCCGTTCGTCAAATGAGAGCGTCGGGCGGACCAGCACCCCATATTCTTCACAAAAGATCCGATGCAGCAGGGAGGTCACATGTCGGTGGTCGCGCACATCATCGGCCGACCGGGCATACAGCGGAATCGCGGCCGTCGGTGTGAACTGTATTGGCCGGTCGCTGATATTGGTGACGGAAACCTGCATCAACTCCACGTGATCATCGTTGGCCGGGACAAAATTCGTCACCTCGGCTCGTAGCCCCAAAACTGTATTTTCACGCGTAACCTGGTGCCACAGGAAACCGGCTTCCAAGGTAACTTTTTCTGGGGGCGTTTCCGAAAAACGCTGGGCGGTTTGGGCTGCCGAATTTCCAGTAACTGACCAGGGGGTCGCCCCCTCGATCTGGACCCAAAAATTACGGGCTGACCGGGTATTGTGTAAATCTTCCAGCGAAACCGGCAGGGTCAGAAACGTATTCTGGTCGGTTTTGATATCGCCGTTGAGTGTCGGCGTGATCGCCGCCATCATCCCGGCTTCGTTGACCAATGGGAAATACAGATAACTGGTGTGATGCGGGTTTTCGAGCCGGAAGGTGCCTTCAGTATCAATGAATTGCCAGGTGTTGGAGTTGGATTTCATAACTGCCTCTATTTCTTGAAAAATACATCTATCTGAGAAATTTGCCCGGACCGCACGGCTTCGGCATACGGGGCTGGAATGATTTGGCCGGGGATTTCTTGGGTTTTTCCATCAGGTTGGTGCAGGATCATCTTGTGGACCTTAATTTTCGGGTCGAAAGTATCGTGTCGATCAGGATTATGATAGGTCACGGTGCATTGTCCCAGGAATTTGAAAGTGATCTCCCCCTTTTCAGAGAACAGCCAACCCGGCAGGATCGGTGCCAGTTTCAAGCCTAAGGTTCCCTCAGACACAAAGAACGGCTGTTTTCCGGCCATCATGATGCTCCAGATGCTCATAAACTCGGCGGTGGAACCGCTCAAACGGGCCACAAATCCGGCCCCGTGCAGGGATTCATCAGGATGGGCGCTGCTGACCAGGAAAGACGAATTCTCCAACGGGCTGCGGCCGTAGACTTGGGGGTTCAGGAAGGGGACCAGGGTGGGGCGGATATCATCGCAAAATTCAGCATACAGCCCGGCATTGAGGAGGGCGAGTAAGTATTTGTACTCCATATGCAGCCAGATGGACTCGTTTTCCAACCAGCCTGGGGTGAAAGCTCGAGCGCGCCCGATTTCGTGCGGTTCACCCGCCAGCGGCGCATTGACCTTATACATCTGCAGCGCTTGATCATACAATTCGCTCTTTCGCACCGCGGTGTGAATTTCCTCGGCCTGGGCTTGGTCAGCAACGACTTTCATCGCTCGCACTGGACCCTCTAAAAATGGCGGCAGCGCGCTGGCCCGAAACCCTTTGGCCCGAATAAACGGCCGATTCTGGGCATCCATTCGGGGGTTACCGGCGGCATCGGTTACGGTTTCATGAGCAGTGACTTCGTAGCGGAAATAGGTTGGGGGGATATCATTCCCAGCTAATTTTTGGGCCTTGATCAGGCTATTTTGCAAGCGGACTTCAAAAATCGCTAGGAAATCCTCTAGGGCGAGATTATCGAGCGCAGTTTCTATTCCCGAAATGCCGTTCTGATAGATTTGATCTCGGTAGGCTTCGCGTAAGTCATTGGCCTGCTCCCACCAGGCGAACGGTTCAGTCTCTGTTTTAGTGAGCGTGACCAGATTGTGGAGATATTCGGCAAACTCGCTGGGGAGCTGGATTTGGATAGCGGGGGCCTGTTCAGCCAGAGCTGCCCGTAAAAACCGTACCAGCCGGAGTAATTCGTAGGTTTCAGGCATTGAGCTGCCAAACACACCTGGCAAGCCATTGAGGGCATCGTACCACCCGGGTTTGCCGGCCTCCATTTCGATCCCCAAACCGTCGGGGTCGCGGGTGCCGAACTTAATCCCGGTTAGCAGGATCAGTTTGCCTAAAATGGTGGTGTGATAGATCTTCCCGGCGGGGGTGCTGGCCCATCCGGGCTCTCCAGTGTGCGCGACGGCCTCATATTGGCGCACCCCGCGCGCCGTGAGAACATAGCGCTGATGGCGCGGCCGGACCTGGGCCGGACTCTGGAAAAATGGGATGGTGGCCGGCCCCCAGAGTAAATCATCTTTGCGGTCGGGGTAGACGGCCAGGTAATTTTCAATCAGATCGAGAATATAAGTCCAGTGATCGACCCAAAACCCCTCGCCATAGGCTGCGGATAGATGGGGCTGGGCTTCTCCCAGGACTTGCTGGATGAATTCATCATACGAGACCTGCAGGCCAATGTTCTGATCAGCGATGAATTTGAGTAACCCGCCAGGAGTAAATTTATCGGCCAATAGGGTGGCCATCTGAGCGGGTGAGTCGGTGAGTTTGGCTAGCCGCGTTTGGTGTTCGGGAGACAGAGAGAATTCGGTACCCTGAATCACCAATGGATTGTAACCATCTAATTGAATCAAACTCAGAAAGGCGTGGATATTGTGGTCACCGACCCGGGGTTCCAACAAGACATCGCAACGGCGATTTTGGCACACATCTCGGAAATTGCCGTTGCCCTGCGAGTAGAATTCGGCCGCCAGGAAAAAGTGATTGTAATCCCGCTCCGGATCACCGTGCTTACGGGAATAGATATGATAGGGGTGGGGATGGTCTTCATTCCCGAATAGAATCGGCCACCCGCCCCGTAAGACATTATCCAGAAAAGTCTGCCGCACATAGGCATCGAACAGGGGGTCCCCGGTCTGAGTGGCGACGGTTTCGGTCAGGTTTTCTACCAGGGTGCGGTTTTCGGCGCGTTTCTGGGTGAAATAAGCCGGGGAAGACAATCGCGCCCGGGCCTGGGCGATGTTTTCATAGCCGTTGACATGCCCGAAGAGCAGGTAAAGGGTTAATTCCTCTCCAGGTTGGATCGTAGCTGCATGACCGAAAAAAGCACAAGGCGTTTTCCCGACGGTGACCTGGTTCATTTCCGAAAGGGCCGCCAGCGATTGGTTTTGGAACCCATCCGGCGCGCTAAAGGATGTATTGGCTGCGAAGACGGCGGCCGGATCAACGAACGGGGTCAGCGTGGTGGTTTCATCTCCCAGCGTGGCAGCTCCAAAAGCAAAATGGCCGGCCTGAAATTCGTGGACCTCGGCCGAATCGCCGGGAGTGGCTCGCAAGCGGAAAAATGGCAGTCCGCTCTCGAGATGGAAGACCTCCATCCAGGCTTCGAGCGTCCGAGCGATGGCCTTCAACCCCCCTTCGTCGATGCCATATGGAATCAGGGCGGGCATCCCGTCGAGAATTTCGATTTGAAGCGGGGTGTCAGTGGTATTTCTGAACGTTACTTGTCGAACCAGAGCTGCAAAAGGTTCACTGGGGAGGGTGAAATAAGTCACCTGAGTGGTCAAACCCAAGGTCGGATTCTCATCGATGATGGTTGCTTCGCTCATCCCAATGGACATGGTGGGCTGTCCCCGGTTCAACGGTGAAAAGGGTTCATAAAAGCCGGTGTTTTCCCCCTGGGTCCATTTGATGAACGTCCGAAAGCCTTCGGATGCAGTCCGTTGGTAGGCCTTGTTGGCCGGTTGGAATTCCATGAGGGGGCCATCTTTGCTCTCGACCCCAAAACTGGTGATCGCCTGCCCGCGGTTGACATAGAATACCCACATTGGAATTCCCAGCGGTCCCGCAATCCCAGGTAGAAAACTGGAAAAGGGGGCTGTTGAGGGGTAGTCTGGAATGATATATTGATCGGATGCGGGCGATTCGGGATGATTTTGCATAATCTAATCCTTACTGCGGATGGGAATAAAGAAACCAAGTGTCAGTAAATCACGGTTCGAGAGATAAACGTCATTGCGAGCGGAGCGAAGCAATCCCCAACACATATACCAGATTGCTTCGGCAAAAAAACTGCCTCGCAATGACGTTAAATTGTGATTTACTGAGTGGGCTAAATATCTATGTTTGGTCGGAATTATACCAATGATGGCGATTTGAATTCGAAGAAGTGTTTATGGCAAAGGGCTGCCGTTCCTGTCAGGAACGGCAGCCCTGGTCTGGGTCACAGTCAGGAACTGATTTGTTATAAATTCGCCCTAACGGTGAAACTCCCCTCGAGACCTTCCACCGAGTTCGGCCCCACCCATACTTTGAAATCACCGGGTTCAACTTTGTAGGTCATATCCAACCCATGGAAGCCCAGCGATTGGACTGGAACTTCAATTTGGACGGTTTTGGTTTCACTTGCCTCGAGATGAACACGTTGGAAACCCTTGAGTTCTTTCACCGGTCGGGTGACTTCTCCAACCAAATCGCGCACATACAATTGGACAATTTCATCCCCGGCAACTGTGCTCGAATTGGTCACCTCAACGGAAATCGCCAGGGGGTCCTGTAAGTTCACTACTTTCTTGTTGATCTGCAAATTTGCATATTCGAATTCGGAATAACTAAGCCCGAACCCAAACGGAAATTGCGGAGATACTTCCTCGTCCAGGTAGATGGTGCGGAATGGGTCGTCAAATTGCTTCGTGCCAGGTCCCGCAGCTGGGCGCCCAGTGTTTTTGTAATAGTAGTAGATTGGGATTTGCCCGACACTGCGCGGCCAGGTGGCGGTTAATTTCCCACTGGGATTGGCGTTACCCACCAAAAGATCAGCTACCGACCGTCCGGTGCGGATTCCGCCTTGCCAGGCCTGCAGGATTGCGGAGATATTTTCCGCCATCCAGGGGATTACCAGCGGACGGCCCGACAACAATACCACTACGACCGGGGTACCCGTGGCATGGACGGCTTCCAGGAGGGCCTGCTGGTGGCCGGGCAACCCCAGTTGGGTGCGGTTATGGGCCTCGCCGCTCATATCCTGACTTTCGCCAACGACCAAGACTGCGAAATCGGCGTCTTTTGCGGCGGTAACTGCCACCTCGAAATCTGGTTCAGTTTCCCCTTTGAGGTCACAGCCGGGGGCAGTGACAATTTCAACGGTGGGGGGCAAGACCTGCTGGAGACCCTGCAATATGGTCTCGCTGTCCTCAGCCTGGCCAGTCCAACTCCACGAACCGAGAATTTCGTAGTGATCGTCGGCCAATGGACCGATCACTGCCAGGCGTTTGATCTTTTTGGGTTGGAGGGGGAGGAGATTATCGTCGTTTTTGAGCAAAACCATCGATTTGGTCGCGGCTTCCAGGGCTTTTTCCCGGTATGCGGGCTTCAATAACGCTGGGAGCGATCCAGCTGGATCGGTTTGGGCGTTCTCGAATAATCCTAAGGCGAATTTTAGGCGCAAGACCCGGCGGACAGCTTCGTCCAGCCGTTTTTCGGGAACCACGCCCTCTCGGATCAAATCAGCCAAATGGGTGTGATATCCATCGGAGGCCATATCCAGTTCAACCCCGGCTAAAAAGGCGCGTTTGGCAGCTTCTTTCAAGTCGGCCGCAAAACCGTGGGGGATTAACTCACCAACCGAGTTCCAATCAGAAACTACGATCCCCTTAAATCCCCATTCATCCCGTAATATCTGACGCAAAGTGAATTCATTGGCGGTGGCTGGGATGCCGCTGATATCATTGAAGGCTGACATGGTGGTGCCGGCCCCGGCTTCAAAGGCCGCCTTAAACGGGGGCAAAACTATGTCCCGCAGCGTACGTTCAGATAGATCAGTCGAGTTGTAATCCTTCCCGGCTTCGGCCCAACCATAGGCACAATAATGTTTGGGGCAGGCGGTTAATTTGCGTCCATTCGATAAAGGTGATTGAAAACCGCGCACCTGCGCGGCGGCCATCGCCGCGCCTAAAAATGGATCTTCACCAGCGCCCTCGGCGATCCGACCCCAGCGGGGATCGCGGGTGATATCGATCATGGGGGCAAAGCTCCAGTGAATCCCTTGGGCGATGGCCTCCTCAGCGTAAATATGGGCGGCGGCTTCGACCAAGTCGGGATCCCACGTGCAGGAGTTTGCCAATGGAATTGGAAAAATGGTCCGTAGCCCATGGATTACATCGCAGCCTACCAGGAGTGGTATCCCCAGCCGACTTTCTTCGACGGCTATTTTTTGGGCCCGATTGATGTGTTCAATCTCAAAAATGGTCAGGATCGAACCAATCTGACCTTTTCGTAGTCGTGCGATCATTTCTTCAGCATTGTCATGGTTGACATGAGCCTGAACGGTCTGACCGACTTTCTCTTCGAGCGTCATTTGAGCCATCAAATCGTCGATCTGGGTTTCGATTTCGGGGTTGGTTATGTTAAAGTTATAGTGGTTGCTCATTCTTGTTTCTCAAGTTATTTGGAGATTAGGTGACTGGGTAACCAGGTCCCTAGTTACCCAGTCACCCATTTACTTTTCACCTATTTATTATTTTGGTTCCCACAAATGGACATACTTGTAATCCTGCCCGCCGTGGCTGATGATCCCAAGTTTGCCGCTAGGGAGTTTTATTGTTTGTACCAAGCCACCATCCAGGGCTCCCCAGTAGGTTCCACACGAGCTGCGGCCAACTCAAGACGACCATCCCCATCAACGTCTGCCAGGGTCAAGCCCACTCCAAAATTGGCAGCATCAATCCGGCCCCGCTCAAAAGTCTCGGGGCGCAACCACCACAAGCCGCCTTTGCCGCCGACAAAAATCTCGGTGTGCCCATCTCCGTCGATATCGCCGACCACCATGCTGCTCAGATTGCCAACGGGGAGGTCAACGGCAAGTACTGTCAATTCCCAATTTTTCTGCATCCATTCTCCAATAATTTTCTGGGTCCATCAGCAAATTGTGGCCTCACCGGAGTTACACCACCTCACAACATGAACCATTCAGGGTTTGCTGGTCAGCAGTAATTGCGCATAGTCATTATCTGATAAACGCTTCAAGATTTTTCTGTATCCATGACGAATTGTAAGCGGTTACATTGATTTTACTTGAGAGTGGCTGCCAGTGCAACTGAAATGAGACGAATTGGTCAAATTTTAGTAGAGCACCAAACTGTGGCATGGGGTGGGTGATTATCGAAAATAAGGCCCCTAGCAAATCAATAGACGGTCGAAAAAAAATCTCAGACCAGGCTTGATATGATTGGCAAGTGAAGGTAGATTTAGCTATTTTCTCAAATATTGCGTATAGCCATTATTCTTTAAGAAAAATTTAAGCATTTTTACCAATAACCAAAAAAAGGAAGCTCCAACAATAAACTGGAGCTTCCTTTTTTTGAATCTTATTTCCTAAAATTATCGCAATAAAGACCGCGGACGCTGCTGGCTGCGCCGCTCCACTACTTTGATAAAAGTTTCAACCAAATCCGGGTCAAAGTGTTTGCCTGATTCCCCGCGAATGAATTCGAATACTTCTTCCCGTGGCAATGGGGGGCGATATGGGCGGGCGGTGGTCAACGCATCATAGACATCGGCCAGCGCTAAAATCCGGGCGCCGAGGGGTATTTCTCGCCCTTTGAGGCCCTCGGGGTACCCCTTGCCATTCCATTTCTCATGATGATATAGGATATACGGCATCGCTTCTTGAAGATGACTGATTTTTTGTAAAATCCGCCCCCCAGCGACCGGGTGCTCTTTCATCAGACGCCATTCATCAGCAGATAGCTTCTCTGGTTTGTTAAGAATTTGATCTGGCACGATTACTTTCCCAATATCATGCAAGCGGGAACCAAATTCGAGTAACCGGATTTGGTCTGGAGGCCAGCGCAGCTCCTCAGCCATCCACAGGGCATAGGTGGTAACTCGTTCAATATGGCCGCGGGTGTAACGATCACGCCCTTCGACGGCATTCGCCAACACCTCTACGGTTTCAAGATAAGCCTGATCAATATGCGAGACCTTGACTTCCGCAGACCGTAACATCCGGGCATTGATCGTGCGGATCAGACCCCCGGGATCGATGGGTTTCGTGATTTGATCTTCGACCCCTAATTCGCGGATTGTATCAAGCGAAGTTTTTCGAGAACCAGAAGTAAGAAAAATAAATGGAATTCCCCCGAGCCGGGAATCTTTGCGGATTTCTTCAAACAACGCCCTCCCATCCAATTCGGGCATGTTGATGTCCGACAAAATTAAGTCGGGTGTCAAGGTTTGCAATTTTTGCAGGGCTTCTTTACCATTTGCGGCTTGAATCACAAAATAATTTTCAATTTGTAGGATTTGAGTAATTGCTTTCCGGATTTGCTCGCTATCTTCCACGACCAAAATTTGGCGGGTCGAGATTGGGATGGTGGGTTCCATTTAAGATAAATTTCCTGTGTGTGAGGGTGCATTGATATCCCTGTGGGATGCACCCCGCCTAGAGTGGTTTTATTATATCCTGATGTGTCTGGCTGTCGATGGTATTTGCAAATTTATTAGTGAATTTTCATGGGATAATTCACTTGTTGACATTATCAAATTGATCACTGAAAAAACCATCAGAAAATTATTGCAATGTCTCTAGCGATCCAAACAAATAACTTAACAAAACAATTCCCAAAAACCCAGGGTTGGCGAAATCTCTTTCGGCGAGAACTTGACACGCCCGCAGTCAATCAAGTTTCCATTACGGTCAATCAGGGTGAGATTTTTGGTCTGGTCGGACCCAACGGGGCGGGGAAAACGACTTTGATCAAAATTTTAGCGACTCTGATTCTGCCGACCTCGGGAGAAGGCGTGGTTTGTGGGCATGATCTCAGTGCAGATTATCGCATTCGCCGGGATATCGGCCTGGTAACCAGCGATGAGCGGAGTTTCTTCTGGCGGTTGACTGGCTGGCAGAACTTAGAATTCTTTGCAGTGCTCAATGGGATTTCGCGGCGCGAGATTCGCACCAAAGTGTCTGAACTTCTGGATTTGGTTGGTTTGACCGGGGTTGCCCATAAACGCTTCCAAACCTATTCAACCGGAATGCGTCAGCGGCTATCCATCGCCCGGGCATTACTCTCTAACCCGAAAATCCTGTTTTTAGATGAACCGACCAAGGGTTTGGATCCCCAATCGACTCAGGATATCCTTGACCTGATCCGGAATCGCCTGACTCGCCAACAGGGGATGACAGTTATTCTTACATCGCACTATTTACCCGAAATTGAAGCCTTGTGTGATCGGATCGCGATCATCAATGATGGGCAAATTATGGCTTGTGGAAGCCTGCCCGATCTCCAACAATTGGTGCCTGATGGCACGGGGGCAACACTTCATGAAGTTTTTCAATATTTTACTCGGTCTGATGCTAGGCCGGTTATTACTGAGGGTCGTTCTCCCAATTTTTTCTCAGATTCCGGAGGGCAGCAATATACCCAAAACTATGGAATTCGCCTCCGTGAATATTTAGCGACAGCCTGGGGGTTTCTGGTACGAGATTTTCGGGCGGAAGTCAGCTACCGATTGGCTTTCATATTTCAATTTTTTAGCGTATTTGTATCAATTCTGGCGTTTTATTTTGTCGGACAAATGTTTGGAAGCGCCGCTACGCCGTATTTAGCCCCCTATGGTGGGGATTATTTTGCTTTTGTTTTACTAGGAATTGCTTTTTCGGGTTATTTTAGTGTCGGACTTTCAGGGTTTGCGAATCGACTACGGCAGGCCCAAACCACTGGGACGTTAGAAGCCATGTTGAGTACCCCCACCCGGCTGGCGATAATAATCCTTAGCTCCGCCCAATGGGATTATTTGATGACGACTATGCGGGTTGGGTTGTATTTACTGATTGGGGGGGTATTCCTGGGCGTGGACTTGAGCCATGGAAATTATGCCGCGGCTGGATTGATCCTGATTCTGTCCATTGTGTCATTTGCCAGCTTAGGCATAGTAGCGGCCGGAATCATTATGATCATCAAACGGGGAAACCCCATCACCTGGATTTTTGGGACCACAACGACTTTACTCGGTGGTGTTTATTATCCCGTGACCGTCATGCCACCTTGGTTGCAGCAGATTGCGAACTGGATTCCCGTAACTTATGCCCTCCGGTCGATGCGTCTCGCCCTGCTACAGGGAGCAACCTGGCGGGAACTTACTGGAGATATCTTCGTATTGGCAATGTTTTCTGTGGTTTTGCTGCCTCTCAGCCTAATCATTTTTCAAAAGGCTGTGCGGATTGCTCGCCGGGATGGCAGTCTGACCCATTACTAAATGAACCATTAGCCTATTTGATGAAGCGGGAATAAAAATAGATTCGTTAATCCAATACATTCGCCAAAAAGTAAGTAAGTAGGGCTTCTTGTAGTAAAGTTGAA
>CAYVQU010000035.1:0-37490 GCA_964453155.1 uncultured Anaerolineales bacterium | reverse complement strand
GAGGATACCCTACTTTTTTCTACCCTTGTCTAGACATAACGTGCGTACACCCTGAATTAGTACCCGAGGTTACTTGCATTGATCGTACAAACGTGCTAAAATTTTTTTAGTAACCGCCACAGATTGGGTGTGAAATATAAGACACCCCCATATATGGGGGTTCTGGCGACAAAGTGACACAAAGGGCCATATATACCGCTTACGACATTTCTGGCCAATTTATCAATTTTCCATCTTTCAATTTGACTGAAAGGAAGTTCTATGCGTTGTCCATATTGTAATAATGAACGTTCTCGCGTGGTCGATACCACACATGATGCCCGCGGTGGTGTCCGGCGGCGGCGAGAATGTTTAGGTTGTGAACAACGCTTTAGCACTTACGAACGCCCAATTCTAGCCACACCCTTATTAATCAAGCAAGATAATACTCGCGAAGAATTTGACCGCGAAAAGCTACGGGATGGTATCCGTATTTCCTGTGCCAAGCGACCGGTTTCAGCCGCCGACATCGACCGCCTGGTGGGGGAAGTTGAATCTCATCTCCAAAGTTTGGGTCGTTCCGAAGTCTCTTCTCGAGTCGTGGGGGATAAAGTCATCGCAGGTCTCAAAAACTTAGATCTAATTGCTTACATCCGGTATGCGATTGTGTATCTACGATTGGATGACCTGACCGCCATTCGCAGCGAGATCGATCGTTTGTTAGATAACTGAGTTCCTCTTAAGATAGCAGCTCAGCCAAGGGGTTTGTGTTGCTGTCTCTACAACTGGTATATCAAGGAGAGATTAATGGTTGCCAATACCCATCCCCGAGAGGCCAAAAGTAATTTGTTGCCAACCCCGCCCTTGCCGGCTGAAGCGCGGCGGGTTGAATTATCTGAGAATGCCGAGCAGGTATTTTTAAGGCGTTATACTCGCCGGGGTGCAGATGGAGCGGCAATTGAAAATGTGGATGAAACCTTCTGGCGAGTGGCTTATCATGTGGCCAAAGTGGAAGCCAATTGGGGGGGCGAGGTTGATAGACTCACCGATCAGTTCTATGAATTGTTGACCACCAAGCAGTTCTTCCCAAATTCCCCAACTTTTACCGGAGCAGGCACTCCCCTAGGGCAACTGGCAGCCTGTTTTGTTCTCCCATTAAGTGATGACATGGGCAGTTGGGACGATGGTATCTTCCAAACCTTGCGAAACGCGGCCTTGATCCAACAGACGGGTGGGGGTAACGGGTTTTCATTTTCACGCCTGCGTCCGAAAGGAACCTTGGTTAAGTCCTCGGCTGGAAAGGCCACTGGGCCGGTTGGATTTTTGCGGGTTTATGATATTGCTTTTGGTGAGATTGCTCAAGGGGGCACCCGTCGCGGGGCCAATATGGCCGTTTTAAGGGTTGACCATCCCGATATTGAAGAGTTCATCACTTGCAAAACCGATGAAAATGCGATCACCAATTTCAATATATCCGTCGGTGTGACGGATGCTTTTATGAAAGCAGTCGAAAACGAAGAGCAATGGGATTTACGTTTTCCAGACATCGAAGCCCCCGAGTATAAGGGCTTTCAGGGTTCTCTCGAACAAGCTGAAGCCGCGGGGATTCCCATTCGGGTATACAAACAAGTCGATGCGCGCGAACTCTTCGACAAAATCGTGGAGCAAGCCCATCACAACGGTGAACCGGGGATGTTATTCCTCGACGCTGCCAACCGCGGCAACCCGGTTCCCCATCTCTATGATCTGGAAGCAACCAACCCCTGTGGCGAGCAATGGTTAGGTCCATTTGAAAATTGCTGCCTGGGTTCCATTAATCTGGCCCAACATTTTGGGGAAGCCGGAGCTGTCGATTGGAAAAAACTCCAGCACAGCATTAAAGTCTCCACTCGGTTTCTTGATGATGTGGTCGACGCTAACGCCTATGTGCCCGCGGTACCGCAACTCAAGGAAGCTGCCCACAATGCCCGGCGGATTGGCCTGGGAATCATGGGGTTGAGTGATCTAATGTATCATGCAGGGATCCGGTACGGGTCCGCCGAAGGACAGGAATTCGCGGCCCAGGTGATCGAATTTGTCCGCTACCACGCCATGCAGACCAGCATCGAACTCGCCGCCGAACGCGGCCCATTCCCTGCAATTAAGGGCAGCATTTATGACCCCGCGAAACCGACCTGGTCGCCCCCCAAGCCGCTCAAACCTCACCGCCGTGATTGGGATCGCCCTAAATTAGATTGGAAAAAAGTACTTACGGGAATTAAACAACACGGCATCCGAAATGCGGCCCAAACGACGATTGCCCCGACCGGAACGATTGCTACCGTTGCTGGTTGTGAGGGTTATGGTTGTGAACCGGTCTTTGCCCTGGCTTACACACGCCATGTCAACGATAACGGCCAGGATTTGCAATTGACCTATACTAGCCCCTTATTTGAAAAAGCACTTGACGAAACGGGTGTCGATGAAGAGACCCGGACTGCGATTATTACCCGGGTAATGGAGCAAGGCTCGTGTCAAAATGTGGCTGAAGTCCCCGAAATTATCCGCAATGTATTTGTGGTTTCCCAGGATATTACTTCTGAAGAGCACGTTCGGATGCAAGGAGCATTACAGGCTTTTGTGGATAACAGTCTCTCAAAGACGGTCAATTTCCCCTCGAATGCCCTCGAAAATGACGTGGCTACCGCCTATAAATTGGCCTGGGAATTGGGCTGTAAGGGGCTGACGGTGTACGTCACTGGTTCTCGCCAGAAAGTGGTCCTTGAAACCAAAGCCACCGCCCTTCAAAAAGAACCGGAAGAGATGGCCCAGAAAGAAAAAGATTCGCAACTCACCATCTGGCATGAAACTAAGAAACCCCGCCCCCGCCGTTTGAAGGGTAGCACTTACAATATCAAGACCCCGCTTGGAAAAGCCTTCGTAACTGTCAACGAAAATGGCGGTAATCAACCCTTTGAAGTCTTCATCAGTACCTCCAAAGCTGGTTCCGATACTGCTGCTGTTTCGGAAGCCATTGGACGTTTGCTCTCTTACATTCTGCGTTTGGCTTCCCCGGTATCCCCGCGCGAACGTCTGACCGAGATCATGCGCCAACTTGCCGGTATCGGTGGTGGGCGTCCCCTCGGATTTGGTCCTAATCGAGTTCGTTCACTCCCCGACGGCGTTGCCCGAGCATTACGGGAATATCTGGAAGATACGATCGAAGGACGATCTCCCGCCGCTGGAGACAATGGTCACCACCCTGAAATAGATTTTAATCCACCCAGTACCGTTCAGCAAATTGGTGATTTATGTCCTGAGTGTGGTGAAGCCGCGGTAGTCAATGAGGAAGGCTGCCGGAAATGTTACGCCTGCGCTTTCAGTGAGTGCTAAAAATTTAATTTTTCAGAATGGCCCAATCACTCGATTGGGCCGTTTTAATTCAAGATAAAGGTGATTCAGCCACCTCCAAAGGAGAGAAATGAAGACATCGCCCGTAATCCTCATTACTGGTGCCTCCTCCGGCATCGGAGCTGCTACGGCCCGATTATTTGGGCGGGAAGGGTATCAGGTTATATTGGCGGCCCGGCGGGTCGCGAAGTTGACGGCTCTTGCTTCAGAAATTGAAGAGCA
Source organism: uncultured Anaerolineales bacterium (assembly GCA_964453155.1). GTDB lineage: Bacteria > Chloroflexota > Anaerolineae > Anaerolineales > UBA11858 > CAYVQU01. The sequence continues at coordinate 33,899 of CAYVQU010000035.1, read as the reverse complement.
AGGTGGAACAGCTTTGCCGGTACCGGCTGATGTTTCCCAACTTGATCAGATTGAAAACCTGGTTACTACCTCCCTGTCTGAATTTGGGAAAATTGATATTTTGCTCAATAATGCTGGTTTCGGGCGGATGAATGCCCTCGAAAAGATGGATCCGGTCAGGGATATTGAACTGCAATTGAGGGTAAATCTGTTTGGGGTCATCCAAATGACGCGCGCGGTTTTACCCCACCTGCTTACTCAAAAATCGGGTCATATCATCAATATGGCTTCAATTGCAGGGTTGATCGCCCCCCAGCGATATAGTGTTTACGCGGCTTCGAAATTTGGGGTGCGAGGCTTTACAGATGGTTTGCGGCGAGAAGTAAGATCAAAAGGGTTGTCGGTATCCGCCATTTATCCTGGGGGAGTTATAACCGAATTTGTAACGCATACGGGTTTGGATCCAAATCGAAAAATAAAGACTCCCCAGTGGTTAAGTTTAACTGCGGAAGATGTGGCGGCTACAGTATTATCGGTCGCAAAACGGCCGCGGCGAATGGTCGTCATCCCCCGTCTGATGTGGCCCTCGGTATGGTTTAGTCGATTTTTCCCCGGGGTTGTGGATTGGGGGATGGATTTGAGTGAGAAAAGGCAGTGATCCATCGGTCACTACCTTTTCTCACTTGAAATGGATTTTGGGGTTAAACCGCAGCTTTCATTTCCATCTTCATTTTCTTCTTTTCCCAGCCTAAAATCCAGATAGCACCCAAACCCATCAGGGTTGCCAAGATGTTTACCACGATACTGACGATTGGAATCGTGCGTAAGAGTACATATGCGGTCACCCCGATCAACATAATCACTAAGTTGTTTTCGATCCGGCCAGGGATGAACCGGTTGAGCAGCCATTTTGTTCCTGCCCAGGCCGCAATAAGTTTACTGATGTGGACGACCAATAAGGTGAAGAGGGCCACCGCTAAGGATAACCCGCTAAAACCGACCCCAAATACGGTTTGAGCCAACCCGCCCAATGTCGCGATGGCTAGTAATACGCCCAGGAAAATTATCGTCAGGAAGAGGACCATTGCCAGGGCATAACCCAACACTAGGGTGACAAACCCCCAGCCCGTGGCAAGGAACGGGGCTTCCTCGAGTTTGGCGCTGGCTGCCTGGAATTGACGCGGTGTAATCCACAAGATCAGGCCACCCAATGCCACCAGAGTCAGTAATTCGCGCAGCCGGGCAATGACCCACACTCCGGGACCGATTTGTTGATCGACATTGGTGACCGTTTGTTCAAATAGAATGCCGTTGGCAGGTACCGCCTGGATGGCATCGACCTGTTCAACCGTACTTTGATATGCCAGTTCGCCGCCAATTTCGGCTGCTGCAGCGACGCGTAATCCAGTAGGGATCGCGGGGGCTAGTGGTTCGTCACTGAACTGGGACATAAAGGTTTCCATCCACCAAAAATCGGGGGTAGTGCCGGGATCTGCAACTTTAGCACGCACATCCCCGCCAATCATCCCCTTAATATCCACCCCACCCATATCCACGGTCAGATCGCGGCCAATTTCGCCGCCAATGATGGTTTGATAACCGCTGGCGCCGACATCCACCGCCACCTGTGATCCGGGCTGCATTTTCAAATGATAGCCCGTGAAGAGAATATTTCGGTTGACGCGCGCGTCTGGACTAAGAATAAGTTCTGCGCCCGCGAAATAAATCGTTCCCTGAATTGTGCTATTTACATTCAATGTCTTCCCAGCCATTGCCACACTACCATTAACTTCACCATTGATTTCGGCCGTGGCAGCATTAATCAGAAGGTTGCCATTGATGGTGCCATTAACAATCACTACTTCAGCCGAAGCAAATACATTGCCGTTGACTGTACCATCGATAACGACCTCTAGTGCCGAAATCATCAAATCATCGTGGATGACTTCGTTGGCAGAAATCTGGCCATCATCATCAACTTCGAAAGCGGCTGCTGGTTGCGGATATCCGAATAGGATGGTGATTAATCCCAATAGGATTACCAATTGGGTTGCAATTTTGTTAGGAATTCTCATCAGTCGATCTCCAGATCGTTGAAAATATGGAATTAAGTGCGTAACAGTTTGTTCTCTGAAGCAAAATGAGAAAGATTTTTCGCTACGCCGGGGTAAATTTCATTTTAAATGCCCAAAAATTTCAGAAGCCTTCCGAAATTTGTTTAGCGAAAAGCCGCGGCCAGTTTTTCAGCTGAAGCCATTCGTTCGTCCGGTTCTTTTTCCAGGGCGTGGAGGATTCTCCCGGCAACCTTGTCTGGAATTTCGGGGTTAAAATCCTGGGGATTGGGGGGTGCCTGTTGGAGGTGGGCCATCATAATGGCACCCGGATTATCCCCTACAAATGGGAGTTGTCCGGTTAACATTTGGAACAACATCACGCCCAGGGAATAAATATCGGCGCGCGCATCTACCTGGCCCGAAGAACGGATTTGTTCAGGGGCCATATAATTTAAGGTTCCCATCATCATCCCGGTTTTCGTCGCCCCAGTATCTCCGGCCCGTAATTTGGCAATCCCAAAATCGGTCAGGATCGCGCGCAACTCGTCAGCATCATCATCGATCATCACATTGGAAGGTTTGATATCCCGATGGATAAAACCTTGACCGTGGGCGTAATCAATCGCGGCCGCGATCTGGGCCATAATTTTGCCGGTATCAGAGAGCGAAAATGGACCCGTATTGCGCAATGAGGCCGCCAGATCATGACCATTAATGTATTCCATGATCATGTAATAGGTGCCTTCTAGATCGCCGAAATCGAAAACCTGGACGATGTTGTTATGCCGGAGACTGGCAATCGCTTGGGCCTCACGTTCAAACCGGGCTCGGAAATCGGCTTCGGCAGCCAGGCTGGCGGGTAAAACTTTAATGGCCACGGCCCGGTTCAGACGATTGTGGCGGCCCTTATAGATTTCCGACATGCCACCCCGCGCGATTGAATCCAAGACTTCATATGAGCCGATCCGCCCTCCGCTGCTGATATTGGTCGCACCAGAAAATACTGGTCGGGGGGTGGGTTGCTGGCTGCTGACAAAAGATTCCCAGGCTTTGGAGGGGTGTTGGTAGCCGCCCTCGGCTGAGCGAATCAGTAAAGATTTTTGGATCAGATCGCGTAAAACTCCACGCAAGGTGGTGTCGGTCAGGCTGCGGGTGGCCGCGTCGCTGAGATGATGGAGGGTATCCTGTTCGGGGGGCGTCAGGTTGTTCCAGTAATATTGGAAGTGCGCGTTGAGTTCATCCTTGGTTTGCCGTTCGATTTCAAATTGATCATCGGGGGTATCGAAGGCGTGGAAACAGGCGACCTGTAAAGCCAACGGATGACCGCCCACTAATTGATATATAAACTTGGTCAAATTGTCTAAGAATGGCGCTCCGGCCTGCTGTGCGGGTGCCTGGATCAATTCTCGGGCAGACCCCTCTGAAAATAGCCCTAAAAATAGAGGAGCAAAGATGTTGAAAAATGGACTGGAGAGAATGTCTTGAGATCGTTCGGAATAAGTTAATTGGATCAGGGGATGAGCAGAAGCTGTCAGGAAGGCCAGTTGATAGCGTCCGGCTGCCGAACGTAAGGCATTGAAGAAATTGACATCCAAGTTTTGGTTGGTGCTCAAGCGTTCGAATTCGTCCAGAATGATGACCACCCGCAGTCCGCGTTGATTGAGCCGCCGTAAGGCTCGTTCCCACAACATGCGGGAGGGTTTTTGGATGACGCACTCTAAGGTCGGTTCGGGTTCCAGGCTGCGTTCTTCGAGGGTGGCTTCCATTTCGTTGGCGAACTCACCGAAGATGTCGTTGATCTCTAAATCACCCAAAACTTCACAGTCGAGATAGACGAACAAAATTTGATCACCCAGGCTCAACGATTGCCAGGTTTCGGGCCGTAGCAATTGGAATAGCAGCGAAGTTTTGCCAATTTTGCGCGGCCCAACGATGGAAACCGATTGATTGCCGCGAATAAACGCCGCGATCTCTTGGAGCTCATGCTCGCGATCAAAGAACATATCTGGGTTGCGGACTGGACCGCGAGAGATATAAGGATTATCGATGCTCATTTATTCGTTTTCCGTGACCTCATCCATGACTCTACTCATGGATTTATATTTTTCGACCCACATACCAAGGAGGCCCAACTGCCAATGATAGACCTCATCGATGCCGCCTTCTAAATCCTCGTGGGAGACCAGGACTTCACGCAAGGTTAAGCGATGTAACGATTCGTGGATGGCCTTTCTCTCTACGGTTACCCCACGTTCATCGAGATAATCGTGGATTTGTAAGACGCTGACATGCCCGGTCAGGGGGATCATGCGGCTCATGGTGGTCAGCACTAACCGGTCGATGGGCGTGGCTTCGGTCCAAAGATAGACGAAGTGGGCTTCGCCGGAGGCCAAAATCTCATCAACCGCGGCGTTCACATCCGAAATGGTGACGTAATTACGCTCGGATTTATTGTGCCAGTTGACCAGGCTGTGACACAGCAGTTGCATGAAATAGGGATGCCCGGCAGTGATCCGCCAAATTTTGTCGAGAGCCAGATCGTCGTATTGCATATTGTAGGGCTTCACCGGCTCTTGGATCAGGTGGAAAGCCTCCTCCTTTTCTAGGAAGCCAACCGAACGGTACAAACTGATGTTGAACAAAATACTCCAGTAATCGGCGGCTAACTCTTCGATGCGATGGGTCCCGCAGAAGATGACACTCAGATTATCGGTATGTTGGATGATATGGCGCAGGAAGCTAAAGATGGACGCATCGAGGTTGCCGCGCTGGATAGCCGCTTCGAGTTCTTCAAACTCATCGAGGAGGATCAGCAGGTGGCGGTCACCAATCACAGCCCGGACTTGTTGGAGGAAGCCCTTCTCGAAAATTGTCGCCGGACTATCGGCAAATTCTTCGGGTTCAGGGTAGTCCACTGCGAAGCCGAGATCCTCTAAACCAAAAGTGATTTCGGTCGCAATGTTAAGGAAGAAGTTTTGCAAGCCAGGGTCCAAACCCAAAGACTGGCCGTCTAAATAAATCGGGATGTATTCATCACCTAAATGGGCAGGGAGTTGTTTGAGGAGGGATGTTTTCCCGGTGCGGCGTTGTCCGACCAAAACTAAATTGTTGCGGTGCAGGGCCGCCAAATTTTCGGTGATGTACTGAATGTCATCGGCGCGGCCAAAGAAGAGGGGCGAACCCATTTGTAGAGGAGTGCCGACCACGTAAGGGTTGGAAATGTACTGGAATTCGCCGCCGGTGGTCAGCAGATGGACGACATCGGCGAAATTTTCGATCTGGTCGGGGCCGCGTGGATCCGTATAGCGGATCACGAACCTGGCTCGCAGTTGGTCGATGCCCTGATCAAGCCGCGGCCGCAGGCGAAGTTGGACCTGGGCCTCCTCTCCAGGAGCGAGCCGGGGGATGGTCTGAGAGGCGTTGATCAAGGTGTATTCTTCTGCCGGTGTTAATGTGACCTGCACGTTTAGGGCTGCGCCGCGCCCTTCATTGCAAACCGCCAGGACGATGGTAATAATATCGTTACGCCAGGTGTTGCGGGTCAATAGTTGGCAGGCGATCTGGGCTCGGGTTTGGAGTTCGGTCATCGCGCTGGTGACCACAGCTAGCCAACTTTCACTGATTTGCATCACGATAGGGCGTTCGGGCGAACTGGGGCTGGTGCGGGCTTTGTGTTCGATGTGGCGCAGGCGTTCCACCGAGGCAGCGAGATAGGCCAGTTGATCGCGAGAAGTGTCGACGCGTTGGAAGGCCCTCAGGCCTTCAATCAGGGGCGGAATGGCTGTGACGGCGTAGCTGCCCGTGGGGGTGCCATCAGGCGTATGGGGGAGTAATTCGGGGGGAAATTTGGTTAGAATCTTTTCAGGGATTTTGGGGGGAGTCGTTTCTTCTAAAACACAATCCCAATCGGGGTCTTCGCCTAATTCAATGATCTGATGAATCGAGTTGGCTTCCAATGCCCGCAAGAATAAGCGATACATGCGGAGAACCTGAGCCCCGTTGATGAAATCCGCGTGCCGTTCTTCAAGAATGGTGGTGATCCGCCGTAAACCCACCAGCAGCAGGGCCGGTGTCCACTGGCTGCTAAAGATATAGTCGATGGCGCGGGCCAGGTCAGCCAGTTGGTCTTCTCTCAGCCGTTCAAAAGCCTGGGGTAAATTGTCAAGCACACTGGCAATTTGGGGGTCACTCCCGGCGTTCTGGGCAATCTGATACATCCCACCTAATGCAAACTTGGGATGGTCTCGGATGATGGTCGCAATCGTTTCAGCCTGCCCGGCTGGCGAGTTGTGGTAAAGTTCGAGGCTGCGTTCAGCTTCTTCTCGGCGCAGGATTTCAGCTTGTTTATCTTGGATTAATTGGGCCACATGGATGGCAGTTCCAGCCTGATCGGTGAGGGTGTAGAGTAATGCCCGATCTTCGCGGCCATAACTTTGACCACTGAGCCGCGGCCCAAGCGCCAGGATGCCAATGAAAGGATTATCCGCAGCCCGGGGGGCCATGAGGGGGACTAGTATTTTGAAAATTGGGTGGCCGGCGGTTAAGACGGCCGTACTGGTTTGTAACTGTTGCAAAGCATTGGCGTCGAGCGGTAGTTGGGCGGCATCTTTTGGATCTAGATCGAGGGATTCCGCCAGTTTGAATTTCTTCTCAGCGGAATAAAGGTACACGGCACCATGTTGGACGTGTAACAGGCTGGTGACGCGCTCCATCAGAACTTTCAAGAGTTCCGGAAGTTCAATGATGGTCCGAATTTCCATAGAAAAATCGGTAAACGCCTGGCGGAAATCAACTTTTTCGCGGAAAAACATCTTGTCGACGAAATTCTGCATCCGCAGGCGGAGGGGTTGGAATAACAGCGCGATTAATAAAGTGGTGACGACAATGGCGACATCCGAGGTCCGTCCGGTGACGGCTCGAAATATTGCCTGCAAAATAAATACATCCGCGACATAAAATAGACTAACAAACAACGTCAGAGCACTGTAGACCAGAGTCTGGTTGATGAGAAAATCGACATCCCATAACCTGAAACGTAAAATCGAAGAACCGATCGTCAACGGCACCAGGATCAGGCAAATACTGATCAGGGTGTTGCTGGCGAGGGCAAATAGGACCCCCATCGTGCCGGGGTGCATTTCACCCGGAGACCCAAAAATCAAAACTACCACCAGGTAACCAATAGCAGCCCCGCTTAATCCAAGTACAACCCATTTCGATTGCTGTTTTTCTTCTGGTGTGGAGATGTGCTTGTAACGAAATATTTGGGCAAAAATTCCACTTCCGATCCAAAACGCCAGGATCGTGCCCAAACTATACCAGCGGATTTGGTTATACCAAGTGGCAATCCTTTCGGGGTTGATCCGAAAGATCATCGACCACATCATTTTGAATGATGTGGGTAAATTTTCCCCGCTGATGGTCATCGTGGTTGGCGAGTTGACCCAAAACAGCACCCAGATGATCCAAATTACGGCTAATGGTCGGGTCCACTTCGGGACAAAACGACCATCCGGGAACAAATAAAAGACCAGTAGCATCGAACCGAGGCCAATAGCCTGAATAATGGTGACTGGAATCTGCCATTGATGATGAGATTCAGCAAAAATATTGAGGGTGGGGTAGGCCGTGGTCCCGATGGTGAGCAGCCCAAATGACACCAGCAGTGTCATCCGATTATTGGAACGGGCGAAGAAAATCACGAGGGCCGTGATCGCGAAGATGAAGATGGTTATGGCCTGAATGCCCAGGGTGTAAATCGCGTAGAAATTGACTGAGAAGCCAATTTCCCCGAGACTCATGTCAAAAGATGTGCCGCGGGTACTTAGTTCGAGCCAGTGGGATGGGAGCGCGGCCGCGTATAAACCCAGCGTTAGGATTGCCAAAAAAATCCAAATAATCCGGCCAAATTTAAATAAACCGGTTTCATGGTTAGCCATAAATTCTTCTTTTTGAGCAGCGTGGAATTTTTGGGAGTCGGCGCTCATCCGCTATTCCTAAGTGCAGTGCGGTTTGTTGTTAAAAAAATTGGCCAAATTAACCGCACCGTCTGAGCAGATTTCGGTTTGAACCAGCTTTTCACTTTCAAATCCTTTCCGAAATCTACTTTAATCCTGTTTGAATTTTATTTTGAAGTCCAGGCTTTACACAGTAAGTATACCCCTATCCACGCGGCTGAACGCGTTGAAATGCGGGCATTTTCTTCATCCACAGATTCTACGTTGAAACGCTGATTCGGTTGCAGCGAATTTCAAACACTATGTTACGAACATAACGAATAATACGAAAATTTATTCAAAATTCGTGCCAATCACTTCATTGGGAAGTTTCTTGATCAAAAAAGCCCCCGGTTTGGGGGCTAATTTTACTCTTCTGGTTCAAGATGTTCTGCTACTTGGACACTCGGTGGTGGTGTGTCTGGGGGTGTTAAATTTTGTAAGGCCATGATCCCGTTGCGGGCCTGGTTGAGCATTTTTTCGAGTTCGTATTCGATCCGCATTAGGGTGTCGATGACATATTTATCGGCATCCCGACGGGATTTTTCAGCGTCTGAGAGCGCTTTTGATTTAATTTCTTCGGCATGGACTTGAGCAGCCTGGACCAGAGCACTTTGTTGTAACAGCTGTTCACTTTTTTGTTGGGCAATCTGCAGCGTGCGAGCGGCTTCTTCTTTAGCTTGAGCCAACACCCGTTCTTTTTGGGTTAAAACTCCCTGGGCCTTCTTCATCTCATCGGGGATGGTCACTCGCATTTGGTCGATCAAATCTAGAATGCGTTCCTCATCCACAATGACGTTATGGGTCAGTGGAATCGGGCGACTCTCGTTGAAGAGTTCTTCTAAGCGATCTACGAGATGTAGGATGTCCATATGATTCCTCCAACTAGATTTGAAGCTCAGCCTCGGGTTTCAGGTTAAAAAGTTGCAATTCCTAGACCAAGATTACACGGAAGTGTCTAAATCGTCAAGGAAAGGTGTCTAAATCGTCTGAAAGGTCGGATTGGTCCAATTCGTCTGGGTATTTACAAATTATTAACCCATTAGGTTAGTAAGACTCATCCAATCTCTCAGTAAGCATCCAAGAATAAGTTCCTGTGAAGCTTCATCTTAGTAGCGGCCGCACCTTCGATACATGCTTCGCAGGCTCTGCACTACTCCGGATGCTGGATTTCTTGCAAAACAAAGTAGAAGCGTATCGGGAAGTTATTGCTAGATGATTATTGAGACTAATCGCGCAGCGACGAGGTCGGCACAATATCCTGTTCGATTCCTAATTCTTGAAACCGGTCTTTGAGAGCCGTCTCGACATCTGGGGGGACCAGGCTGCGAACATCCCCACCGAGAGAAGCAATTTCGCGCACTGTACTGCTCGAGAGGAAGGTGTGTTCTTCGTGAGTGATCAAAGCTACAACCTCAATATCGGGAGAGAGGCGATGGTTGGCGAGTGCCATCCGAAATTCATACTCAAAATCAGAAAAAACCCGGAGGCCGCGCACGATCACTTGGGCATCTATTCTTTCACAAAATTGAACCGTTAAACCACCATAGCCCATGACTTTAATTTTTTCATTTTCGGCCAGGGCGGTGGTGGCCATTTGAATCCGTTCTTCAGGAGAAAAGAGTAAAGATTTTAGGGGCCGATCGTAGACTGCTACGATGATTTCATCGAAAAGTTGAGCCGCTCGATAGGCGATGTCGATATGCCCGTAATGAATAGGATCAAACGTTCCAGGGAAAACGGCGCGGACCATTAGCTGATATCTCCTTGACCGTCATCCCAGAAGCGGTCCATAAATTCGACCATGCCCTGATTTTCAGGGGCTGACAATTCGGGATCACGTTCGAATACTGCCTGGGCTTGTCGCCGGGCTTTTTCGATGAGTCTGACATTGGTCAGGCTGGCGAGTCGCAATTCCGAGAAACCAGATTGGCGGGTGCCTAAGAAATCACCCGCGCCGCGCTGCTCCAAGTCTTTTTCGGCCAGCACAAATCCATCATTGCTCTCTGCCATTGCCTGCAGGCGTTCGTTTTCGACCGATGCTGCAGTTTGGGGAATGAGTAGGCAGTAGGCCTTATCCTGGCCGCGTCCAACGCGGCCGCGGAATTGATGCAATTGGGCCAACCCAAACCGATGGGCACCTTCGATTTGCATTACTGTGGCATTGGGAACATCCACACCCACCTCGACGACCGAGGTCGAGACCAAAACGTCGTAATCGCCATCCCGGAACCGGGCCATAATTTCTTCTTTTTCGCTGGGTTTCAGCCGACCGTGGAGCAAGCCCAATTTGTGTTTGGGGAAAATCTCTGTCTGCAGGCGTTCGTGTTCTTCGACGGCGGCTTTTTCTTCACTTTTCTCAGTTTCTTCCACCAGCGGATAAATAATAAAGGCCTGATGTCCAGCCTCCAATTCTTTGTGGATCAGACGATAAGCCCGTTCTCGCTCTTTAGGGTATAAAACATGGGTATCGACTGGTTGGCGGCCGGGGGGCATTTCATCGATGACGGAGAGATCTAGGTCGCCGTACACTGTTAGCGCTAATGACCGCGGGATGGGGGTGGCTGTCATGACCAGCAAGTGAGGGTTGGTCCCTTTGGCTCGCAGCGCAGCCCGTTGTTGGACCCCAAAACGGTGTTGCTCGTCGATCACGGCCAATTGCAGGTTTTCCAATTCCACCGGGTCTTCGATCAAGGCATGCGTGCCGATCAGAACTTTGATTTCACCCGCGGCTAACCCCTCCCGAATCTCGCGTTTCTCAGCATCGGAAGTCGCGCCAACCATCAAGCGGATCTGATTGGCCGTTAACAACCCGCCTTCACCTGCCAAAACGGAGATAAAATTTTTGTAATGTTGTTCAGCCAAAATGCTGGTGGGGGCCATGATGGCCGTTTGGGCACCCGCTGAGCAAACCATCGCCGTTGCCATGGCTGCGACGATGGTTTTTCCTGAGCCGACATCACCCTGAACTAGGCGATTCATGGGATGGCCCGAGGCCAGATCAGTCCGCGCATCTGTCAGGGATTTTTGTTGCGCATCAGTGAGTTGGAAGGGGAGCTGCCCAAGTTGTTCGTTCAACCACTCATCACTGACGGTGAATGTTTTTGCCGTGCGGGTTTGCCAGGCTTTTTTCTGTTGGAGTACACCTAATTGCAGTAGGAAAATCTCATCGAAGGCCAGGCGATGCCGGGCGGCTTTAAGTTGCTCAACAGAATCGGGGAAATGCACTTGCTCTAAGGCAGTTGCCAAATTGACGATTTCCGCGCCTTCCAAAACTGATTGCGGCAGAGGATCGACAACCCGCGGGGCCCAGTACATTACAACTTTATGCATCAGGTTCCGCAGCCAGCGTTGGGTAATTCGGGCGGTCAGGGGGTAAACGGGGACGATCCGATTGGTGTGCAGATGCTTTTGTTCCATCGGCTCCCATTCAGGGCTGTTGAGGGTCAACCGCCCCAAATACTGGTCCACCTTACCCGAAAGTACAATTTGCATCCCCTTTTTCAGCCGTTGGCTGATCCAGGGCTGGTTAAACCAGGAAACCCGAATCGCCGCGCTGCCGTCACTGACCACAGCTTCGGTTAATTTCGACTTTCCGCTGCGAATATTGCGCGTGTGGATGCTCTGAATGGTGCCGATTACGGTCACTTCTTCTTCGTAGCGCAGCCGGTTAATGGGCTTGAGTTCCGAATAATCGTCGTAACGCCGAGGGAAGTGATAGATCATATCAGCCAGGGTGCGAATACCGAGGCGATCCAAGGTTTTAGCATACCGGGGACCGACCCGCGGTAGGACAGTGACTTCCGCGTTCAGCGCCGCGGTGGGCCCTTCTGGTTGTGGTTCGGGGTCCGATTTCGGGGGAGATTGGGTCTTTACCGGTTGCGCCTCTGCCTTGGATTCTGGTGCGACTTTTTTAGAAGGTGGTTCAGCTTTTGTTTCCGAAACTGCAGCGGGTGCTTCTGCCTTTGAGGGCGGAGGTACTTTGGGTTTGTCGGCTTTAGGAAAATCGGAGGCCCCAATTTCCCGCTTAATCCGGTTCCACAGCCCATAGAGAGCATCTTTGCGCGAATTTGGGCTGAGTCGATCGTAATCTTTCAGTCGCCCACTGACGGTTTGGATCAACCCTTCGGGTAACCCGTCGGCCCGGGCATCAGCAACCCAGGAATCCAGCATCTTGGCCAGACCGCCCATCACAGCTTTATTGTCATAACTGCGATCGGCCTCTAATTTAAAGAATTTTTGGAGTTTTTCGATGGATGGTTTCATTGACTGTATTTTACCAGTTTGGTTGTAGTTTGTTGGATTAGTCAGTAATCCAACAAACTACGACTTGACCACCGCCGCAAAACCCAACCCATTGGGCCCCACATGGGTCCCTACAATTGTGGTTACGTTGACGATCAGGGGCGAGAATGAGGTTGTATTATTCAGAATCTCCCGGATTTGCTCGGCTTCATCCAGTGCGTTGGTGTGAAGTAGAGCGAATTTTTCGAGAGGCCCAAGTTGCTGGAAAAGTTTGATGAGGTGGGCGATCCCTTTTTTGCGAGTACGGGCTTGCCCTAAACTATTGACCTGCCCTTTTTTAACCTCGAGGAAGGGTTTTATCCGCAAGAGGGTACCGATCCTGGCCCGGGCCCAGGAGACCCGACCGCTGCGGCGCACATATTCCAGGGTATCGAGCATCGCAATTACTCGCAAGCGCTGACGAACATGATCTATTTTTGCAACCACATCGTCAACGGGTAAACCGGCTGAAACCCCTTCCGCGGCAGCCAAGGCTTGAAATCCTAACCCCAATGATAACTGCTCGCTGTCGATCACCGTAATCCGTTTTTTAAATGACTTGGCTGCGGTTTGGGCAGTGTTGTAGATGCCGCTCAACAAACTCGAGACATGAATTGAGATGACTCTCTCAAATCCTTGCCCTAAAAGCTGCTCATATACATTTTGAAAGGTTCCAATCGAGGGAGTTGCAGTAGTTGGCGGCGTCGCCATCATTGGCAGTTGTTCATAGAATTCTCGCCGGGATAACCCCTTGCCGTCCTCCATACTCTGACCATCAATGACCAGTATGGCCGGAACGACTTCAATTTGATGTTTCTGGGCTAATTCCGTGGGAATATCGGCTGTACTGTCGGTAACAATTGTGGTACGCATAAATTATCTCTTAGAAATTAAGACCTTCCAGGTTTTATGCAAACTGTGTTTGCCAACCTGGAAGGTCTGTCAAATTTCAGATCTTTGTTCTTATTTATTCTATTGAGAGAATAAACTGATAATGCGGTTGTCCACCATCTTGAATTTCAATTTCGTGGTCGGGATATTGTTCACGAATCAGGTCGGCCATCCGGTTGGCATCTGGTTTGGGCATATCGGCGCCATAGAAGAGGGTGATCAACTCATACTCATCGGCCTCGGCTTTTTCGAGGAGCTGCAGACAGCCGTCATCAAGGTTGGTGGCGGAGACAACCAGTTTGCCATTATGTAGCCCAATGATTTCCCCTTCTTTGACCTGCACACCGTCGATTTCTACACTGCGGGTGGCGGTGGTAAGTTCACCAGTCTCAACATCATCAAGGGCTGCGTTCATATCGGCGGCAATGGCATCTAAATCACCATCCGGGATCAGGCGGAGCATGGCACTCAAGCCTTGGGGCACCGTCCGGCAGGGGATGACCTCGACTTGCTTGACGGTCACTTCGGTGGCGGCTTTGGCAGCCATAAAGATGTTTTTGTTGTTAGGGAGGATGACGACTTTGTCGGTGGGGAGGTTTTCAAAGGCGGCCACAATCTCCTGGGTAGACGGATTCATGGTCTGGCCACCTTCAATGATGGCTGCCGCCCCCAGGGAGGCGAATACCCTCGCAATTCCAGGGCCGGGGGCCACCGCAACTACCGCGATATGACCCGGTTCCACCGGAGCCAGGCTCAATTTCTGATCCCCGGCGCCCTCGAGTTCATCCATCTGAGCCATCAAATTCTCTAAATGGACCTTGGTAATCGTACCCAGAGTCATTGTGTAGTCGATCGGTTCGTAGCGTTTTTCGAGAGGGACATGGATGTGCATGCGGTAAATGCCGTCGCCCTCGCCAAGTTGGATCGAAGTTCCCATTTTTTCAAGCTCATCATAATAAGGGGCCAATTCCAATTCCCCATGAGGGCGGAAATCGATCACAACTTCGTAATCCTGGCCGGGTTCGACGGCTTCCATAGCATTATCAAAATTCATCGCGGCCAAAGGTTGGACACTGGTGAGCGCGGTATCGAGGGGTAGGCCTTGTACGTAGCGGGTCATCCCTTCGATAATATAGTGCAATCCCTTGCCACCCGAATCGACCACCCCGGCATCTTTGAGGACATCCAGGAGTTCGGGGGTGCGTTCTACCGATTCTTCGGCCTCGATGACAACCCGGCCAAGAATTTCAAATGGATCTTCAGTTTCAGCTAAGGCCAACTCGGCTGCCGCGGCCATGTCCTTGGAGACAGTCAAAATGGTACCTTCTACCGGCCGAACGACGCCTTTATAGGCCGTATCGCGAGCTTCAACCAGCGCGGCGGCCAGGGCGGGGCCATCGAGGAGTTCGGTTTCACCCATTGCCCGGGCAAACCCTCGCCATAATTGGGATAAGATCACGCCCGAGTTACCGCGGGCACCCATCAACGCACCGTGGGCCAATTTTTGGGTCATTTTGCCAACATTACGTTCGGGGGAGTCGGCAATTTCATCGTACGCGGCCTGCATGGTCAGGACCATGTTCGTGCCGGTATCACCATCGGGGACCGGGAAAACATTCAGGGCGTTAACGATCTGCTGATTGGTCCGGAGCCAGGTCAGCGCCGCATGGGCCAATTTTTTAAAGGCTAACCCATCAATAGGGTTTTCGCGATATTTATCCAGGACCTCCAAAGTCGGCGGGGTTTTGGTCTCTTCACTCATCTAATAATTGCTCCTAAAAATATCTTTATAAGTCTGATTTGATCTTTCACCGCTAATTTTGTGATCAAACCTAAGTCTTGCAATGCAGATTTCGGGCAGATTTTATTAATCATGCTCAACCGAAATCTGCCAATGTGGTGCGATAATATCAGCCAAACCCGCACCATACCCACATTCAGTCAATGTCGCTGATGCGCAGGCCTTGAACGTGCACGTTGATCTCATTGATTGGGATGCCCAAGGCTTTTTCGACGTGGAACCGAACGGTGCGGGCAACGCTGTTGGCTACCGATTTGATGCGAGTGCCGTACTCAATAATGATGTATAGATCGACGTTGATGCGTTCGCCATTGTAATCAACTTCGACCCCATGAGTGGGATCTTTGGCAATGGCGTGTGCCAAGCCATCTACAACGTTTTTGGCGGCCATGCCGACAACGCCGTATGACTGGAGGGCAGATTGGTAGGCGATGGTTGCAATCGCTTTGGGGGAAACATGAATGCTTCCGATAGGGGTGGTTTCGTTGGTCATATTTTTCCTCGTGAGAGATAAAACAATTTGCCTTGTATTCAGTTACGAACTATGGTAATATTGCCCGGCTGTCCGGACGGGCAGGGCGCGGTTTTAGTGTCGATTTATCTACAGTTTAGACCGCGGTTTACTACCAGAAATTTGAGTTTGAAAGGAACTTGTACGATGGCAGTTTGCGAGAGTTGTGGAAAATCCACCAAATTTGGTCGCAGCGTTCCTTGGTCTAAAAAATCTACACCTCGGAAGTTCAAGCCCAATTTGCAAAAGATTTCGGTTTACGTTGACGGGAAGAAAGTTCGTAAAACCCTATGCACCCGTTGTCTGCGCACCTTGGTCAAGACCGCATAATTTGAAATTATTAACCCTTTTTGGAGTTATGGGTTTTGGTGAATTTTGAATTTACCAAAACCCTTGACTTTTAAAGGGGTAGTTCAGTGCGAATAGCCTGAATGCCGGCAGCAATTCCAGCGGGGTGGTTAAAAATCGCATTCCCAGCAACAAAAACCTGAGCACCAGCTTGAGCAACCTGAGATACCGTTTGGGCCGAAATTCCACCATCAACCTGGATAAGAGCCGCCGGATTGATTTGATCCAATTTCTGGCGGATGGTAGTGATTTTCGGCAGGGTTTCTGGGGTAAATTTTTGACCGCCGTAACCGGGGTTGACGGTCATCACCAACACCAAATGAACCAGATGTAAAATGGGTTCAAGTATTATTTCTGGGGTGCCAGGGTTGATCACAATGCCGGGTTTGCAGCCCAATTGCTCAATTTTTTGCAATAAACGATGAATATTGGGGGTCGCCTCGGCATGGACAGAGATATGATCTGCTCCGGCTGCCGCAAAAATATCCACGAACCGTTCCGGTTCTTTCACCATTAAATGGACGTCCAGGGGTAAATCTGTGACCTGCTGGCAGGCTTTGAGCGCCAGCGGTCCCATCGACATATTGGGGACAAAATGGCCATCCATGATATCCACGTGAATCCAATCACCACCAGCCTGTTCGGCAGCCTTAACTTGCTGACCCAATTTTGAAAAGTCAGCCGATAAGATTGAAGGGGCGATCAAATATTGCGAGGCGTTTGACATAGGTTCGTCCAGTTTGAAAACCGGGGGTATCATACCCGCGGCCCCAGGACTTGACAAGGGTTTCAGCCCCCGAGGGTAAAGTAGACCCACAACCAAAACGGTACCAGCCCCCCGACTGCGATTAAAGCAATCAATCCCAGCCCGATGGTGAGCCAATCCATGTCCAAAGGATTCGTCGTTAGTCCTGACGGTTGGGGCTGAGGGGTAGTCAGTGGCCGCTGTGGTGATTGCACCGGTTGGGGTTTGGGTTGAGAACTGGTACGGGGTGCTGGCCGCGACACTGGTTGGGAAAGCGGCCTTGAAGTTGGGCGGGAACCAGGGCGCGCTTGAGCCGTTTCAAGCGATTGGGAGAAGGTAATTAATACTCGCCCGAGTTGATCTGCGGTTCGGTACCGGGCGGCGGGTTCCTTCGATAGGACTTTGAGAATAATTTGGTTAAGATTTTCACCGATGGCTGGATTCAGCCGGCGCGGGGAGGGGGGATAAGCTTCTCGATGAAGTTTGGCAAGTTCCGAGGATGAATCGGCGATAAATGGAAGGCGTCCAGTGAGCATTTCAAATAAGACCACACCCAAGCCATAAACATCCGAGGCCGGCGAGGGAGCCTGTCCGGCAGCCTGTTCAGGAGAAAAGTATTGAGGTGAACCCCAAACCACTGTCGATTGTTCATTTTGGGGAATGGATTGTAGCGCCCGCGCAATTCCAAAATCGGCGACTTTGACGCGTTTATCAGGCGTTACAAGGATATTTTGGGGTTTGACGTCACAATGAACGAGTCCCGCGCGATGCGCATAGCCAATTCCGGCACAAGCCTGGACGAGTAGAGGTATCCCCTTCTCAGGCGTTAATCGGCCGCGCTGCTCCACGAGCGATTTCAAAGTAATCCCAGGGATAAATTCCATGACGATGAACAATTTATCCTGATCTAGCCCAAAATCATGAACGGTGACGATATTCGGATGTGAGAGATTGGCCGCGGCTTTTGCTTCTTGCCGGAATCGCTCGCGAAAGGCAGGATCTCTCGAAAAATCTTTGCGTAAAACTTTGATGGCTACTGTGCGTTCTAGCATCAGGTCGCGAGCCTGGTAGACCACCGCCATTCCGCCGCTTCCCAGCCTTTCGTTCAATTGATAGCGATTATTGAGTAGCATCACTTCGGACATTTTTCCATCTTCTCCTGTCTGAATTTTACCACTGAGAGGCCCGTGATAGCGAATAGAGATCGTGGGCGGAAATGGCTAAATTTTGCTTTCTATCCCAACAAGGGGTTCACCCCACATCCTAAATCGAGTAGAATTTCACCATGCCGTCAGCTTATCTTGTTTATAACCCAGCCGCGGGGCGATTTCCCTCCCGTATGTTGACTGAACGGGCCGCGACCCAACTGTTATCTCATGGTTGGGAAATTCAATTACACCGAACTCATGGTGGGCCGCACATTACTGAATTGGCGCAGCAGGCCGTGTCGCAGGGGAAAGATGCCTTTGTGATCGCGGGAGGGGATGGGTCAATTAATTTCGCCGCCGCGGGATTAGTTGGGACGGATACCGCCTTAGGGGTGTTACCGGCGGGGACAGCCAATGTTTGGGCGCGTGAAATTGGCATCTCAGGATTGACCTGGACTCGATTGACCGCGCTTGAAGAGGCGGCCCGGATGTTGGGGGATGCAACGATTCACCCGGTCGATGTGGGTTTTTGTAATGACGATCCTTTTTTGCTCTGGGCCGGGGTCGGGTTTGATGGTTTTGTGATGCATCGGTTGGAGCCCCGCACCCGCTGGGAGAAACATTTTGCCCTGGCGCGTTATAGCACCATGATGTTACACGAAGCCAGCCGCTGGAGTGGCATTCATTTGGATGTAATAGTTGATGGGGAGCAAATTTCGGGCCATTATATTCTGGGCGTTGCCAGCAATATCCATCTCTATGCGGGCGGTTATGCCGAAATCTCTCCGGCGGCCCGCCTGGATGACGGCGTGATGGACTTGTGGTTGTTTGAGGGTGAAACTGTATACGAAACGCTCAAGCATGCCTTAGATTTGTGGTCGGGTCGGCATATTGAATCAAAACTTACCCGCTGCATTCCGTTCCGGAAATTACAACTTGAATCCGATCAGGCCTTACATATCCAGGTTGATGGGGAACCCTTGCAGCGCGAGGGTGCCGTCACAATCGAAGTTCGTTCACAGGCACTGAAAGTGTTGATCCCCAAAAAAGCACCTCGGACTTTATTTGTAGAGGGAGACGTTTAGTGCGGCGTTCAAATCCAATCCAGGGGATTCTTACCCCTGGGGTAATTATTGGAACTATGATCTTTGGGGGTGGCTTGTTTTTAGTGACCTTTTTAAGTATCAGATGGACGCGCCCAATCCAAACTCCCGCGGGGGTAGTAACAGCTGCCCTGACGATTATTCCAGCTGCAACCGAAACACCGATTCCGCCCACACCGGCTGCCGTAGAAGCGACCCCTGATCCCGAAGTTCCACCACCTCCCCCCTCGGGAGAAATAAATATTGGTAGTTTTGTACAAATCAGCGGTACCGAGGGCGCGGGACTTCGGCTGCGGTTGGGGCCAGGGCTAGGCCATAATCCAGAGTTTTTAGGTCTAGAGTCCGAAGTTTTCAAGATCGAAGCCGGTCCGCAGGAGGCGGATGGCTATATTTGGTGGTATCTGGTAGCTCCCTTTGAAGTTGATCGGAAAGGTTGGGCTGTCTCGAATTATCTAGAAATTGTTCAAAATCCATAAATTCACAGGTTGTAACGATGCAAAACAAACCCCAAGGAATCAAAGCAGATCGAAACAAAAATCTCCTAACCATCACCTGGCAAGACGACCATGTCAGCACCTATCCTTTTTCATTGATACGGATGGCTTGTCCGTGTGTCGAATGCCGCGGCGGTCATGAACGGATGAGTGATACCCCCGATCCCGAGGTCTTTGGTCTCCCGATCGAAGAATCCGAACGGACTCGCATTGAGAATATCGTGCCCGTTGGCAGTTACGCATTCAGTATTCATTGGGAAGATGGACACAGCGCTGGAATCTACAATTGGGACTATTTGCGCTTGCTGTGTTCGTGTGAGCGTTGTCGTAGCTAAAGAACACCTGCCAGGTTTCAAAAACCTGGCAGGTGTCACTAAAACACAAAAACGGGTGAATTTTTTCACCCGTTTTTGTTAATTTTTAAAGAAGCAATTGGATTACAAGTGATCGCGCAAATTATGCTCCACCGCATATGCTGCGGCTTCGGCACGATTGCTAACCCCTAATTTGGAGAGGATGCTGCTGACGTAATTGCGGACGGTGCCTTCCCCCAAGAAAAGTGCTTTAGCAATCTCACGATTAGTCTTTCCTTCGGAAACCAGGACTAAAACATGCTTTTCTTGCTGTGTCAGAGCCGCGAATGCGGAAGCTTCTTCCTCTTTAGCTGCTTTGCGAACTTCCTGGAAAATGCGTTGGGTTACTGCTGGATCGAGTAAGGCTTCTCCCCGTCCGACAGCTTCAATCGCGCGGACCAAGTCTTCTCCGCCGATCTGTTTGAGAACGTATCCCGCCGCACCCGCTCGAATGGCAGAAAACAACATTTCGTCCTCCGCATAGGAGGTCAACATAATGACTTTACTGTTGGGATAATTTTCAGTGATTTCCTCACAGGCCTCGATGCCGGAACCGCCTGGCAGACGAATATCCATGACCACCACATTGGGCGAATACTGCTTCACTTTTTCAATCGCTTCTCGAGCCGTGCTAGCCTCGGCAATCACCTCAAAATGGGGATGGCGCTCTAGGAGAGCTCGTAATCCTAAGCGGACTACTTCGTGATCATCGACCAATAAAATCCGTTGTTTTGCCATATCTTGTCTCCTTGTGGCCTGAGTATAGCGCAAAGGTACCTGACTGACAAGAGAAGCTATTTTGATTTTTTGGCCGCTTTACTGCCTTTTTTGCGGCTGTCATTTACATAAAAACCACTGCCTTTATAGACCACACTGGGAACCGAGAAAACTTTTCTGGCATGAGGGTGACCATCGGGACAGGGAATATTAGATAGGTCATCATTAAATCGAAGGTTTTTTTCGAATTGATTACCACAAGTATTACAAATAAACTCGTACGTTGGCATAAAATCTCTCTTAATTAAATAATTTCGGTTTGATCATACTTGGCAAACGTTAGAATAACGTAAAAGTGTTGCTATGGATAAAATCGGGGTTAACAAAAAACGGTGTGCCTTGAAAGCACACCGTTCACCAATAATTGGACTTTGGTTATCGGCGATAATCGACAAACCGGTAACCAACCCCGCGTTCAGTGAGTATGTATTCGGGGTTGGCGGGATCTTTTTCTATTTTTTTACGCAAATAGTTGATGTATAAGCGCACATAATGGGGTTCATCTCGGTACTCGTGTCCCCAAACTTTCGTTAAAATTTGTTCATGGGTGACTACCCAACCCGCATTTTGGACCAAATGGTAAAGCAGCCGGTATTCAGTGGGGCGCAATTGCACTAGTTCTCCGGCAACCCAAACTTCACGACGATTAAAATCAAGTTTTAGCCATTCATCAACTTGAATGACATTGGCAGCATCACCCCCGACAGCTTCTGTTCGCCTCAGGACGGCCCGAACGCGGCTGACAAGTTCGCGTGGGCTGAAGGGCTTGGTCACATAATCATCTGCCCCTAATTCTAACCCCTGAATCCGGTCATCTTCTTCACCTTTGGCCGTTAGCATGATGACCGGGACTGAGCTGGCCTCCCTAATTTTTTTCAAGACCTCAAATCCATTAATATCCGGCATCATTACGTCGAGGAGAACCAAATTGGGGAGGGACTGGCGAACCTGCTCAAGTGCTTCGGTACCATTGTAAGCCGAAACAACCTGAAAACCATCTTGTTCCAGGTTCAATCGAATAAAGCGCACCATCCTTTTTTCATCATCAACAACCAGAATAGTATAGCCTCGGAATTTCTCGGTGGTCATTGAAAACTACTCCCTAACAAAACCGACAATTTGCTCTTCTTCCTCGCTGGGCAAAATTTCAATGAAACTGACCATCCCAATCGGCCAAACCACTGTGACTACATTTTGAGCCAAATAATGTAAATCTTTGCCATCGCGTTGGCGTGGATTGCTAACCTTAATCATGGTATCCGACGGACCAGGCATTTCATCAATCTCACCCAAAATCGGGTCAGAATTTGGAATATGTAGAATTATTTCTAGCGGCATAAATAACTCCGATCTAAGAACGCAGCAAAACTTGAACTTTTAGGCGGCCAAAAGTTAGGATATCACCATGAGAAATTGAATATTCTTCATGCGGCATAATTTTATTGCCGTTCAACCGGGTGCCATTGGCCGACCCTAAATCCTTAATCGTAACTTTAGCCTCAGTTGTTTGGATATTCGCATGCAGTCTAGAAACGCCAGCCTCGTATGCCTGGAATGGACTGAGATCGATGTCTGGAATAATTGTTTGGCCCTCCGTTGAACGGCCAAAAGTGAACTCATCTTTCCCAGAAATATGGATGATCTCCCCATCGCTCAAAACCAGTAATGCCACATTACTATCGGGTGAGTCGGCCGGAGGGGAGGGAAAATCAGGTATCGTACCCATATTGAATGTATCGGTGCTTTTTGAGCCAATACTGGTGGTTACACGACTTTCATCCCCAGGAATCAGTTGGGTCCCACACTTGGTGCAAAAAATTGCACCCGTCAATTCCTCATTTTTACAAACTGGGCAAGAAATCATAATCTAGCGAATATCCTTTACCCGGAGGGCAATAAAAGAGCTTTTGTTCCATATTTTATCGCTTTATCACCATCCTGACTAAATTCATTTTCTTTTTTGATGTGTTTGACTTCATCGAGAACGGTTTTGGCGAGTCCCGTTTCGCCGCGGGCCAATAGGCGGGTAGCCATGTTTTGCAATCGAGTTGTTGCGTCGCGATAATTCCCAGCGGAAAGCTCTTTTTGAGCCAGGTCTTGCATTCGGAATAGTGTTAGCCGCGACATTGCCTCAACAATGATGGGGGGGGTGGTTCTGGATCGGTGCTGGTCACAAGATTTCGTACAATTGTAATCGGTATTCGGTAGGTTGTGTCAGAAATTGTTGGGATTGAAAATGTTAAGTGGGCGTCTGCGATGAGGATTTGTTGAACTTCTGGCGCAATTGGGGGAATTAGAAATTCCAGCAGCACTCTTTGGCGAAAACCCTTTGGTATATTTCCTAAATTAATATTTGATTCAATGGGGAGTTCACCGGCTTCAGGTTGCAGACGATAAGCAAACTTAAGTTCAACTCCAGATCCGGTTTGAAAGTTCAGGTTAATATTTTCAGCGTAAACTTGCCCTAAACCGGCAAATTTCTTTTTGAGTAAGGTTCTAATCTCTTTGGGCTTTTGGACAAAGAAGCAGCTACCACCGGTCAGTGTAGCCAAAGATTCTAAGAATTTATCATTCCATTCATGGCCGATTCCCAGGCAGCTGATGCCAATGCCCAAATTCGCAGCTTCTTGGGCTAGTTTCTGACATTTTTTTTCATCACCGTAGGTGTGTCCATCCGTAATTAGGATAATATGGTTTACAGCCTGTGAATTTAGATTTTTGCGAACCTCTAAAAATCCCTTTTTTAAACCTTGGAATATTTCTGTGCCACCCTTGGCCTGCATCAGGCGCACTTGCCCCTCGCTTTTAATGTTGTTGGCATGGGCTTCTGCCGGTAACACAACTTCACCTCGATCATTAAAAGCAACAATGGAGAGGATGTCTTGATCCCGGAGTTGCCGCATGATCTCGATTGCGCTGGCTTTGACCCTATCGAGCCGATCCCCTTGCATGGAAGTTGAACAATCTAGAACCAAAGTTATATTGGTAGGATGAGTCCCCTTTGCTTCGTTAGGGATTTGATCAGTCAATACCTCCATGTCGAGTAAGGTGTAATGGAGTTGACTTTCGGGTAACCAGAGAAGCTTAGAGCGACTATGATATGGCGTGACGCGAATTGGCGGAGGCGGTACCTCGCGCGTAAAAACATTCCGATCATCATAAACTGAACGTTTTTGAGGATCAACGAGAATTTCATAGGCTTCTTTAACTTCTAAAAAATGCTCAGTAGCTCCGGCTTGTAAATTTACGTCCGGATGCAGTTTTCGGGCAGCTGATCGAAATGCGGCCTGAATTTCTTCTTGGGTTGCTTTTTCAGAAATCCCTAAACGCCGATAAAAACTTTCCTGTCCCATAGATATTAATCAGGTAACCGAACTAATATGGCCGTAATGTTGTCAGGCCCACCGGCAGCATTGGCAGCATCAATTAATCTTTGACTGGCAATCGGCAAAGTTTCTGAAGTTGTAATTATCTCGCCAATCTGATCTTCTGAAATAACGCCCCATAATCCATCAGAGCAAACGAGTAAATATCCTGGGTGAGGAATTGGGGCGCTAATGATTTCAGGCTCGAGGGGAGAACCTTGCCCTAAAGCATGGTAGAGTACATTTCGACGGGGATCAACTGCGGCTTCCTCAGCTGTGAGTTGCCCTAACTCTTCCAGCCGTTTTACTAAAGAATGATCGCGGGTCAGCGGTTTCATGCGCCCATTGAGATTAATTTCGTAGACCCGGCTGTCACCTACATGCGCGATGGTCATCTGATTACCTAGAACCACCACCGCGGTGAGAGTCGTGCCCCCTCCAGTAAGGGTGCTGAGAATATTGTCGTGAGCTTTTTGAACGCCGATTTGCAAAATATCTTGGAGCGGGTCTTCAGGAGGCTGCGGATCGTTTTGAACCAGGTTGATAAAAATTTCCGCAATTATATGATGGGCCATGGACCGAGTGGCTATTTCACTCGCTACTTCGCCGTGTTGGTGGCCCCCCATCCCATCCGCGACGATGTACAGCCCAAAGGGAATTGAACCGGCATTGCTGGCCATCATCATCGTCAAAGAGAACAGCGCGTCTTCATTGTGATCCCTTTGTTGACCCACTGATTGCGCACAGGCGGCAGTCAGCTGCGGGGGTTCGACCCCTAACCCACCTTCGGTTTGAATAACATCAGCAACTACACTGGATAATGGCGAGAGCGGTTTTGTGACTTCCTCAGTCCTGGGCTGCGTCATGGTTGGAGCAACATCTAACGCCTCCTGGATTGGTAAAGTATCTTCATCACTTAGCGTTTCTTTTCTTTTTCCAAACAGTTTTTCCCAAAATTTAGCCACGCGACGATTTCTCCTGTTCTTATTCTTGCATTTGGATGAGGGCGCAAAAAAATTGCCTAAGAATTATGTTGGCAAAGCATACAATTTATGATCTGTTGAGCCAATGTAAACAATATCGTCTTGAATCATGGGGGAACTGGTAATTGCTGATTTTGTCGTAAATTTCCATCGCAAACGTCCAGTTTTGGCATCAATGCAGTAGAGATTACCATCTACCCCACCACAATACACTGAATTTTTATAGAAAAGTGGCGAACTAGACACCTGATGATCGGTCGCGAATCGCCAGATCTCCTTGCTAGAACGAGTGTCGATGCAATAGATATTTCCATCTGCTGAACCAATAAACAAGTGATCTTCGTGAATGCAGGGCGAAGAAACGGTGCCCTTGGTCATCCGGAACCGCCAGATTGTCCAACCGTTATTCGCATCAACTGCATAGATCAATCCGTCAATGGAACCAAAATAAACCACATCATTCATGAATTGGGGGGAAGACGTAATGGCTCTTTTTGCCCGAACTCGCCAATTAATCTTCCCGCGGAAGTCGATACTAAAAAATTCTCCATTCTCAGTGCCAACGTAAATATTTTCGTTAACAATAATTGGTGAAGACCGAATTGGGGCACCCAAATCAACTTTTAGTGCTCTTCTCCCAGTAATCGCATTAACTACATGTAAATTGCCATCATCAGACCCTATGAAAACATGCCGATCTTCGACGCGCGGCGAGGAGCGAATTGGACCCTCACTATAATATGTCCAAACAATGCGGCCTGAACGGGTCGATACCACATGAATTTTATGGTCTTCTGACCCGAAAAATAAATTGTTTTCAAATATAACCGGTTTACTGACGATCCCGCCATCGGTTGCGTACTTCCAGATAAATTCACCTGTGGCTGCGTTGAGACTATAAACATTATTATCGTAAGCCCCAACAAATACCATGCCATCGTGGAAAGTAGCTGGTCCACGAATTTCATCCTCACATTCGAATTCCCACAATGGTTTGATATCTTGGGCCTCAGAAATTGCCGTGGTCATGGTGCTGGTTTGCATGTTGAGGGCCCCAGTTTTTTGGGCAACAATAATGAGAGCATCTTTCATCGCGGCCGCATCTTGGAAGCGATCAGCCGCATTATATTGCACTGCCGTATTGACGATTGTTTCCAACTCACTTGAGACATTGGGGTTACTGGCAGTGATTGCACGTTCTGTGAATGTAAATGGTGTTTCGATACGGGGGTCTCTTCGGCTGAGTACATGATGGAGTGAGGCCCCCAGCGCATAAATATCTACCAGGGGAGTAGCTTCGCCCCGGTATTGTTCCGGTGGGGAGTAGCCCTCGGTGCCAATCATGGTGCCTTTTTGCCCCGCTTGGAATGTTTTTGCGATCCCAAAATCGACAAGAACCAAACTGTTATCAGGTTTGACAACGATATTGGCCGGTTTCATATCGCGGAATATGATGGGTGGCTGGTGGGTATGGAGATAGTGGAGGACATCGCACAATACGATAGCCCAATTGATCACTTGCTCTTCAGACAGAAATCCCTGGGTTTGGTTCAAGACAACTTCGAGATTATTCCCCTGAATGAGTTCCATCACCAGATACGATTGGGTACCAATTGTAAAATAATCGTAAATTTTTGGAATCGTGGGGTGATTTAGGGTTGCCAGAATATTGGCTTCGCGTTCAAAGTTCGAAACGATAGTACTTCGTATCAATTCTTCATTGGCCCGGTTGGTCATTTCTTTAATGGCTACCGGCTTGACCGCAGTAAAGCGCGTATCGCGCGCCCGATATACTGAACTCATGCCGCCTACGCCAAGCATCCCCTCAATCATGTACCGATTTTCTAGTATCGTACCCGGTTGAAGTTGTTCCTCGCTACCAGTATTTTTTTGCGGGTCCAGGTTTTGGGTGATCCGATGTGTTTCCAGAGCGCAGCCTCCCAAGGCTTATAAAACTAATCGTGTTTGTGACGTGCGAGAATTTTTTTTGGAGGGATCAAGATTTGGAGCGGCGAAAGAGAAATTTTTCAATTACTAAAGTCAGGCAAACTCGCACAAGCTTCTAAAGATATTAGCCTTAAAATAAATTATTTATTCATTATAGCCGTTATACCTGGAAATGCAAATGATGCTGTGAATCTCTATCTTCTCAAAAATGTGACCAATTATTATAATCCCCCGAATTCGATGTCTAGACAACCAGGAGGCCCCATGAATACCGAACTTTTTTCCGAAAATCTTTCCCTGACATTTGATGATGTCCTCATCGTTCCGGGTTATACCGAAGTTTTGCCAAATGAGACCGAGGTATCCACGCAGCTAACGCCAGATATTCGCCTGAAAATCCCGCTCATCTCCGCGGCGATGGATACAGTTACCGCAGCCCGGTTAGCGATTGCCCTGGCCCGCGCGGGCGGAGTGGGCATCTTGCACCGCAATTTATCGCCCGAAGCCCAGGCGGCCGAAGTCGATAAAGTCAAACGTTCTCAATCTGGCATGATCGTCGAGCCAATAACCCTGACACCCGAGGCAACGCTCCAAGATGCCGAAGATATTATGTCCACCTATCATATCAGCGGGGTGCCGATTACCACCAATGGCGGGAAACTGGTCGGGATTCTTACAAACCGCGATGTCCGGTTTGTGGATGCAGCCGATTATGGTTTGCCTGTCAGCCAGTTTATGACCGCCGACCGGTTGGTGACGGCCCCGGTGGATACCGATTTGGAGGCCGCTAAATCTTTGCTGCAAAAATATCGGATCGAAAAACTCCCATTAGTGGATAACCAGGGGATTTTAAAGGGATTAATTACGGTCAAAGATATTCACAAAGCCCGCGACTTTCCCCATGCCGCCGTCGATTCCCAAGGACGTTTGTTGGTGGGTGCCGCGGTGGGGGTGGGTGCCGACTTGGAAGAGCGAGTCCAGTTAATGTGGGCCGCTGACCTGGATATGGTCGTCATCGATACGGCCCACGGCCACTCCGCCGGTGTGATCCGGGCCATCCAACGGATCAAAGCCAACTGGCCCGACCTGCCCGTCATCGCCGGGAACGTCGTCACCGCCGAAGGGACCGAGGCCCTCATCACAGCCGGAGCCGATGTCATCAAAGTGGGGGTCGGGGCGGGGTCTATCTGTACTACCCGCGTCGTCTCTGGATCAGGTATGCCGCAACTATCGGCAATTTACAACTGTGCGCAGGCTGCTCATCGTCAGGGAGTCTCCGTCATTGCAGATGGCGGCGTGAAATTCAGCGGGGATATCGTCAAGGCTATCGTTGCTGGAGCCGATGTCGTCATGTTGGGAAGCCTGTTAGCCGGTTTGGATGAATCCCCCGGTGAAGTCGTCCTTTATGAAGGCCGGCATTTCAAAGAATATCGCGGCATGGGCAGTATGGGCGCCATGAAAGGCTATGGTAAGGACCGCTACGCCAGCGGCCAGAAGAGCAGTGGCAAACTCGTTCCCGAGGGGATCGAAGGCCGCGTACCCTACAAAGGCCACCTGCGCGATTATGTCTTCCAATTGGTCGGCGGTCTTCGTTCTGGGATGGGCTACGCTGGTGCGGCCAACCTCGCAGAATTACGCACCAATACCAAATTAACCCGCATCACCAACGCTGGCCTGATCGAAAGCCACCCCCACGACGTCATCATCACCAAAGAAGCCCCCAATTACCAGGTCACCGATCGGTAGGGACGGGTCTGGTACCCGTCCGCCGCGTGCTAACCATCATAGGGGTCGGGTTACCCGACCCCTACTTGACATTATCTTTGTTGTGTGATATTCTAATATTAGAATATACTGAAAACAGGATAAGCCATGACCAACGCCGAATTAGCCATTCTCAGCCTGATCGCCGAACAGCCTCGCCACGGATATGACATCGAAAAAGTCATCGAACACCGTGGCATGCGCGACTGGACCGAAATCGGGTTTTCCTCGATTTATTATTTGCTTAACAAACTCGAAAAAGCGGGGCTGATCACCAGTGAACTTCGCCAATCGGAAGGCAAAGGCCCCGCTCGCAAAGTTTACAGTATCACCGAGCAAGGTCAACAGACGTATTTAGCGGAAACCATTGAAGTTCTCACTACGCCGCACCAAGGCACTACCCCGTTCTTGATGGGCTTAGCCAATTTCCCCAGCGTGCCCCGGGATCAGGTTTTGGAGGCCCTCAACAATTATGCTTCCGAAATCGAAAATCGTCTGGCCCATATGTTAAATCGTTCAGCAGCCCAACAACCCTTACCCCCCTTTGTGCAAGCCATGTTTGATTACAGCCAGGCTCTGGCTGAAGCTGAACTCAATTGGATCAAAAATTTCATTCAAGAAGTGGAGGCCGGAAATGTCTAAGGTAGATTTCAAGAAAACGCTCAAAGAGTTATACGCACCCCCCAAGAAATTCGTGGTTGTCGAGGTCCCCGTAATGCAGTTTTTGATGGCTGACGGACATGGTGATCCCAACACCGCTCAAGAGTATCAGGACGTCGTGGAAGCGTTGTACGCGGTGGCTTACAAAATCAAATTTATTAGCAAGCGCACTTTGGAGAAAGATTATGTCGTGCCGCCCCTGGAGGGTTTATGGTGGGCCGAAGATATGGAAACCTTCTCCACGAAACGGGATAAATCCCAATGGGATTGGACGATGATGATCATGACTCCCGACTGGATCACTCCCGAGATTTTTGCCGACGCCGTTGCCCAAGCTCGCAAGGCCAAAAATCCCACCGCCCTCGACAAAGTTCGCCTGGAGAAATATCACGAAGGTCCAGCAGTCCAAATCATGCACCTCGGTTCCTATGATGACGAAGCCCCAACCCTTGAAAAAATGCACGCCGAATTCATCCCCGCAAATGGCTTCGTCGAAAACGGCAAACACCACGAGATTTACCTCAGCGATCCCCGCCGGGTTGCGCCAGAAAAGTTAAAAACAGTGCTGCGGCAGCCGGTACGGAAAAGCAATCAGTAATCAGTACCCAATAGAAAACAATTCCCGTTTACAATCGTTACCACCCACCACCCACCACCCACCACCCACTGGATAAAACCATGACCCTACTAAAACCCTTCCCAAACTTCAAATCCCTCGAAACCCATCACTGCGTCACCGGTTCGATGAAGCATATCTTTGAATACAATAGTATCCCTGTCAGTGAAGAACTGATTCTTGGACTGGGGGCCGGGGTGGGGTTCATCTACTGGCATATGAAAGGGACCCTGCCCTTTATGGGCGGGCGGGCGAACACGGGCCGCCCCGGGGAGGAGGGGATGGAGCAAACGGCCTGCCGTCGCCTGGGGATCGGGGTTGAACTCGTCCATACCGGAAGTGCCCGTAAAGCGGAGAAAGGATTACTCGAATTCCTGGAAGCGGGTAACCCCGTTATGCTCCAGGTCGATATGGGTTTTTTGCCATATTTTGATTTCGGTGGCGAAGAATATCATTTTGGCGGACATCTGGTTGTTGCCGCTGGCTATGATCCGGATACCCGCGCAGTGCTAGTCGCTGATCGTGATCTGGAATTGCATCCTGTCCCCTGGGACGATCTCGCGGCGGCCCGCGGCTCAACTTACAAACCCTTCCCGCCCAAGAATCGGCTCTATCGCTTTGATTTCACTAACTTCCACCCTCCCGAACCAGAGGAAGTCTTAGCCTCGATCCGCGAGGCAGCCACGCCGATGATTGATCCACCCATCACCAACATCGGGGTCAAAGGGATCCGTAAATCGGCCCAGCGCATCCTAAAATGGGATCAAACCATGGATGCCGAGGCCCTCCGTTGGGCCAGCTTCAACGCCTACATCTTTATCGATTACACCGGCGGCAGCGGCGGCGGTCATTTCCGCTATATGTACGGCCGCTATCTCCATGAAGCGGCCAAAATCACCGGAATTTCAGCGTTGGCCGCCCTCGGTGATGATTTCAAAACGATCGGTGATCATTGGCAGCATGTTGCCCACATCTTCAAACGCGCCGCCAACAATGACACCCCCATGGTCGTCCTGGCAGAAACAACCGAACCTCTACTCGAACTTGCCGATATGGAGCAAAGTGCCTGGAGTAAACTATTAGAAGTCGTTTCGTAAACTCCAATCCTCTCAAAAAACGTGGGTTGCATCCGCAGAATGCGCTCCGCGTTTTTGATTCTTGGCCCCATCCTCCGTAACTCTTAGGACAATTGCATGTAGCTCAAAACGGCAGTTGAAACTGCACCTACAATTGCGAAGTCGCCCTACAGCGACTGGCGTCTAACCTGCGCAGGCAGGTTTCGCAGTTGTTGCCGCGATTTCAATCGCCGTTATCGTCAGAATTATTTATCTAACTGCAATAGTCGCCATGTAAGGCGAACATGTAATTCTCCACCCTCAACACACCACCCTCCACTCAGTTCCCGAGTATAATCCCCTCACATGCTGACCTATGCCCAAAATTACCTCCAGCTTCGGCAGGGGGTACGCACCCTGGCTCCCCTCTTGGCCGTTTACTATCTCACCACCCAGTGCAACCTGAACTGTACCTACTGCGAAGATTTTGGCGCCCGACGCAACTCTGAAGCCCAGGAAATCCCGGTATTAGAGGCTACCCTCGAAATTCTGCGCGTCATTCGTACGGGGATGGCGCGGATCTGGCTGACTGGTGGTGAACCGCTCCTCGTTCCCCATCTGCCTGAATTACTCCAGAAAGCCCGCACCGAACTCAAATTCCGAGAGATCACGTTGATTTCTAATGGAACCCTCCTCGCTGACCGCCAGGATATACTCCCCTACCTCGACCGGCTGGTCATCAGCCTGGATTCGCTTGAGACGCAGACTCTAGATGCCATCAACCTCACCCCATTGCCTAAGGATGATGTTATTCAGGCCATTGAGCGCGCGGCAGCTCGTCAAAATAAAGACCGATTTCGGCTGATCATTAATGCGGTTATCACGCCCGAGACAATCGCTGGAATTGAACCTTTACTAAATTTTTGCCTCCAAAATCAGATTTACCTCTCGGTTTCACCGCAATCCTTTAACAACTGGCCGCAGTATGAATTGTTGGTTTCGGATGAATATCGAGGCTTGATTGAAAATCTGATCACCCATAAAAAACGCGGCGCACCCCTTTTGGGGAGTATGGCTTATCTCAAAACGTTGTTAGTTCAACAACCTTATGAGTGTTTTCCTACCCTGACCCCGCGCGTTTTCCCGAATGGTTGGCTGTTGTACCCCTGTCGCCCAATGGAAAAAGATGAAGCTGAGCAAGGGGGTCAGGCTGTGAACCTGCGAGAAGTCCAAACCTGGGATCAGGCCTGGAATATTGCCCGTCAAAAATATGGGGAAGCCCCGGCAGCCTGTGGCTCTTGTTTTCAGCAATGCTACCTGGAACCCTCTTTGATGCAGACCAAACCGCTCCAATATTTATGGGAGCGACTTCGGTATCATCCTGCGCGCGCCATTGATCTCAAAACCTATGCCCCCGGATAGATTCCCCTCACCCCTTTCCCCGAACTCATCCCACCTTGGGAGCGGGGACCGTAATGAAGTTATCATCATTGGCGGCGGCGTGGCTGGATTAACTGCCGCTCTCCATTTGGCTGAGCGCGGCTTACGGCCGGTGGTTCTTGAAGCGGATCCCCAATTTTTGGGTGGTCGGTTAGCGGGCGGAGAAACAATCCAGGTGGGCGAGTTTTCATTCCAACTGGAACATGGGGTTCACGGCATCTGGTCGCAGTACCGCAATTTTCAGGCGATGCTGGCCCGGCATAACCTGCGGCCGGTTTTTGTCCCGGCGCAAGAAGAAAACTGGATTTATAAACACGGCCAATCCTTGAGTATTACGCCGGTTGGATCACATATTCGCCGGAGCATTTTCCCACCGCCATTTCATTATCTCCAGCTTTTTTTTCGGCCCCAGTTTTTATGGGCGTTGGATATTCGCGACTGGATTTCGTTATTCAATGTCTGGGCGGGATTAATCATGGCAGTGGGGGTTGATCCGTATGGGGATGAACAACCCTTAGCTGGCGAGACTCTGGGGGCGATGACCCGGCGTTGGTCTCCAGCCCTCAAAGGTTTTTTCTTGGGATTGGCTCGCAACGGCTTATCGGCAAATCCGGATGAGGTGCCTTTATCGGGATTTTTGGGATTCCTGCGATTTTATACGATCATGCGGCGGGATGCCTGGGTTTTCTCATATTTACCGGAGGAGGGTGGGGCGAGTGTGTGTGCAGCTTTGGGGGATCAAATCCGATCTTTGGGGGGAGAAATTCATCTTGGGTGTCGCGTTACCAGCCTTAGCTCAGAGGGGAAGACATATACTATTAATTGGCAATCATCCCAGGGAGAGCAATCGGCCCGTGCCCAACACGTAATCATGGCGACCGATGCCCCCAATTCCCAAAAAATTCTCCAAAACAGTTTTGGTGATCCAGTCACTGATTTATTTTTTCCCCGGGGATTGGAAAATGCCATCGTCCGCCTATGGTTTGACTCAACACCCCTACGGATTGCTGAAGCCGGGATATTCTCTGGCGACTTCAGCCTCCACAATTATTTTTGGTTGGACCGAATGTACAACCCCTATCGCCGCTGGGCCCGGGAAACCGGCGGGTGCGCGCTCGAAGCCCACATTTATGGCCCACCCGAAGTTCTAACCCGACCTGATGGCGCGATCCTGGCCCAGGCTTTGCAAGATGTTTACCAGACCTGGCCAGATTTGCGGGGGCGCTTGATCCAGCAACACCTCCAACGGAATCCAGATACGCATACGCTCCCGGTTGTGGGCCCGAATGACCGACATTTAGGCGTAGTGACTCCCTGGAAAAATCTATATTGCGCTGGAGATTGGGTGCGGGACTCTTCGCCAGCCTTTTTCTTGGAACGCGCCTGCGCGCTGGGGATCAAAGCGGCTAATCAAGTACTTGCCTCGCATGCTCTGGAAACCTGGCCCCTGCTCAATTACCTCCCCCCAGAACCTTTTGTGGGCTGGATTGAGAAGTGGATGCGTCGGGGTCGCCACCGAAAACGGGCGAATCGCAATAAGTCCTAA
The DNA here is from genome assembly GCA_964453155.1 of uncultured Anaerolineales bacterium. GTDB lineage: Bacteria > Chloroflexota > Anaerolineae > Anaerolineales > UBA11858 > CAYVQU01. The sequence goes on along the minus strand of CAYVQU010000035.1, from coordinate 39 downwards.
TCCAGCGGTTTTCGATTCCTATCTTCTTGGTTTCCTTAA
>CAYVQU010000034.1:0-37673 GCA_964453155.1 uncultured Anaerolineales bacterium | reverse complement strand
GAATCAAAAAAGCCACCTGATCCATTCAGGCGGCCTCTTTGATGGCGAGTGCCCCCACGGGATGATTCGGTGCGTGGCTTTGCCACGCGCTGGCGTATTTTGCTTCGCAAAAACACCATTCGTTTCCGTTTACCAGACAAAATAAAATCCCGCTGTTTGGCGGGATTTTATTTGTGCCCCCACGGAGATTCGAACTCCGGTTTTAGGCTTGAAAGGCCTACGTCCTAGTCCCCTAGACGATGGGGGCGGGGCCTGACTTGGCTTTACCAAGTTGAGCGACGGGATTTTACCATTCACCCGCCATTGGGTCAAGCACTTTTTCAGGGTTGGGCTGGCGGTTGGTCGTTTCGAGCTTTTCGCTTGACAACCTTCGATGATGACCCGGTATTTGGGTTCAGTAAAATATTCAACTGCGCAATTGCTTGCCCATCATATTCCCGGCGTCCACAGACATCACATACCCAGGCCGGAAAATCTGGGACCGTTATCAATTCACCCGCCAGCCAGGTGAAATAGGTGATGTAGTTCCCTGCCATATGGCCGGTATGACATTCTGGGCAGGTGTATTTTTGAGTTGGGGTTTGTAAATTTGGATTCATTGTGGTCGAGTTATATCGTCAAGTACCACCCAACAACTATCAGCGGTGGCGTGTCGGAATTGTAACGAAGATTTGTTGAATCTGCCAGGGTTACGAGAAGATTAGGGCAATCGCATGTAACCTTAAACGGCAGTTTAAACTGCACCGACAACTGCGAAGTCGCCCTTCGGCGACTGGGTTTCAACCTGCGAAGGCAGGTTTTGCCAGCGCATATGCGCCAGTTGCTGCGACTTCAGTCGCCTGGTTACATGAACATGCAATTGCCCTAACGAGAAGATTATTTTCCCCACTCATAGCTGGATTTTATGTTGGTTACCCATCCATGGCAGGAATATGGAGCGAATCCACGATCCCGACAATGAGTGAAATGATACAACCATCCGGGTTATTAAGCACCCCGCGGGCCCCATTCCCCTCTCGATTGACCAGTACCGTATCCCCAATTCCGGCGTGGGTATTGTCTAGGGCGACAAAATCACCCTCTGGTGGATCACCCGGCAGCGTCAATGGCTGCACCACCAACAACCGCCGATTTTTATAATGGGGATGGCTGATCGTCGTAACGATTGTGCCGACAACTTTTCCAATAATCATGACTTTTTGAACGCGATTGACGCTGATGTCGTTTCGCTAACGCAAATTTGCGCCGATTTTTTGTTTTAAATTCGCGTAAATCTGCTCAATTCGCGTTATCCGCGTTCCATTTCAGGTGTATTGCACCCAACCTTCTTTCAACTTGAAATCGAATTCACCATCCGGTCGGACGGTCAATTCATCTACGATCCCAACCAGGGACAAATCCACCGGGACAAATTTATGCTCCCGCAGGGATAAGGCCGCCTCTCGTGAGCGGACCATCACGCACAAATCGCCGGGACCAGCCTGGACGACATCCACCGCCACCTGCATTTCGCCGACGGGTTCGAGCTTGCGATCCAGGGGTTGGACCACGAGCAGTTTCATCCCCTTCAAATCGGGGTATTTGATCGTACACACCGCAGTACCGCGCACGCGTCCAAATAACATCGCAAACCTATTTCGGGGAAACCGTATTCAAAACTCGGCGAACGATTGTTTCCAATAATTTCGGATCGACCGTATTCCCCAACCGGGCCAAAGAGGCCTCATAAATTTTTTGATACAAATCATCCCCACCAGATTTTGGAGAGGGTGCCGGTTGCTCAATTTTTGGGACAGCTGGAGTTTGTACTGTGGCACTGGGGGATGTGAATTTGGCGATATAGGGCCGCTCCGGCGCGCTGGGTGGTTCTTCCCGTAGCAGTTCTAGCCCTAATTTAAGGGCTTTCTCTCGAGCCAGATCGGTTAATACGACGTCATCATCTACCACCAAAGACCGTACGCCGCGGGCGACCATATCTTCGATGTCATGATCGGTGTAGAATGTTTTTGGCATTGCAAAAACTCCTTTAGCGGCCTTCAACCCCTTCCAAACTCTCTAATGCCTGCACAGCCGCATCTTGCGCTGTTCGGGCTTCACTTTCGGTGCCCGAGAGCCACATCCGGCCAAACCGGCCGACCGAGGCCACATGGACGATGCTGATATTGGCTTTTTTCTCTGCTTCGTTACAGGCATAGTTAATATACGCTGCCGGGAAGCATTCCACGACCAGCAGAGTCTGCCCGGGGACGAGCATGCTGCCGCGTCGCCAGCGGTTGAGCAGCTGTGCCTGGTAGGGATCGATGTTGGTGATCAACTGGGTGGAAGCGATTTGGGGTTTGATGCGGTCCTCGGCTTGGAGACCTAACCGGTCAAGCACAATTTGACCCGATTCGAGCACATCAGCCTGACTGAGCGAGTGGATTTCGAACATCCCAAACTCGCGCTCGACCACTTGGGCACCGGGTTTGGCCTCGGTGGCCTTTACCGCGATATCCACCGTGCGAAAAACCTCGTTGCCGGGGGCCATCTCAATATACAGGGAGGCCATTCCTTCAACGGGCAAGTCACCCTGGGTGATCGTTCCCACAAAAGCCGCGTACTGCGGCTGCATCCGGTCGAGGTAACAATAACATCTTAACGAAAATCCATCAGCCATATTATTATCCTGTTATTTATTTACCACAAAGGACACCAAGGATCACGAAGGTTTAACTTTGTGTCCCTTTGTGCTCTTGGTGGTTAATTTTCTAAACATGTTCAATTTCGTGATCATGCATTGCAAAACCCACTGGGGTCGGGAACACCGGATATTCTGGAACCTGTGTCGGAATGCCAGTGTAATCCTGGATGACTTCAGCCATTCCCTGATAAGCACAGGTGCCGCCAACCAGGGTAAGCTGGTCCACATCTACGCCACTGCGTTCAACATGGCGATTGACGATACTGCCGACTTTTTCCATCACCGGTCTTAGCGTCGGGAACAGTCGGGCTTGTTCGGCCGGATTGACTTTGAGGGCCTCAGCCGCTTCAAAGGGAATATCCAGCGAACCAGCGACGACCAGGGAGAAATGCGTTCCGCCGGTGGGTTCGTCGGCCGTATAAACGACTTCCCCATCCTGGAGAATCGCGATCCCGGTGGTACCGCCGCCCACGTCGACAATCGCGCCGTTTTGGAGACCCAACACCGCGTTGGCCGCCGAGGGCTCATCTACGAGATGAGTACACTTCATCTCCACAGCTTCAACCACATTGGCAACCGCCCGGACTTCGGCCCGAGGCACACCGGGTGGGTAACCGCTGGCAGCATGCGTTAGTTCTCGACCGATGCGCTGTTCTACGCGGGTTTTCATCTCCCGCAGTAAATCCACTGCACCAATGAAATCGACGACTAACCCATCTCGGACTACCTGGGCAAACTGATATTCGCCCGCGATCGGTTGGTAATTCTCGTCGAGCACCACCAACACCAGATACGCGGTCCCCAGGTCAACCCCGATATGCAACTGACCAGTAGGAACCTCGGTTAACGGGGGTGGTTCGGGATCAGCAATCCAGCGGATGACTTGCTGGGCGCGGGCCAGGATCTGAGCGACGTCTACCGTGGCACGTTCAGCTAGGGTGACTATTTCTTATCTCCGCTGCGGCCGCCGATGCTGCCTTTGCTCTCTTGGGGCAAAATCATTTCGACGTTCTCATGCGGGCGGGGGATCACGTGGACCGAGGTCAATTCTCCGACCCGTTTCGCGGCCGCGGCGCCAGCATCGGTCGCAGCTTTCACCGCGCCGACATCGCCACGTACCATCACGGTGACAAAGCCACCACCGACATATTCCGAGCCGATCAATACAACATTAGCGGCCTTCACCATCGCGTCGGCGGCCTCAACTGCACCAACCAAACCGCGGGTTTCGACCATTCCGAGGGCGATCAATCTAGGATCTTGAGCCATAATTTACTCCTATTTTTCGTAGATGAAAATCTACAGTGTTTATTGTTTGTAAACCGCTAATCTCGCGAATTTTCGCTAATGCTTTTTATTCGTGTAGATTAGCGTAATTCGCGGTTAATAACTTGATTTTCCAAGAATTTCTCTAACGATATCCTGAACCACAGTTTCAATTTCGCCTGGAGAGGGGCCATAAACTGGACCCGCAGGAGCGGTGCCGGGGCGCAGGGCGCCATCGGGGGGGCGGCGGACTTCGTAAGCCATCCGCTTGACATTGAAGAGGTGGTAGACGGTGATATTATCGCCCGTGATCGAGCCGCCGATGCCGCCGGCCCCGAGGGTTAGAGAAGGCATTACGTTGGTGGTCAAGCCGATGGCCCCGAGCGTGCTCATCGTATTGACCCCAATGCGGAAAACGGGTTTTTCCAGTCCAAAGGCCATGATGACATCTTCATCGGTGGCATGTAGGACGATGCTGTGCCCGCGGCCGCCGAAATTGATCAACTCGATGCAGCGCTCACAACCGGCTTCCCATCCGCTGGCCTCATACCAGCCTAAAACGGTGGTTAGTTTCTCTCGAGAGAGGGGCTCTTCCCGGCCGACCGAATTTAACTTGGCGACTAAAATTCTGGCCTGGGGTGGAATTTGAATTCCGGCCATCGCTGCCAGATATTGAGGAGATTTACCAACCGTTTTCGCGTTGATCGCCCCATCTTCATGGAACAAGGTCCTGCTCAGGGCTACAGCCTGATGATCATCAACGAAATAGGCCCCTTCGGCCTCCATCAATTCTTGTAACCGGCGGGCAATTGGTCGGTCCGCGACGACGGCCTGTTCGGTGGCACAAATCGTGGAGTAATCGAAAGCTTTGCTGGCCACAATGTATTGGGCCGCTTTTTCGAGATCGGCACTGCGATCGACATAAACTGGGACGTTCCCCGGGCCAACGCCATAGGCCGGTTTACCTTGCGAATGGGCCGCCCGGACCATTGGTCCACCCCCCGTTGCCAGGATCACGGCCGTGTATTTGTGGGCCATGAGTTCTTGCGTTCCGGGCAGGCTGATCTCCGTCAGGCAGTGTATTAATCCGGGGGGTGCACCAGCCTGAACCGCGGCATCCGCCATTAACTGCGCGGTTTGAGATGAGCAATTCACTGCGGTGGGATGGGGCGCAACCACAATCGCGTTGCGGGCCTTGAGCGAGATTAAGACCTTGTTCATCACGGTCGAGGTCGGGTTGGTGCTGGGGATCAGCGCCGCGACCACGCCCATCGGCCAGGCAATTTCAACCAGGCCCCGCGGTTTATCATGGTTGAGTAATCCGACCGTTTGAATATCGCGAATGCTCTCCCAAACGTGCTTAGAACCAAATTGATTTTTTAATTTTTTATGTTCGGGGACGCCAAATCCGGTTTCTTCCGCGGCCAAACGGCCCAACCGCTCGGAGGCTTCAAAAGCCACCGCCGCCATCGCCGCGCAGACGCGATCCACCTGCTGCTGGGAGGCCGTCGCCCAGATGCGTTGTGCAGCGCGCGCGGTTTCCACCATCTGGCGGGCTTGTTCTATGGAGCGTTGTTCTTTCTCGGATGTGGTCATGAGATTGGTCTAAACCTTCCAGGTTTTCAAAAACTGGAAGGTCTGATTTGGGTTACTCTTTCCGATAACTGACCTTACCTTTTACAGACAAATGATCGATCACTGCCATGATGACGGCATCCACTGGCCGGTTCTTAGTGATATCCGTCAGGCGGCCGCTGGAACCGTGGGCAGTTAAGACTAAATCCCCAATCCCGGCATCGAGAGTGTCGACGGCGACGTAAGGTTTGCCGTAGGCGGTCCCGGTTTCATCAGCAGGTCGCAGAATCAGCAGCTTGCGCCCTTCCAGGGTCGGTTCTTTGATCGTCGATACGGTGGTTCCTATGACTTTGGCAATAATCATTCGATTTTTTCCGGCGGTTAATTCTTCACCACAAAGGCCACAAAGAGCACAAAGAAAAACTTAGTGGTTCTTTGTGTTCTTTGTGGTTATTCTTTACATTTTTTCAAACACAACTTTACCATCGACTTCCAGGTGATCGATCACGGCGATAACCACAGCATCGACCGGAGTGTCTTTGGTCACGTTGGTCTGCCGGGCGCTGGAACCGTGCCCGGTCAGGACTAAATCACCCTCGCCCGCGTCGACCAGATCGATTGCGACATAGGGCTTCCCGACAATGTCTCCGGCCGGGTTCGTCTGGCTAACCATCAAGAGCTTGCTGCCCTCGATTTTGTAATCTTTGATGGTGGAGATCGCGGTTCCGATCACTCTGGCAATGCGCATAATTTGTTTCAAAGGAATGCGGTTCCGGTGTAAGCGTAGCGGCGGAACCGCATTCTTAATGCTAGTAAGCCTGCGCCTTCTGGGGCGCGGCTACCTTTCCATTCGCGGCTTTTTCACCTTGCACGATTTTGACGCCCGCACTGGCCCCGATCCGGGTGGCCCCGGCCTGAACCATGTTTTTGGCATCTTCATAGTCCCTGACACCCCCGGAGGCTTTGACGCCCATTTCGGGGCCGACGACTTTCCGCATGAGGGCGATATCCTCCACGGTGGCGCCGCCCCCCGAAAATCCGGTCGAGGTTTTGACAAAATCGGCGCCCGCTTCTTTGGAGAGCAGACAGGCGGTTACTTTTTCATCTTCATCCAATAATGATGTTTCGATAATAACTTTGACGATTGCACCGGAAGCATGGGCCATCCGCACGACGCCGTTAATGTCCTGGGCAACCAGATCGAAATCTTTTGCTTTCAGCGCGCCCACGTTAATGACCATGTCGATCTCGGTGGCCCCATCTTTGAGCGCGGTTTCGGTTTCAAATGCTTTGACGGCTGGGGAGGAGGCCCCCAGGGGGAAGCCAATCACCGTGCACACATCGACGTTGCTGCCTTTCAGCAGTTCAGCGGAGAGTTTGACGTGGGTGGGGTTGACGCACACCGAAGCAAATTCGTATTTTTTGGCCTCGTAGCACAGTTGGGCAATTTGATCTTTGGTGGCATCGGGTTTAAGCAGGGTGTGGTCGACATAGCGTCCCATACTAGGATCTTCAGGGTAGCGACCGATGGTCGCTGAGATGCGCGAAGCCCCCGCACTAACCACTCGCCCGACCCGATCATAGCAGGTCCGGACGCAAATGCCTTCGGCGCATTCTTCCGTGCAGTGTTCACCTTGGGGGAGGTGGCCCTGCTGTTCTTCTTCCGCCAGGGCAATCAGTACCTCGCGGGTCACAATTTGAACAATTTGTTCGACTTTTGATAAATCTGCAAACATTTTTTTCTCTTACACTATTTACTTAACTGATGTTACGCAGGGATGCAAAATGTGCTAGAAAATTCATCCTGAGTAGCGCTAGTGTATCGAAGGGTGAGTTTTCGGACAACCCGCACCCTTCGATATGGTCCTGTAGACCTACTCAGGATGCTACGTGCGTAACATCAGTTACTTAATTATGGGAAGTTATTAGAACGTGGATAATGCTGATGGCCCAGAAAAACTCGGGCTTCGCAGATTCACACGGATTTTAGGGAAAATAATAAATCCGCGCGCATCCGCGTTAGCGGAGCGCATCCGCCTAAGCGTAGCGACATCCGCGTTCTATTCCTTCTCAATTTTCATAATCTTACTAACTCGGCGCGAATGCCGCCCCCCCGCGAAATCCGTGTCGAGCCAGGTTTGGACAATTTGTTTGGCCAGGTTGGGGCCGATCAGACCGGCGCCCAGTGAAAGAACATTGGCTGCGTTGTGTTCGCGGCTGTTGACGGCGGTAGCATGATCGTAGCACATTGCGGCCCGCACACCGGGAACTTTGTTGGCGGCCATGCAACTGCCGATCCCGGCTCCATCGATGACGATGCCGCGCCAGGCAGAGCCTTCACTAACTTTGACTGCAACCGCATAGGCGAGATCGGGATAGTCGACCGAATCGGTGCTGTAGCAGCCGCAATCATCGACCTGATAGCCCTTACCTTGTAGGTAAGTCTTCAGGTTTTCTTTCAGCGTAAAGCCGCCGTGATCAGCACCGATGGCGATGCGGCGGTTGGTATTGTTGTCAGGTTCAATTTCAATGTTTTCTGATTGCTGAGCTGGGGACGTAGGTGCAGGTGCCGCCGGTGTTGGGTTACCGTCGCCAGCAGTTTGTCGGACTACTCGCTGGACAATTTCCTGAAGCTCAGAATCAGAAATGATACTCATATTTTTTCTCAATTACAGACTAACAGAATCGGTTTGTAAAGGCAGCATCCGGAATGCGGCCGCACTGCCAGTCCCGCGCAGTCGTAGGTTGGTGTAAAACCGGAAGCTGTCGCCCCGTAATTCTGAATCGACATATTCGATAACCTGCCCAGAAGCCAACCGGGTTTCTCTATGAAATACGAGCACCACGGCTGGAAGGGTCAAATTCAGCAGGCGGGCAACTTCGGGGGTGGCCAGACTGGCCTCGATGACCTGTTCCGCATGGTCGGGCACTTGGTCGTAGACTGTGGATAGCGTCTCGTACAATGATTCGGTCGCAAAGTCGTGTTCTAAAATGCCCTGACACAGCGCGTGGGGCAAGTAGGCCCGTTCGAGGGCGGTGGGTTCCTCGTCCATCAGCCGGACGCGGTACAAAAAGACGACTTCGGCGCCTAATTGGATTTGCAATCGGCGGGCCAGGAAGGGATCGGCGCTGATAATTTGAGCCTCCAATACCTGGCTGGTGACCCGTTTGCCGTGGTTTTCCATCTCGTGGGTGAAACCCAGCAAGTATTCAGCGGTTTTATCCAACCGGTCGGCGGCGACAAAGGTGCCGACCCCATGAATAGTGGTCAACACTTCGGCGGCCACTAACTCCTGCAATGCCCGGCGAACCGTATTTCGTCCGACGTTATAGAGTTTGCCCAACGCGTTCTCAGACGGAATTTTTTCTTCGGGCTGTAGTTCACCGGCTTCAATTTGAGCTAAGAGCGAATCCACCACGACTTGATAGAGGGGTTTGGCTTGCGATTCTCTATCCATTTTCAACCAAATTAGAATAACTTATCCTTAGATATACCAACATGTTCTATTGCGATTATAGCGGAAGTGGAGAAGGGAGTCAACCACAAAACTGATTTAACCGCAGAGATCGCGAAGAACGCTGAGTTTTTTTCTCTGCGTCCGCCGCGATCTCTGCGGTTAAACTTGTTTTCGAAGCTTCGACAGAAAATCTAAGGCGTATTCGCCGCATTGGCTGCGGCGGCATCGGGAACTACCCCCCATTCGGGTGGCGGCCAATAAACAAAAATAGCCTTACCAATGACATTTTCCATTGGCACGGCCCCCCAGTTGTGAGAATCAGATGAATTATTGCGGTTATCCCCTAAAACAAAGACCTGGTCGGCGGGCACCTGCCAGCTGCCCTGATACCGCGGGGCCGCGGCGATATAAGGCTCCACTAGGACTTGATCATTGACATAGACCTGGCCATCGACAACTTTGACCTGATTCCCCGGTAAACCAATGACGCGTTTAATATATTCTTGGGACGGATCGCGGGGCCAGTGGAAAACGACCACATCTCCATGTTCGGGTAAGCCAAATTTATAGGCCAATCGGTTGACGATTACAAATTCGCCGGTGTGAAATGAAGGTTCCATACTTGAGCCATCGACCCGAATGCGAGCTGAGATGGCATTAATTCCCACAAATAAGAGTACCGATAAAATTAACGTTTCGAGAATATCCACAAAAAACCGAAATAAACCGGAGGGTTCGTTTTCTGCTTCCTGGTTTTCTGGTTGGATTTCTGTTGAATAGTTTTGAAAATTGGGTTCCATCGTGGCAAGATTATAAGACCGGATTGAAGTCACGACAAGGGAACAAGCCGGAGAGCTGGTCACCAATCAGTGACCAGCTCTCCGGGGTATCATTTCTCATCTCGTTCGCGGGCCCGCAAGATGATTCGAATGGGAGTGCCCTGGAACGGATAGTTCATCCGAATCTGATTCTCCAGATAACGCAAATAAGTGAAGTGGGCCAGTTGGGGATCGTTGACATGCAGCACGAAGGTCGGCGGTTCGCTGCGAACCTGGGAGCCGAAATAGATTTTAAGGTGTCGTCCAGCTTTGGAGGGGGCGGGGTGGCGATCCAGTGCTTTCCGGATAATTTGATTCAGCTTGGAAGTCTGAATTCGCATCAGGCGTTCTTCCTGGACTTGGAGGGCGGTCGGCAATACCTGGTGAACGCGCTTCCCCGTTTGGGCTGAGATAAAGATCACTGGCACATAATCCATGAAGTTGAGTTCAGCCCGCACCATTTGGGTGTAGTTGTGCATCGTATAGGTGTCTTTTTCGATGGCATCCCACTTATTGACCACCACTACGGCCGATTTCCACGCATCCAGGATGAACCCGGCGATATGCGTGTCCTGGTTGGTGATGCCGGTTTGGGCATCGATTAACAACAGAGCCACATCACAACGATCGATGGCACTGAATGAGCGGATCACGCTGTACTTCTCTACGCCGGGATCGATTTTGCCGCGTTTGCGGATTCCGGCGGTGTCGATCAGCGTGATGGGGACATCATCGAATTCCAGCCGAGTGTCGACCGCGTCTCGGGTGGTGCCGGCGATGGGACTGACAATGGCGCGCTGCTCTCCGGCGAGTTGATTGAGCAGGGTCGATTTACCCACATTGGGCTTGCCGACGATGGCGATCTTGACTGAATCATCTTCCTCGGTTTCATCGACCCAGTCCTTAAATCCCTCGATCAGTTCATCGAGCATATCTCCGGTGCCCATGCCGTGTTGGGCTGAGATGGGATAGGGATCGCCCATGCCAAGTTCGTAGAAGCTATAGGCTTCGGCTCGACGGGCATCATTTTCGCACTTGTTGACGACTAAAATCACCGGTGGCCATAATGTACCCTCCCGTTCGGTCTGGAAACGGCGCAGAATTTGGGCTACTTCCTGATCGGCGGGGGTTACGCCGCTTTCGACATCGGTGATAAATAGCACCGCATCGGCCTCTGAAATGGCGACTTCAGCCTGCTGGCGGATTTCTTGGATGAATTCGGCCGATCCAACTGAGAGCGGATCGAGATTTTTGCCCGAACTAACCTGGGTCGGGTCAATCCCGCCGGTATCGACCACATCGAAGACATAGCCGCCCCAGTCGGTTTCAGTCATTAACCGGTCACGGGTGGTGCCGGGGATATCATCGACCACCGCCAGCCGCTCTTGAGCTAGGCGGTTGAATAAAGTGCTTTTGCCGACGTTCGGTCTGCCGACCAACGCCACGAGAGGTTTACGCATAATAATTTACCTTATAACCACTCTAAACCCTTCGATTGGCTCAGGATGATATCCCCCGCTAGTTGGGGGAATTCTAAACGGTCGAAAATGGTCGTTCTCCCCCGGTATTGGGGGAGTTAGAGGGGAGCTGTTTTAAATGTTTACGGTGCCGGCGCGGGTGCCAGGGTAGGGGTGGGCACCTGATCGGCGGGGATAATTTCGACTTCTACGGTTTCTGGCGAGATGACCTGGGCCCGAATCCGATCGGGCAGGATGATCGCTGCTGGTTGAAGTTGGTACACGCCTGGTTCAAGTTCGGTCAGGTCAACGACGACGCGTACATCGACTTCGGTCATCGTTTCGAGGGTGGGAATGGGACCGTAAAGAATGACCTCGACCGTTTCGGGGGCGACAGTGGCAACCAGTTCGGGCAAAATCCCAATGACTTCAACTTGTCGGGAAATATTGATGCTCCCTTCGATGGCTGCTACCCCAACCTGGACGAGTACATTGGGATCACCGATGACACTCACCCCCTCCGGCAGGTTGAGGGCCAGGCTGGTTTCCAGGTCATCGACTACTCCAGTGATATCGAGCATTTGGGTCTCGATGTAACCGGGGAGTTGATCAATTAAGATCGGGTCGGGGGCGAAGATCATTACATTAGATGGCGATACCGTGATATTGCTTTGGCGGTATCCTTCCCCCACCTGTCCGACGGTGACAACTTTGACGACCATATTCCGGTATCCGCCGCGCAAGGTGACCGCTTGTGTTACCGTAATTTGCTTGGGATTAAGATTTACCTCTGGGACCAGGTTTCCCTCCGAATCCCGCGGGAGGAGGGTTAATGCTTTTTCTATATTTTCATTGGCCCCAGAGATGTCCAGATTGACCTCAACGGAGGTCACTTGTTGAACATTAGATGAACGGCCCGAAATTGTTACTTCTTGATCGCTCCAGACAATTTCTTCAGTTTGATACCCCAGCGCTGGTTCACCAATTACACTGGTTTGAATGGGGAGCCGCATGGCAACGTGCTGTTCTAATGTAATTTGGAAGGTCTTAGGGCTGACCCTGATCAATCGTAGGGGCCGGACATCGGCGGGCATCACATATTCCACTGGAACTTCATGTTCCCCAGTGCCTAGTCCAGATAAATTGATCCACGCCCGAAACCCCGAAGTATCTGCGGCGAGTAGGTCGAGAATACTATCGGGGGCATACAATGTCATTGCCATTCGATCAGGGAGGTCGCTGATAATTTCTATATCGGTTCCCCGTCCATCGACCTCAATCGGGATGGTAAAAACCCGCTCTTGATTCGGATCGGCGGAGGTGACTGCCGAGCCCCAAACCACTAGCGCCAGGATGAAAGCCAATAGCAAAGTACTTAAATTCCGACCCAGCCAACGCAGTAACCGCATTACTGTTCCTCCCACTGGCGCTGTTCAACACTTGGGAATATCCGGCCAAGCCAACGGATGAAGATGTTTTTCGGTTCGGGCCGTTGGTAAAAGGTTTGCAAGATCGTTTTGAGGCGACCGGCGTTGAGATTGCTGATCATCCGCCCCCCATGCGTGATTGAAATGGTCCCCGTTTCTTCAGAGACCACCACCGACACCGCATCCCCAACTTCGGAGGTCCCCAAGGCGGCGCGGTGCCGCAATCCCATCTCGCGTTCAGGCGATCGGATCAGGCTGCCACTGGCGGAGAGGGGCATCACACAGGAGGCCGCTATAATCCGGTTCCCCCTCACGATCACGGCGCCATCATGCAGAGGTGTATTTGGATAGAAAATTTGCAACAGCATTTCAGAAGTTAATTGGGCATCCAAAATAACCCCGGTTTGGAAGTATTCTCGCAGACTGTCGGTCCGTTGCAGTACGATCAGGGCCCCATGTTTCCGGTCGGACAAGCGGGCCACTGCGGCTACCAGGGTTCCGACAACATCGCGGGTGGCTGCATCTTGGCGACCGGCTGGAATAAGATTACTCGTGCGGCCTAACCGTTCTAGCGCCCGGCGAATTTCAGGGGCAAAGATGACCGGGATGGCCAGGACCAACGCCGGGAGGGTATTGCTCACTAACCAGGAGAAGGCTGGCAGCACTTCTAGGCTGGTCATAATTCCGAGCAACGCGATGAGCACCAAAACGCCGCGTAACAACACAATGGCTTGGGTATCACGCAGCACCAGTAATATTAAGAAGATAATCGCCGTAACCAGCAGGATGTCGAGCATACTGAACCAGTCGAGGCGTTGAAAGAGAAAATATAAAAAATCGAGGAAGTTATTGATAAACGCGGGCACGGTAATCGTTAATACAGCTTAATAGACAATGGGTGGAAATGGTTTGTCAGTTGGTTGGTTTGGTAGCTAGCCGGTACCAACCAACTAACCAATTTATCCTTGCTATTTTATCCCATTTCCGATGGTATCCAATAGGAAATAAATAGCAGTCACTTTTTGTGACCCAAGTGGTCAAAAGTGACTGCCTGAAAACACGATCAAAAAGTTGAACAAAACTTAAACTGGGCGCAAGACGCGATCCTTACGCAGTTGCTTGAACAGCATTACAGTACCGGGTGGCATTGATTCCATCGCGGCATCTTGCCAGGCACGCACACTTAATTCCTTTACAGCCCGGGCACTGTAATCCAGGGAGGTCCAAACTTCGGTGTATTGGGCTAAATCGGGTGGCAGGAAGAGCAGGGCGGCCTCACTTTGGAGTTCACGGGAGGCCACTTCGACTTCGGCCGTCATAGCTTTCATAGCTTCGGCCAGCGGAATGTTGGCTTCGATATAGAAATCATCCACTCGTGAAACTAAGTTTTCAACCTGCCAGCCTAAGATGCCCACAATGCTCTCGTCTCGATAGAGGAGCAGGAAGGCTTTTTCGCCAAACGCGGCCATCACATCACCTCGGGAGAGCCGCCGTTTGCCGCCACTCATCCGGGTGATGAACTCAGCAATCGCTTTAGCCTGTTTGGGGCCTGCCCGTTTAACTGTCAGGGTTCCGCTGGGAGCCGCTTTAGGAGTTGGTTCTGGCTCAGGTTCCGAATCGGCCACAGGGACGGATCCCTGCCAGTTTTTGACGACCTGCTTCCAGGTATCTTCGAACGCTTTATTGTTATCAATAACCACCTCGGCAGCCCGTAATTTGATATCCTGGCCACTTTGGGCGTGGATGCGTTCCACGGCATCTTCGGCCGAAAGACTGCGTTTGGTGATCAGACGGTTGCTTTGGGTTTCTTCAGTGGCGTCGGTCACCCAAATGGTGTCGCAGTAATTGCGGAGTTCGCCTTCTAGCAATTTGATGGCTTCAATCACAATTACTTTTTGGCTGGCTCGTTGCCCTAAAACATCAATTGCCTGGCGGATGTACGGGTGAGTGATATCCTCAAGGGTCGCTAAAGCTTCAGGGTTTGAAAAAACTAACCGCCCAAGTTTAGAGCGATCGATCTGACCATCTGTAGCCAAAATCCATTTCCCGAATGTATCTACCACGGGTTGAAACCCAGGAGCTCCTTTAGCAATGACGCGATGGCCCAGCGCATCGGCATCAATACCGTAAGCACCTAAGTGTTCCAGCATTTTGCGGACGACGCTTTTTCCGGTGGCGATATTCCCGGTGAGTCCAATCACGAATTTACCAGGCCATTTTGTCATCGTAGCTCCTGATGTGCGCTCTGTTTGTGTCAATTTTCGGTTAGGATTTTGAGTTCGAGTACAACTCCAAATCGAAAACTGCTCAGGCGTGGTGGTATTTTGCCAGTTTAACACTCAATCTCAAACCGACTCGCATTAGTACTGAGGTCTTGCTAATGCCAACTCCATTTTAGCCGGGGCAGGCCAGAATGTCAAAGGGCGGAAAATAAAAAAAGAAGCCCCGCGTTTTCGGAGGCTCCTTTCATCTTAACCAGACTGTCTGCCAGCAATTTAGACGATCAGCAGCAAAATGCCATAATTGACCCCATATATTATGGCGAGGATGCCCAGAAAAATTCCAAACCGTTTCAGCAACAGCTTGCGATTTTTACCCTCTCGTAAATGAGCTTCAGTAAACATGACCCACATTAGCCATAAAATACCAATTATCAACCAAAAGACCCGGGCCAATCCATAGGTAGTGGTCATCGACCAGCCCACTGGGCGTAAGTCACTCCCAATCAGCGCAATCGAGAGGCTGATCAACGTGGTGTGCAATTGAAAGGCAACCAGTGTAGCCAACACTGCCAGAATAACCCAAAAAACAAAATAACTGAGATTGTTGAAAAATGATTTTATTTTAGCTAGCATGGGGACTTATTCTTACTCAAAAAATCACTACCCCCCTAAATCATTCTGGATTGAGTGATTGCAGGGGGGCAGGTGGATTGCTTTGAAATGACTAAGGTTAGCGGCCGCGAATGCGAGGATCGAGGGCATCTCGCAGGCCATCGCCGATGAAGTTGACGCTCAAGACCGTCAGCGAGATGAAGAATCCGGGCCAGAAGACCAGGGAGGGGGTCAGCATCAGGAAATCTTTGCCGTCATAGAGCAGGCGGCCCCAGGTGGGGAAGTCAGAGGGGAAGCCCAACCCCAGGAAGGAAAGGGCCGATTCGTTAATGATCGCCCCCGCGATCCCGAGGGTTGCGGCCACCATGATGGGGCTGAGAACGTTAGGGAAAACGTGTCGGGCGATGATGCGATATTCGCGGGTCCCGATGCTTTTGGCGGCCTGGATAAATTCCTGTTCTTTGATCGAGAGCACTTCGGCGCGCACTACGCGGGCAGTCGCCATCCAATTGAGGGAGCCAATCACGAATACAATCAGAAAGAAGATGCCCATTTCGGGGCCGAAGGCGGACCGCAGGGTATCACGCAGCAGGAAAATGGTTACTAGCAGGAGAGGGAGCTGTGGCAATGCCAGGAACATATCGGTCAACCGCATCAGGGGGCCATCTAGTTTAGGATAATACCCAGCCAGCAGGCCGATGACAGTCCCGAAGAACATGGCAATCAGCATCGCCACGATCCCCACAGACATGGAGATCTGGCCACCAGCCATCGATCGGGCCAGTGTATCCCGGCCCAGGTTGTCGGTGCCGAAGAGATGATCACGGGTCGGTTGGGAGTTGGCAGCAGCAATGTCGATAAATGCCGGATCAACTTTATAGAGCAGCGGCCCAACCGTAATACCCAGCACCAAAAAAGTCAGGATCGTCACACCCAGCATGGCCAGGCGATGTTTGCGGAACTGCACCCATACGTCCCCCCATAACGAACGGTGCTTGTGTTCATCCAGATCAGGGATTTCTACCGGAGTAGTCGTTGTTGTTTCCATAAAAACTTACCTCAGGGTCGAGTGGTAAATTCGTAATTTCTCTTATTTTTCGAACACTACTTTTATAAGCAGATTTCGGAAAGCTATTTGATTTTGAAATTCGGTCCAAACCGAAATCTGCTAATGTGATGCGGGAAAAGTTTTAGTTAAATTCCAAGTTCCAACCGCACCACACTCAGTCATACCGGATGCGGGGGTCGAGAACGCCGTAAATCATGTCCACAATAATATTGAAGGTCACGATCAACACGGCGAAAATGAAGACCAGGGACTGTACCAGGGGAATGTCTGCCCCCTGAATGGCGATGATGAGCAGCGCCCCTAAACCATTGACCCGGAAGATCTGCTCGGTGATGATGGCCCCGGCAAAAATCTGGGGGATCCCCAAAGCGATGAGGGTAACCACCGGGATCAAGCTGTTGCGTAAAACGTGCCCAATGATCACCACCCGTTCCATCAAGCCTTTTGACCGGGCCGTGCGGACGTAATCGAGATTGAGATTATCGAGCATCGAGGAGCGCGTAAACCGGGCCAGTTGGGCCGTGCTGTAAAAGGCCAGCACGGTCACCGGCATCGCCATTTGCTTGATCTGGACCACAAAGCTGGCCCAATCGGTCACATCATGCGTTGTGTTGTACACTGATGGAAACCACCGCAATTTCACACTGAAAATCACAATGGCTACCAGGCCAGTGAAAAACGTTGGCACCGAAAAGCCGACCATCGAGACGAAGGTCCCAATTTGATCGAAGGCCGAATATTGTTTGATCGCCGAGATCACTCCAATAGGAATTGAGATAATGATCGAAAGCAGATACGATAAACCAACCACCCAAAGAGTCTGCGGTGTGCGCTCGATGACCAGATCGATAACCGGGCTGCGGGTGGCCCACGAACGGACCCGTAAGCGCTCTTCAGAGTTACCAATTTGGACATCGAAGACTTGTTCGATGATATTTAGTGGCTCGTTTATAAAGAATTGGCGCATCCACTTGATGTAGCGGATATGGAAAGGCTGATCGAACCCCAGCGATTCCCGGATTTGCTGGCGAACCTCTGGGGGGATCGTCATGGGGAGATTCCCGGTGGGGTCATTGGGGGCCAAATCTAGGATGGCAAACACTACAAAACTGATGACCAGTAATGTTGGGATGGCAGCCATCACGCGGCGAATAATGTATTTTCCCATTGTTCCTCCTTATATCAGGAGAGTTTTGTTAGCTAGGATAAAAGCGGTCTGCGATCCGAAGGCCGCAGACCGCTTTATTACTCATTCGTTAGGATCGATGTGGCTTACTGACCGGAGCGTGACCAGTCGGCAATGTTCCACAGCTCGGAGTCCCAAACGTTGAAGCGGACACCCAAGAGGGTGTTGTGAACGGCGCTCACATCACCACGGGTGATCAGCGGGATCATGGCGTAATCTTGCACGATCATATCGTTCATCTCGCGGACGATTTCACCACGGCGAGCGGTGTCGGCGGTTACTGCCAGTTCGTCAATCAGAGCCTGGTATTCAGCGTTGCCGCCTTCACACCAGCGCGGGATGTTGTTGCCCAGCCACTGGTTCTCAGGTCCAGATACTTCGTCGCATGACCAGTTGCCCATATAGGCTTCTGCATCAGTACCAGAGAAAGTATTGGTGTACATCTCGATATCGGCGTAGAATTTACCGTAGGTATCGGGGCTGGCGGGGTCACCACCGAAGAAGACGGCGGCGTCGATGTTGCGGAGTTCGGTCTCAACACCAATGGCCTCCCACATCTGCTTGATGAGGGCCTGGGTGCCCTGGCGGACAGAGTTGGTGGAGGTTTGGTACAGAATGCTCAAGCGGACGCCGTCTTTCTCGCGGACGCCATCGGCACCGGGCAGCCAGCCAGCTTCGTCGAGAAGGCGGTTGGCCTCAGCCACGTTCTGGGTCAAGCATTCGTCGTTGGCGGTCGAAAGGTAGATCGCGGGGTTGGGAACGATATTACAGCCAACTACACCGGCCTGACCGTAGCCAACCTGGACGAGGACATTGCGGTCAATCGCCAGGGAGAGGGCGCGGCGCACATTGTAGTCGGACAAGAAACGGTGGGGGTTGTCGTTGACACCATCACCATCTGCATCCGCCCACACGGAGCGGCCTTCGCCCAAGTCTTCGGAGTTATCGGTGAAGTTAATGATCAAGCGCTCAACAGCGGTACCGAAACCAGTCTTGATTTGACCTTGGCCGGCGGCTTCCATTGCACGTAGAATTTCGGGCTCAACCTGGAGGTTCCAGGCATAGTCAGCTTCACCAGTTTCCAAGACCGCGCGGGCGGCCGAGGCAGCATCACCACCACCCTTGAAGATTGCTTCAGCGAAGAAGGGTTTATTGGGATCGCGGTAGTTTTCGTTGGCGGCGTAGAGCACGGTATCATTGGCCAGGAATTCGGTTACCACGAAGGGACCGGTACCAATCGGGTAGAAGTTCTGCTCGGTGCATTCCTGGGCTTTGGCACCCATGCAGTCCGCGAATTGAGCAGCCTGCAAGATTGGAGAGCCTTCCCCAACGAAGGGACCATAAGGGAAGGGTTTGGGTACCGCAAAATTGATCTTGACGGTATGCTCATCAAGAGCCTCGAAGCCCTCAACATCTTGGAAATTGGATGCCGCATTGCATCCCATCTCCGGATCGAGGCAGTAGTCACCGGAGAAGACCACGTCCGCAGCGGTTAAGGGGGTGCCATCGGACCAGACGATATCATCGCGCAATTTCCAGGTAATGCTGGTCAGGTCTTCGGCAATGCCGCCATTATCCACGGTGGGGATCTCCGCTGCAAGGTATGGGACCATGTTTCCAGCCTCATCATAACGGGCTAGCGGTTCCAACACCAACGAAGCAGCATGCAGATCTTTCGTGCCCCCAGATAAGTAGGAATTCAGCGTTGAGGCAGCTTGCCAGTACAAAATGGTCACGGTGCCACTGCTACCGCGGGCGCCACCGGCAACTTCAACTTCCTTGATAACCTCAACTTCTTTCTCGACTTCGACTTCTTTGACAACTTCAACTTCTTTTTCAACCTCGACCTCTTTCTCAACGACCACGGTTTCAACGACGGTCTCGGGGGCGCAGGCTGCGAAGACTAAAGCAGCGATCAAAAGTAACCCAAAAAGTAGGGCTTTTTTCTTCATGTTTTCCTCCATAGGAATATTGAATAGAAATTTGATTTACAGCAAAGTAGGGGTTTGAAATGTGGATCGGTTATTAGCGCACCTCCTTATTTAGCTAGATGACAGGCGACCCAATGTTCGGGGCGCAATTCACGCCATTCAGGAATTTCCTGGCTACAACGTTCTTCCGCGATGGGACAGCGGGTGTTGAACGGACAGCCGGGGGGCGGATTGGCCGGACTGGGGACATCCCCGGTTAGGATGATCCGCTGGCGTTTTTCTTCCCGAATGGGGTCTGGTGAGGGGACCGCTGAGAGCAGGGCTTGCGTATAGGGATGCAACGGTTCGCTGTACAACTCTGTTTGCTCGGCCAGCTCCATAATACGGCCCAAATACATTACCGCCACGCGCTGAGCGATATGACGAATCATGCTCAGGTCGTGCGAAATGAACAAATAAGTAAGACCGAACTCTGCCTGCAGATCTTCTAGCAGGTTAACCACCTGGGCCTGAATGGACACATCTAAGGCCGCGATGGGTTCGTCACACACGATAAATTGGGGGTTGAGGGCTAAAGCTCGGGCGATGCCAATCCTTTGGCGCTGTCCGCCCGAAAATTCGTGGGGGTAGCGGTTGGCATGCATCGGGTTAAGACCAACCAACTCCAGAAGCTCTTCGACTCGTTGTTGGCGGGCTTTACCGCGTACCACGCTGTGTTCAGCCAGGGGTTCGCTGACGATGCTGCCCACTGTCATCCGCGGGTTGAGGGAAGCATGCGGGTCTTGGAAGATCATCTGCATTTGGGGGCGGACCTTGCGCAGGTCTTCGCCGTGCAGTTGGGTTAAATTTTGCCCTTCCAGGTAAATATTACCTTCGGTCACCGGATAAAGCTGCAAAATCACCCGTCCGGTCGTCGATTTTCCACAGCCGCTTTCGCCCACTAACCCTAAGGTTTCGCCTTTATAAACATCAAATGAAACGCCGTCTACCGCTTTGACATCGCCCACCTTTTTGCGGATGATCCCCCGCATGATCGGGAAGTATTTCTTAAGATTTTCGACTCTCAGTAAGACTTCTTTATCAGCGGTCATTGCGGGGTGCTCCATTGTCTGTGTCCCACCAGCAGGCCACTTCGTGCTCATTGCTGATGAACAGGAGTTCAGGATTTTCATCTAAGCAGCGTTGGAAAACATACGGACAACGCGGGGCGAATGGACAGCAGTCGGGTTCGCTCAGTAAGTTCGGCGGTTGGCCAACAATATTGGTCAGCCGGTCAACCGAACGCTCTTCAAGGCGGGGGAGTGATCCCAGCAATCCTTGCGTATAGGGGTGTTTGGGATCACCATACAGTTCTTTCACCAATGCTCGTTCTACGATGTACCCGCCATACATGACCATTACCCGGTCAGCGATCCCGGCAACTACGCCGAGATCATGCGTGATCCAGATGATGGACATATTCAATTCTTTGCGGAGATCTTTCACCAAGTCAATGATCTGGGCCTGGATGGTCACATCGAGGGCGGTCGTTGGTTCGTCGGCGATGAGGATGGGGGGATAGCAGGAGAGAGCAATAGCGATCATCACCCGTTGGCGCATCCCACCTGAGAATTGATGCGGATAGTCGTTTAACCGCTCCTCGGCCTGGGGAATGCCAATTAGATCGAGTAGTTTGACGGCTGTCTTTTTGGCTTCATCGCGGGACATACCTTGATGCGTGCGGAGTGGTTCCATAATCTGAGAGCCAATCGTCAGCACCGGGTTTAGCGATGTCATCGGGTCTTGGAAAATGAACCCAATCCGATAGCCGCGCACCTTGCGGATATCGTCCGGCCCCATTGCCAACAAATCATCACCCTGGAAAAATGCTTCGCCTGACACGATGTCACCGGGCGGCATCGGGATCAGTTTCAGCAATGACATTACAGTTACACTTTTACCACAGCCACTTTCCCCCACAATTCCAAGTAGCTCCCCTTCTTTTAGATCAAAACTTACCCCATTGACGGCATGGACAGTTCCATCTTGAGTATGAAAATGCGTTTTGAGGTTATGAACTTCTAGGACACTTGATCTGTCCACCGAAGCGGTAGCAGCCATGCGTTACCTCCGTAAGGAAAAATTCTATCCATTTGAAATAGGCATACAAATCAGGGATATGGGTCATCTTAATAACGACCGAAACGATTTTATCATATGCATCCCGATTCAAGTTTGATTTTCGTATCTTTATGATTTTTTTATATTGTTTTTCAGAACGCTGCAGCACATATCTATATAACCCCCAAAGATAGGTAAAGGTTCAAGGATTGGTCTATAGTGTCTGATTAGTCTTAAGTGTCAGAAGGTCTGAAAAGTCCCTTTTTCTGGAGACATTTCAGACCTTTTAGACTAATCAGACGATTTGGACACCAGCCTAAATCACACCCAATTTCTTCCCCACCGATTCAAATGCCGCCAGGCCTTGATTTAGGTCATCTTGCTCATGGGCCGCAGAGATCATCACCCGGATGCGAGCTTTGCCGCGGGGTACGGTTGGGAAACCAATGGCCATCCCAAAGACTCCGGCTTTATACAGTTCTCGGCTGAATTCCTGGGCCAGAGGCGCTTCCCCAAGCATGACGGGGGTGATCGGCGTGGTGCTTTCCCCAGTGTCGAAACCCAGGTTTCCCATCTCGGTCTTGAAATATTCAGCGTTGGACCAGAGTTTGTCGACGAGCTCGGTTGATTCTTCCAGGATGTTGAGGGCTTCGATGTTGGCGGCCACGTCAGGGATGGTCATCGCGGAGGAGAATAGGAAGGGCCGCCCGCGTTGGTGGAGCCACTCCACCACTTTGGGGTTCCCGGCTACCACGCCGCCAACGACGCCAAAGGCTTTGGAGAGGGTCCCAATCTCGACATCGACTTTGCCGTGCAGGTTGAAATGATCAACAATCCCCCGGCCGCCGTACCCCAAGACGCCTTCGCCATGGGCATCATCGACCATCAGAATAGCTTCATAATTTTGGGTGACGGCATAGATCTTGTCGAGAGGGGCGATATCCCCGTCCATACTGAAAACACCGTCGGTGATGACCATCGCCCGGCGATATTGGGCGCGATGTTTTTTAAGTTGGTTCTCTAAATCTGCAACATCACAATGGGCGTAACGAATGATTTTTGCCCGCGATAGACGGCAGCCGTCGATGATGCTGGCGTGATTCAACTCATCGGAAAATATGGCATCATCCTTGCCAACCAAGGCTGGAATAGTGCCGGTGTTGGCCACAAAACCCGATTGGAAACTGATTGCCGACTCAACCTTCTTGAAAGCCGCCAAGCGCCGGTCAAGTTCGACGTGCAAACTGGTCGTCCCCGCAATGGTTCGCACCGCGCCAGGGCCAACCCCGTACTCTTCGATTGCCTTTTGAGCCGCGGCCGTAATTCGGGGGTGGTTAGCCAGCCCTAAGTAATTGTTAGCGCAGAAATTCAGCACCTTTTTGCCATCCACCACCAGCCAGGCTCCCTGGGGCGAGTCCAATGTCCGGATATGGTTATATAACCCTGCGTCGTGGAGGGTATTCAATTCGTCGGTAATCCATTGTAGTTTGGTCATCGTGTCACCTCACAAAAAATCAGATTGAGACTTGAGATAGTGAAAAATTTTTAAGCCTCGCTATCTCAGGGCTCTATCGCCTCTCTCTTTCTCACTCACAATCAATACTTGCTTCTTCTCCCGGGATAACTTTTTGATCGCCGCCTCGCGTTTCATTGCTGATGAACGGTCGGGTTGGACTTCAGTATAGACCAGTTTCACAGGTCTTCTAGCCCGAGTGTAACGGGCGCCGCGTCCAGCATTGTGCTGTTTTAATCGCCGGTGGGGATCGGTGCTCCAGCCGGTATAAAGCGTGCCGTCGGCACATTCAAGAATGTAACAAAAATAACGCATCAATTGGCAATTGGCGAGTGGCGAATGTCAGTGAAACGGTCGGCAACCAGCTCCATTCATCCGTTTTCAATTACGTTTCTTCTTTTTACGCAGCCCAAATCCAAGCAGGTTCCCCATCACGTCTTTGCTAGTGGGGACTTCGTCCATTTTGGGGAGTTCTTCCTTAAACCAATTACCTCTGCCCCGTTCCTGCCACCATTGATGAACGCCGGCTTTCGCATGTTTTAGTCGGGCAGCGAATGATTCGGTATCTTCATTGTCGATATCTGCGCGCATAGATTGGAGGGTCGCGATGATATTATCCAGCGTCCGCAATGTGTTTTCGCGATTGCTCATGGCTGCCGCGGTCAGGGCTTCAATGTCGTCCAGGTGGGCCGCGGGACCGGAGACCTCCGCGAAGGCGCGCCCGGCCACTTTACGGGCTTCTGCCCAACCGGGTTGATTGACAGTGGCATTGAGGAGCCCGGCACTGGTGAGTTGCGGCAGTAAATGGGTAGCTGACATCAACCCATCAATCTCATACATATCGGAGAAAAAGGGTGCCGCGCCGATTAAATCGGCCAAATCGGCGGCTAGATTGATGGCCTTTGGATTGGTGCCGGGCGGATTGGTGATTGCCAGCAACCCATCTCTGAATAAATCGGATTGGGCCGCACTTATTCCGAAATCTTCGGCATGCAGGTATTTCGGATTGAGTACGGGTGTTAACCCAACATAACTGCACTCTGCGGGCAGCGCCGCGGCCATCCAATTGGTCACCGCAGCTTTGAGGGGGGCGGTATCCATCACCACCGCTCCTGGTTTCAATTCCGGACCAATGGAAGTGAGCATCTCTTGGATTTGGTCGAAAGGGATGGCTAAAACCACCACGTCCGCGGTGCGGATGGCGGCATTCAGGTTTAGGGCTGATTTATCGATCGCTCCTAATTGCTTGGCTTGCTGAATGACTTTAGGATCGATGTCGGAACCCAAGCGGGTAATGGCAGCGGTGTGGTCAGCGAGCGCCAGCCCAAAGGATGTTCCGATTTGCCCCAGGCCAATGATGGCGAGTTGTACAGGCATAGTTACCTCTTTTATTATGGAGACCTTCCGGGTTGGTATTACCTGGAAGGCTTTTAATTCAGGTTATCTGCTCTTTGGAGAATTTCGAGCAGTCGATTTTCATGAGAAGGGTTTGAATTGGGGATTTTCTCCTGATGACGTCGAACTAAACGCACGACCAAGGGGGTGCTGCCAGCCTCTTGCGCCAATGCCGCTCCCCAAGATGGGTGTTGGGCTGCAATCACAAACGCGCGGGTCACCCCGCGCGGTGGTCCGTCTCCCCAGGCCGTATACTTAGCGGGGAACAGAAACTTCCCTAAAACAATGATCACCCGCTCCCAAATTCGAAGCGGGTGACATATTTTTCCGATATCGTGGAGTAAGCCGGCAACCAACAGGTCGGGATGGTCCTCCCCCCAAGATTGAATAGTTTTAAGAACTTGAATCGCATGAGCTTGTTCGCTAGTTTGTAAGCGCCGAAATAAGTTCATTTGATCTGTCGTAAGAATTACACCCGCGTGTTCAAGGTCTGCGGCGGGGATTTCTGCCGTCCAAAAGGCATTCCAAAATTGACCAACCCGATAGGGAATGGCAGTCAGTTTCATCCTACCAGCAGCCCGAATAAAAATCGCAAAGGGGGGCCTAAAATCCAACCTAAAATATCTAATCCCAAATAGGGTCCGGCGATGAATAACAGCAGTAAAATCATCGGACCATAGGGTCGGATGGAGTCGAGAAAATCGCGCCAGGAGGGCGGGAAGAAATAGGCGGCAATTTTTTCCCCATCTAGTGGAGCCAGAGGGATCAGATTGAATAACATCAAGATCAGATTGATTAAAATCCAATGGTAAAGGAATTCAGCCAGGGAGGGGAATAATCTGCCAGAAGAAAAATAAATATCATTGACAGAGATAAATCCCATTCGAAAGGGAATGGCCCCCAGTATGGCCAGGATGAAATTTGAGAGCGGTCCAGCCAGGGAGACCCACATGAGTGCTGATTCCGAGCGACGGCGCAGCGCGTAAGGGTTGACTGGCACCGGTTTGGCCCACCCAAATCCAGCAAATATCAACATTAGAGACCCCATCACGTCGAGGTGGGCCAGAGGGTTAAGGGTCAGTCGGCCGTTGAACCGGGGGGTATCATCGCCAAAGTAATCGGCGGTCCAGGCGTGAGCGAATTCGTGTACTGAAAAGGCTGTCAGCAAAACAATGATGCGGGATATTAAAGAGGCAATATTTAAACCAGGCATGCAAAAGCTCCTTTGCGTTTGCGGATTATACCATTCTGTTATAATCGCAACATGTTACCAGAACTGCACCTGGAAGACGTTCTCCGCTTACGCAAGCAGCACCCCTGTGGCAGTTATGATTGGAAAATCACCCGCTTGGGCGCGGACATTGGCCTGGAGTGTTTAGGATGCCAACGGCGGGTCATGTTGCCGCGGCGGAAACTGGCCCGGCGCTTGAAAATTGTTGTAAAAAATGAAGACAGTGATCACTGCTGACTGATCACTGCTCACTCAGATGAGCATTCTTTATCTCGTTGCGACTCCCATAGGAAATCTTGAAGACATCTCAGCCCGCGCCCTGCGAATTCTACGGGAGGTAGATTTGATCGCGGCAGAGGATACTCGCCATACGGGGAAACTGCTCAAGTATTTTGGAATTTCGACTCCGCGTACCAGCTATTTTGAACATAATAAGCTTCATAAACTGGATCAGATTTTGGCCGCGCTGGACAAGGGTGATGTCGCCCTGGTTTCAGATGCTGGGACCCCAGCGTTGAATGATCCGGGGTATGAGTTGGTGCGGGCAGTACTGACGACTGGGCACACGGTCAGTCCCATTCCAGGTCCAAGTGCCCCTGTAGCGGCGTTGGTGGTCTCGGGGTTGCCGACGGATCGGTTCTTGTATTTGGGCTATTTGCCCCGGAAGACGGGGGACCGGCGCCGGATGACGGCAGAGGTTGCCGCCTTACCGTATACCCTGATATTTTTGGAAACGCCGCATCGTTTGAACGCAGCTTTGGTCGATTTACAGGCCGTATTGGGCGATCGTCCGATTGCAGTAGGGCGCGAACTCACCAAACTGCATGAAGAGATTTTTCGCGGCACCATCTCAGAGACGATAGCCCATTTTGACCAAAAACAGCCGAAAGGTGAGATCACCCTGGTGGTGGCCGGTGCCTCGCCAAAATCCGAGCAATGGACCGCAGAAGCGGTTCAAACCGCCCTGGAAGTGGCTCTATCCCGCCACGAATCCCTGTCCCAAATCGCCAAAGAAATCGCAGCCCAGTCCGGTTGGAAGCGCCGCCAGCTTTATCAACTTCTCCTAGAATTACAAGCGAATAAGTAAACACCACAGCCTTTCATTCGCAATTCACAATTAATCTTTCCCCAATCATCGGAGGTTTCTCATGTCATTCTCTTATCTCTGGTTCGGACACGGCACCCATGGTTTGGATATCGCTGATTTCCACGTCATTGTCGATCCCTTTTTTAGTGGGAATCCGGCGGCGAGCGCCGCGGCAGATGAAGTCAACCCGGATTTTATTGTTGTCAGTCATGGCCACGGTGATCATATTGGCGATACAATCAGCATTGCCAAGCGGACGGATGCTCAGGTAATTTCGAATTTTGAGATTGTCAACTGGTTAGGTGGACAGGGGTTAGAAAAGTTACACCCGCAGCATATCGGTGGGGGGTTTAATCATCCCTTTGGCTATCTGAAATTGACGCACGCCCTTCATGGGTCGGCGCTCCCCGATGGGGCTTATGGCGGCAACCCCGCTGGGATTTTGGTGACCACTGCTGACGGCGATAAGATTTATTTGGCCTGTGACACCGGCTTGTTTTCTAGTATGAAATTGATTGGTGAGGAGGAAATTGATCTGGCTGTTTTGCCGATTGGCGACAACTTTACAATGGGTCCCGATGATGCCTTGCGGGCCGTCAAAATGATCCAACCCAAGCACGTTATCCCGGTGCATTTCAATACCTGGCCCGTCATTGAGCAAGATCCTCTGGCGTGGGCAGGCCGCGTCGAAGCAGAAACAGACACGAAAGCGCATGTGTTGCAGCCGGGTGACCGGTTTGCGCTCTAAATATGGAAGAATCCCAGCAGATTTCGGTAAGAATATTGATTTCAAAATCATGTTTACACCGAAATCTGCCCAGGTGGTACGGTAATGTAGTGCGTTTAAAAACCAAGCGGAACCCGTACCACCCCTAAACCGGATGATTTTAGTCTGATATAATCTCGGGGTGGAGATTAGCAATGAATTCTATACAAGAGCGTAAAGAACTAGAACGTCAAATGCAAAGTGAAGGACGGTTACCTCCCGGTCAATCGTTAACCCTGAAATTCCCGGTGCTGCATTATGGGGCGGTACCGACTTTTGATCCCCAAAACTGGGATTTTCGGATTTTTGGCGAGGTTGAACAAGAAGTCAGCTGGGGTTGGGAAGAATTCCTAAAATTACCCCGTACTCAAATTACAATGGACATCCATTGTGTAACCCGCTGGAGTAAATTCGATACCCATTGGGAAGGGGTTTCAGTTCAAACCCTGATTGATGCCGGGCTGATTCAATTAAAACCTACCGCCAATTTTGTCGTTCAGCATGCCGATTATGATTACACAACCAATTTACCATTGGAAGTGGTCTTGCAGCCGACTTTTTTGTTAGCGACTCATTTTGACGGGCAACCTCTGGATCCTGATCATGGTTATCCGCTGCGAGGGGTGATTGGGCACCTGCCGGGGAGCTCAGACTTAGCCACGCCTTATTTTTGGAAAGGCGCTAAATGGCTACGGGGGCTGGAATTTACATCCCAGGATCGTCCTGGTTTTTGGGAGAGGGCCGGCTATCACAACGATGGTGATGCCTGGCAAGAAGAGCGGTTTCGATAACCAAGATGTATAGATTGCGGGTTTTGGTTGTAGAAGATACCCCCGAAAATATGGATTTGATGTGCCTGATTTTGGAGCAAGCCGGTTATCAAGTGTATCAGGCCTTTGATGGCGAAGAGGGCGTAGCCGCGGCCTTCCAACACCAACCCGATGTGATTCTGCTGGATTTAGCTCTGCCAATTAAAGATGGCTGGACTGCCGCGGCTGAATTAAAATCTGATATTATTACGCGCAGAATTCCAATCATTGCAATTTCGGCCAATTCGCTGCCTGCCCATCGCGAAAAGGCGTTTCAAGCAGGCTGCGATGGATTTATCGCCAAACCATTTCGTCTGGCCCGCTTGAAAGAAGAACTAGAACAATTCTTGCTTTAAATGCTTACTGAGTCTGAAAAGAGCGCTTGACCCACTCGGTCACTAATATTACCGTGCAAGGTTGAAAAAATTGTGGTAACCCCAGACCCCAGGGGTTTTCGAAAATAGCATTACATCCCCTAGGTGTGATGCTATTGACAGATTTCAATCACAGAAAACTCATCGGAAACCCCTGGGGTCTCTACCGGAAATAATTCTTGGATGTTTACAAAGCACTTTAGGAAAGGTTAGTTGATGAGTACTTCACAAATTCTAATCATCGAAGATAATTTCGATAATATGATTTTGATCAAAATGATTTTGGAACGGGAAAACTTCGCGGTATCTTCTTCCAAAAATGGAGAAGAGGGGTTGCAGCTCGCCCGTAGTTCATCCCCCGATTTGATCGTTCTCGATTTAGATTTACCCGTAATTGATGGCTGGGAAGTTCTCAAAGAACTCAAGGCTGATCCGGCTACGCAGAATATACCCGTCATCATTGTTACAGCTCATCTACTGCCCGGCGAAAATGATCGGGTGATAGCCGCGGGCGGGAGTGGTTATGTTTGTAAACCATTCCGGGTTACTGAATTAGTGGATGAGATCAAGGGAATTATGTAAAAATTTTTAAAGTCAGCAGCGGGGGACTAAACGATTACGTTTATCCCGCGAATAATAGAAAATTTAAAGTGTTATTGGGAAACCAGGAAGTTGTCCTCCTGGTTTCCTGGTTTCAGGAGAGAATAAGAAAATATGACTCCCGCGTTGCAGAATTCTTCAGCTCTAAAAAGTGCCCCAAATCTTTTAGGCTCTTTTCTCTTTGATCATTTACAAGATGCGGGTGTAAACCATGTTTTTGGCATCCCCGGAGATTACATCTTACCGCTGTTTAAAACCCTCGAGAGCACTCCCGGAATCGAACCCGTGGTCGGGACCCACGAACCAAATTCAGCTTTCAGTGCCGATGCCTACGCCCGGTTAAATGGCCTGGGAGTGCTATTAATAACTTATGGCGTCGGCGGGTTCAATGCCATGAATGGGGTAGCCTGTGCTTATGCAGAATCATCGCCGCTTCTGGTGATCAGCGGGGGGCCGCCACGCGGCGTGAAATTTAAAGACGATCCCGTTACCACCCAGGCCCATCACCTGGTCAAACATCCTGGTTCCCAATTAGAAGCGTATTCTCAGATCACTGCGCGGGCTCTGCGAATTGAAGATCCCGCAACCGCAGCGGCAACGATCATCGCTGCCACTACTGAAGCGGTTCAGCGAAAATTGCCAGTATATTTAGAAATTCCTACAGATTTGATGACGGCTGAAATCCCCATATTGCAGCAACCGGTTCAGCGCCAAACAGTCGCTGCTGAAGGACTGAATCAGGCGGTGTCATTTTTTTGTGACCGAATTGAGAAAGCTACGAATCCTATCATTTTAGCGGGGGCAGAAATTAGCCGGTTTGGTTTGCAAGCTGAACTCCAAGCCATCAGTGCGGCGCGCGGGATTCCAATTGCAACGAGTGTTTTAGGGAAAGGTACGTTTGATGAGACCGCCCCCAATATTTTGGGCATGTATGCGGGCGTGATCAGTCAGAATAGCCAGGTGCGTGAAATCGTCGAATCAGCGGATTTAGTTATCATGTTAGGGATGAAGATCACCGATGTTAACTGTGGGGCTTTTACGGCCAATTTACGTCGGGATCAGATCTTGGTGGCTAAATCCGCCTGGATTGGAGATGGTTTTCTCCGTTTTGCGGCTGATTTGACCCTGCCTCAGTTTATCAAGGCATTGGCGACCCAATTGCCTGCTACTGAAATATCCCCTGCGGGTTATCCCGAGATTTCAACAAGTTATCCACATCAGATTTCCCCAATGGATCAGTATTTATCCACAATTAATGACCACTTATCCCCAGAACATATTATTGTTGCCGATACCGGCGATTCAATTTATGGATCATTGAGTTTGACGACCCGGCGGGAAAATGGTTATCTGGCCCCGTCTTTTTACAACTCGATGGGGTTTGCGGTTCCGGCGGGATTAGGGGTGGCCTTGGCCGTTCCAGATAGCCGCCCGATTATGTTGGTCGGTGATGGCGCTTTTCAAATGACTGGACTGGAATTTTCGAATTTTGTGAAGTTGGGGCTAAATCCGATCGTGATAATTTTCAATAATCGTGGTTTTGGGATGCAACGCGTGTTTGTGGATGGTCCCTTCAATGACATCCCTGGCTGGGATTATGGCAAAGTGGTGGAAATGGTTGGGGGTGGCGATTTCTTTCAGGTCACTTCTCCAGATGAGATGGCAACCACCCTCAAGTCTGCGTTGGCTGAACCTGCTGACCCGGTATTAATTGAAGCCTTGGTCGAGAAAGGAACGATATCCACCGGTCTGCAAATCTTTGGGGAGGCTTTACGCCGTGAAAAACAAGGCGTTTGCCCGCTAAATGCGGCTAAAACCCCCTGCGATCATGAAACCCAGTGTGCCTTTTGCCGAGCAGCGATTTGGGAGTAAGAAAAGTTGTTTAATGTAATCGTCATTTTGGTGGCAAGATGCACTCTACCAAACCAATAAACTGACAACCCCCTACCCCACCACTTGATTGCGCCCAGCCGATTTGGCTCGATATAAGGCCTGATCGGCGCTTTCAAGAAGCTGGTTGGCAGTAATCTCTTTCTCAGCTGCCGCCCAACACCCAATTCCCAAGCTGATTGTTACAACGGCCCTGACGTCACTGGCGGCATGGGGTAATTCAAGCTCTTCTATTTTGGCCCGGATGGTTTCGCCCAACATTTGGGCCCCGGCTAAATCGGTATTGGGTAAGACCACTACAAATTCTTCACCCCCATATCGGGCAACAATATCGCCAGGCCGCTTCAATAATTCTTGCAGGGTTTTCGCAACTAATTTAAGGCAATCATCTCCGGCTTGGTGACCATAGTGATCGTTATAAGGCTTGAAATGGTCAATATCGCCAATCAAAATTGATAAAGGCGTTTTGGCCCGGCGACTACGCAGAATTTCTCTATCTAGATATTCATCGAAATAGCGGCGGTTGTAGATTTGAGTCAAACCATCAATTTGGGATTGCTGCTCCAATATCTGGATATTCTCGGCAAAGCGATATCCGAATACGTTAATTAGCACCACTCCAACCACGGCGAAACCGAGATGGCTAAAAATTAAAGCCCAATTGATGTGAAAATGAGCCGGAAACGATACGCTGATCCCCCCGCGAATATCGCCTTCTTGATACCCTTGCTGCTCATGACAGGGTAGACAACTCGCAGTGGTTTCTAATGGGGCCATGTAGCGGAAAGTATTGGCACCCCCTTTTAAATAATAATCAAAATACTCGCGGTGTTGGCCGGTTTCAAAAGATTCAAGGGCCATTCTTTCCCAGTCAAGGGGAGTATTTTCAGGGCGGATTGGATTCAAACTGGTAATGTGGAATTGGACATGTTCGGAAGTCGCAGCAATTTGAGCGATCAGGCGGGTCATATATGCCGGGTTGAGTTTGGTCAATTTCAACCCGGTAATGGTTTCAACATCTCGTAGTGGGTCGTCTAGATGGGGGTTAGGCACAACTTCATCTGTGATCGGTACGTACACCCCCACATGGAGGGCATTCCATTCCCGCGTGATGACGATCAGGTTGAACAATGACCGCCCGGTTTGGATATTGACCTCGTCATGGTTGCGGCGCATCTGAGTGAGGTTCCAAAACGCGGAAAACCCAATCAGCAATATCCAGATCGAGGTGATAATGGAAAGAAGTATTTTGGGATTTATCTTCATCGACAAGCCGGCATTAGAGAAGTTCGCTAATCATTCAAAGCTAGGTGGACAGTCACTTGATGCGCCTGCTCAAAAATGTTAAACCTAATCCTAAAAATGACTGTCGCCTTTTTGTTCAGGAACAACGCTTTCACGTTGCGCGCGATACTAAGGGGATTGTGAAATATATCGCTGACTACCCTTCAATCTGATTTTACTACAATCGAAAATTGTTAGCTGAGTGTTAGCTCTTGATTAGGCAGGCTGGTGATGATCGGTGTAAGATGATCGATATCATCTTCATCCAAGTTGTGCAACCTTTCGATAAATCTCACCGTAAATACTCATGACCACAATATTTGGAGTACGTATGGCTGAAAACATCATTATTGACTTACGGGGAGTAGGTAAGACTTTCGACGGTCCCGCGGGACCCATTCATGCTCTGAAAGCAGTCGATCTCAAAGTATATCCGGGCGAATTTGTCGGGGTGCGCGGCCCCTCCGGGAGCGGCAAGTCCACTCTGATCAATATGATCACCGGCATCGACCGACCTTCCCGCGGCGATATTCACGTTACTGGCGCCCATCTCAATGACCTCAACGAAAATAAACTCGCCCGCTGGCGCGGCACCAACGTAGGCGTCATCTTCCAATTTTTCCAACTGCTGCCTACCCTGACCATCATCGAAAACATCATGCTCCCCATGGATTTTTGCCGCGTCTGGAAAAAAC
This sequence comes from uncultured Anaerolineales bacterium, assembly GCA_964453155.1. GTDB lineage: Bacteria > Chloroflexota > Anaerolineae > Anaerolineales > UBA11858 > CAYVQU01. The sequence continues at coordinate 4,228 of CAYVQU010000034.1, read as the reverse complement.
GCGAACGCCCCGAACGGGCCTTGCACCTCCTTGACCAGGTGGGTTTGGCCGATCAGGCTTACAAACTCCCTAATACGCTCTCCGGCGGCCAGCAGCAACGGGCCGCTATCGCCCGCGCCCTGGCCAACGATCCCCCCCTGGTGATGGGTGACGAACCCACCGGCAATCTCGACTCCAAATCTGCCGACAAAGTTTTTTACCTTTTCGAAGACCTCGTCAAAGACGGTAAAACCTTCATGATGGTCACCCACGATTTGGGTTTGGCCAACCGGATTCCCAGAGTGGTTGAAGTACTCGATGGTGAATTATTTGATAATGGAAATGGGCATAAGGAGGGAATTAAGGCTTAGGGGACAGGGGATAAAGGTTAGGGTCACCAGTTGAAGTTGGCCCCTTAACCCCTATCCCTGATCCCATACCCCCTAAACAATGAATACAGCCTTCAAAAAAGTCTGGCGCGATCTATGGCGCAACAAGGGGCGCACCGTGATGGTGATTTTAAGCATCGCGGTGGGGGTGATGGCCTTGGGGATGGTCGTCTCGGGGAATCAATTGGTACTCGGACAGATGGCGAGTTCGCATGTGGCCAGCAATCCGTCGCACGCCATGCTGTGGATCGCCGGGATTTTGGACGAAACTACCATCCGCAGCCTTGAAAACGTCCCCGGTGTCGCGGCGGTCGAAGGTTTTTCGGAAACTTCGGTCCAGTGGAAATCCTCCCCCGATGCAGAATGGCAAGACGGTCATATTATCGCTTACGCTGATTATGAGAACCTAAAGTTTGACCAAAGTACCTTGCTAGCTGGGACCTGGCCAGGGGATAAGCTGGTGGGGGTAGAAGCTGCCCATATGACCTCCTTCAATGCGCCAGGGATTGGTGAAACGGTCTATTTTGAGGTCAACGAGCGTGCCCGGGCGATGACGGTGAATGGGATTGTGCGCAATCCGTTTGAATTTCCAGCGCCATTTGGGCAAGACGCGGCTTTTTATGTCACGCCCGACACTTTCCAGCGGATCGCGGGATATCGGGGGGCAGACACCTTACGACTCACAACGACGGATTACAGTCAGGAAAACGTACAAGCCGCGGCCGATGCCATCAACGATAAACTCAAAAAGCTGGGAATGTCGGTTGGCTTCAGCGAAATCTTGCATCCTGAAGAACATTACTTGCAAGAGATGATCAACGGCGTCGGGATGGTCCTGACCGTCATGGCCGTCGCCTCCCTGGGGTTGAGCGTCATGCTGGTGATCAACACCATGAACGCCTTGATCGCTCAACAAATTCCCCAAATTGGGATTATGAAAGCCATCGGCGGGTTGAATCGTCAAATCCTGATTCTCTATTTAAGTGCCATCTTTGTTTATGGTTTCCTCAGCCTGATGATCGCAGTCCCGCTGGGAGCCTACGCCGGAAATATCCTGGCCCAATGGATGCTGCATCTCCTCAATGTGCCCGCAACACCCTTCGAAATTATCCCCAGCGTATTCGCCCTTCAGATTTTGGTCGGGTTGCTGACCCCGCTGTTAGCCGGTCTCTATCCGATCTTACAAGGCGTTAATATCCCCGCAGCCAACGCCATCTCGCAAACCGGTTTGGGCCGCGGTCAATATGGCCGCCGCCTGATCGACCGGTTGCTAGCTGGCATTCGCGGCCTCCCTCGGATGGCAGCCCTCTCCTTGCGAAACACCTTCCGGCGCCCCGGCCGGGTTTTGCTGACCCTTTTGACTTTGACCATTTCGGGCGCATTTTTCATCATGGTCAACAGCACCCAATACTCTTTCGAACAGACCATCGATACCATCTTTGCCGGGTTCGGCTATGAAGTCCAACTCAACTTTGGCAAATATCAACGCATCGACGAAGTTATCCCGCTGATCGAGTCCCGTCCCAACGTAAAAAATGCTGAAATGTGGGCCTTCCGCACCACTGACGCCCGGCTGTCCACTGCCAGCGGGCCCGGCAGCGGTGCGGCGCGCGAGTACGAGATTTTCCTGCGTGGCGTTCCGGCCAACTCACCATTTTTCAAACCGGAATTGACTGCTGGCCGGATGCTTGATCCCCAGGATGATCGGGCCTTACTCCTCAACCAAAAAGTAGCTGGAAAAATGGGCGTCCAGGTTGGCGATGAGATCATCATTGATATCCCCGACGTTGGCGACACCCGCTGGACCGTGGTCGGGTTGGTTTTCGATCTCAATGGACGCGATCAAAACACGGCTTTTGCCAACATCGACATTCTCAACCGGGCCGTTCACAACGTCGGCCGCTCTGCCGTCGCCATGATCCAAACCACTTCCCAGGATCTGGCCGTCCAGCAAGCTGTTGAATCTGACCTGAAGGAATTCTTCGAGTCCCAAGGGATCGAAATCTCCTATTCCGCAATCGCCAGCGAAGACCGGGCCCAGGCCAGCGCCCAATTTGGGGTCTTGACCCAGGTTTTGATGGTCATGACCGTGCTGATGGCCATCGTTGGTTCCTTTGGGCTGTCGGGCACCCTGTCGATCAACGTGATTGAGCGCCGCCGGGAGATCGGCGTCATGCGGGCCGTCGGAGCTTCTTCTCGGGATGTCAGCTTTATTTTTACTGGGGAAGGCCTCCTCCTCGGTCTCACCAGTTGGGCTTTAGCCATCCCCATCGGGTTAGCGGTTGGTCCGATGTTCGTCACCACCCTCGGCCAGGTCATTGATTTTCCCGGCCAATACTACCCCGCCATCCACGGCATCTGGATTTGGTTGGGCATCGTTACTGTCTTATCCATCTTTGCTAGTTGGGTCCCTGCCCGCCGGGCGACGCGCATCAGCGTGAATGAAAGTTTGGCGTATGAATAAACCAGACCTGAAAGGTTTTGAAAACCTTCCAGGTCTTCGGAGAAAAATCATGAAATCAAAATACCTCATCCCCCTCCTTATCTTATCGATCAGCCTGATCCTGGCCGCTTGCAGCACTGCTGCGGCCCAGGAAACGGACCCCACTGCGATTCCCATCGTCCAGAATTTTGCGACGGTGGCCGAAGGGCGATTAGTGCCCAAAGAATCGGTTCAGCTTTCGTTTGTAACGGGGGGGCAGGTTGCTGAAATCTTGGTCTCGGAAGGGGATCAGGTTGCCGCTGGGGAGGTGATTGCCCGCTTAGGGGATCGCGAACCACTGGCAGCGAGTTTGGCCGGAGCCGAATTGGAATTATTAGCCTCGAATTTAGAGTTGACTGCGGCGCAATTAGAATTACTCCAGGCCCAAAAAGCCTACGACGATCTCTATGAAAACTGGCCCCAAATGGCCACCCAGGCCCAAGAAGATTTAACCGCCGCCCGGCAAGCCGTCCACGATACCGAACGGACTCTGCGCTTCCGCAACAGCACCGCGCCCCAATTTGACATCGACACGGCCTGGTCCCAGGTTGTTTTAGCCGAAAAGGCCCTCGAAGATGCCGAAGATGACTACGAACCCTATGCCAATAAACCCGAAGACAACCTCACCCGCGCCGCATTTCAGAACAAGTTAGCCACTGCTCAAAAGGCTTATGATCAAGCCGTTCGCAACTACAACGCCATTTTAGTAGGCGCAGATGATTTCGAAGTTTCCCAGGCCGAAGCCAGTTTCAATATCGCCCAGGCCCGGCTCGAACAGGCTGAAAAGGATTACGTTGAACTCAGCACCGGTCCCGACTCGGATGAGATTGCCCTGGTCGAAGCCAGCATTGCCGCCGCGAAGGCCCGGATCGCAACTGCTGAAGGCCGGACGGCTTCTGCTCAAGCCAATATTACGGCTGCCCAGGCTGCACTCGACAATTTAGAGCTGACAGCTACCTTTAGTGGGACCCTCGTAAAGCTTGATTTGCTCGTCGGAGAACAGGTTGCTCCTGGTGTTCCGATTGCCACCCTGGTGGATTTCTCCTCCTGGTATGTTGAAACCGATAATTTAACCGAAATCGAAGTTGTGGAGGTCGGCGAAGGTCAAGCAGTAACGATCGTACCCGATGCCTTGCCCGCGCTTGAACTCAACGGTCAAGTCGAAGAGATTGGCGATATCTTTGAGGAAAAACGCGGTGATGTGACCTACACCGCCCGAATTTTGGTAGACAAAATAGATCCCCGCCTGCGCTGGGGGATGACCGTGGTCGTGACCTTTGGTGAGTAGTTTTCGTGTTCATCACCCAAATACATTTCGCTTAGACCAATACATTCGCCAAAAAGTAAGTAAGTAGGGCTTCTTGTAGTAAAGTTGAAG
>CAYVQU010000033.1:0-37965 GCA_964453155.1 uncultured Anaerolineales bacterium | reverse complement strand
CTTCCAATCCCCTCTTTTTTCAAGCCCTTTTCACACTATTCCGTATACTTACCGGTTTTGATATAGACTGAAATAAAACACGAATACCACGAATTTTGCGAATGAAACGAATTCTTTATTCGTGGCATCGCGTTTGCTGTTTTAATCTTCAATAATCTGTGATCTCTTCAAATTGATGGGCCATATTCGAATCGTAGTCCATCTCATAAACTTGTTTGAGGGCCGCGACTCGCTGGCGAAGATCATCATTCAGTGGAGAAGGATTGCCATCAAAGGCATGCAGAACTAATCCTTCAATCAAATCGCCCAAAGACATATCCAGATATTCGGCCAAGCCTTTAAGGACTTTTAGCATTCTTTTCTCAATACGGACCCCGGTTTGAACCCGTTCGACCCGAATTTTTCCTTCAGCGGTGTGTTTTGTTGTCATAGTAAGTTACCAATGTACCAAGATAACATCATTATAACCAGAACAGCTCACCTGTCAAGAGAAATTCTCAGACGATATTTACCTCACCTCATGCTTTGATCTGGTATAACAGGCCCATGCCAGGCTCACTTTCCCGCCGCGATTTTCTCAAACTCAGCGCCCTCAGTTTAGGGAGCTTAGCCTTCAACCCTTATCCCTTCGAGCGGGATGAACGGGCGCACCCAGCCTACACTTTAGGGCGGGTTACAGTCGACCGCAAAGCAGCCATCTACCGGGAACCACGGGAGCACAGTTGGGTGGTCCGTTGGACATTACAAGATGAGTTACTCAATATATATTACTCTCTCACTCCCCCGGAAGGCCCGGCCTATAACCCGGTCTGGTATCGGGTTTGGGGTGGATACGTTCACAGCACCCATATTCAACTCGTAAACTTTCGCCATAATTCTGTCTTGGAGAACATCCCCGAACAAGGTCAATTAGCAGAAACCACAGTCCCCTTCACCCCGGCGTACAAATACAGCCGGACAAATGGTTGGGAACCCCAATATCGCCTTTATTACGAGACCACGCATTGGATCACTGGAATCATTACAGGACCAGATCAAAAACCCTGGTATCAATTAACTTCCGAAATCGATGATCATCTGATTTATTATGTTCCCGCAACCCATCTGCGCCCAATACCAGATGAGGAAATTGCGCCGATCTCCCCCGAAGTTCCTTATGATGAAAAACGGATTGAAGTTTCTCTCGCCAGCCAGTATTTAACCGCCTACGAAGGGGATGAGCCTGTCTTTGGCGCTAAAATTTCATCTGGGCTCCGCGGGGCAATCGTCCCCAAAGGGACCCAAACGCCAACTGGACGATTCCATGTCACCTCCAAAACCCCCTCCAAGCATATGGGGGGCATTCTGGCCTCCGGGGCACCCGACAGCTACATTCTCCCGGGCGTTCCTTGGACAACCTTCTTCATTTTTGAGACCGGGGTTGCTTTTCATGGCACCTTTTGGCACCATAATTTTGGTGCGCCGATGAGTCATGGCTGCATCAATATGCGGAATGCCGATGCCAAATGGCTATTCCGGTGGGTCACCCCCACTTTCGATCTACCCGTTCGCGACCGTCAGGGTTGGGACAGCCGGGGCTATGGCACCCAAGTGATTATTTCGTAGGATATGGGGTTTTGAAGTCGTCTGTAAGTTGGTAACGTAACCAACCAGCTATAATCAGACTTGAATTATCCAATTATTTTGGGTAGAATCAAATTATGAAGCAGCCTCTTTCTCGGCGCGATTTTCTTAAACTCAGCGCCTTATCACTGGGCACATTGGCTTTCCGGCCATTTCCGGGATTTGCCCCCGAGCGTGATCACGCGGCCTCGCGGCCCGTCGGCCTCGTCCGGATTACGGTGGCCGATACCGATGTTTTTATCGAACCAGACGCCAAAAGCGATATTGTTCGGAAATATAACCGCGACCAGTTAGTCCCTATTCTCGAAGAAATTCGGGATCCCGAGGCCATGGTCAATGCCCCATTGTGGTATCGAGTCCGGGATGGTTTTTTGTTTAGTATGTATACCCAGCGAGTAGAAGGTCGCCGGTTGAACCCCATTGAACCGTGGATCCATGAAGAAGGCACTTTAGGAGAAATCACTATCCCCTTTACCCGGGCATATCTCAACAACCCCTTATACGGCTGGCAGCCGGTCTACCGCTTGTATTACGAATCCGTCCACTGGATCACGGGCGTAGACGAAGGCCCAGATGGCCGCCCTAGCTGGTACCAAATATCAGACGAAAGCGACGATAATCTCAAGTATTATGTTCCAGGCAACCATGTCCGGTTGATCCCGGCAAAAGAATTAACCCCCATTTCCCCAGATGTGCCCCTAGAACAGAAAAAAGTGGTTGTATCGCTTAAAGACCAGCTATTAACGGCCTACGAAGCCGGGGAAGAGGTCTTGCACACTCTGATCTCTTCGGGAATTCCAGGAATTGGCGGCCCCAATGGGATTCCGTCGGCTACCCCCACCGGCCGGTTTAATATCCGGGTAAAGATGCCTTCTAAACATATGGGGGATGGCCGCGTTACGGATGATATTGAGGCTTACGAGTTGCCCGGCGTGCCCTGGGTCAGTTTCTTTACTGAGACCGGGGTCGCGTTCCACGGTACTTATTGGCACCACAATTACGGTCGGCGGATGAGCCATGGCTGCATCAATATGACCACGGCTGAAGCCAAATGGCTCTACCGTTGGCTATCACCTGCAACAGAATTTTTTGAGTGGGAAAAACGGGGATATGGCAGTCAAGTGATCGTAACATAAAAAGTGCTGGCGAATTCGCCAGCACTTTTCTATTGGATAATTTGTCCCATTTGTGAAATATCATAACCCGGTAAATTGGAAACCATTTTTCGAAATGCTGGATCCTCCAGAACATCAAAAAAGGGCTGTAATAATTCACTTTCAAAAAATTCAGCTGGAATAATCAAATCGTACCGTTCCTGATCCAAGGGGATGAAACCCAAATCCAGGGCTTTGGCGGCGGCCGCAATCCCCAGACCGCAATCGGCCCGGCCAGAGGCAATCGCGGCGGCCACGGCCAGGTGAGTGTATTCTTCTCGATCATAGCCGTTAATTTGGCTGTTATCAATTCCCTCTTTTTCGAGATGATAATCAAACAACACCCGCGTACCCGCCCCGCGCTGACGATTAACATATAATATATCTTCTTGAACCAAATCTGAGAGGCTAGTGATACTTTTGGAGTTAGATTTGGGGACAATTAACCCCTGTTCTCGCCCCACCAAAGTTACAACTTTCACAGCTACTTTGGGCAAATACTGCTGGATATAAGATAAATTGTATTCACCAGTTTTGGGATCCAACAAATGAGATCCAGCCAGATGAGCTTCTCCCCGCCGTAGCGCAATCAGCCCCCCCAAACTACCTACATGAGCCGAAGCCAGCCGCCGATCTTTTTCCGCCAGAAATTGAGCCAAAACATCCAGGGTCATATCATGGGACCCAATGGACATGATCGTGCGTTCAATTTCAGCCGGGGTACGATACATCCGAACAGACACTTGTTCTCCGGCGGGCAACCCCTGCTCACCACTGGGCACGACGACGATTCCATCGGCGCGGACCAGGGACGTAATAACACCCGACCCCCGTGACAAGGGAGCCGCCAAAGTTTTGTCCCCCACCTTCCCAACCGCTATGCGGACAAAGTCATCATCTCCGGCAGGGGAGGTCATCTTGCGGGTTAGGGTCGCGGCCATTTCCAAGGGCTCAACCGATCGCCGTCCCAGCCAGGTGGCAATGAGGGGTTCGATAAAGATTTCACCAGTCAGCGCGGCAGATACAGGGTAGCCCGGAACCCCAATGATGGGAATCGGAGAATTAGAATTAGCACTTCTGACTTCGCTATCCCTATCTCGTATCTCCTGACTTTGCACCATTCCCAAAATAACTGGATGCCCCGGCCGCACTGCGACGCCATGCACTAACAATTCGCCCAGCGATTCAACCACCGCGGCAGAATAATCTTCAGATCCAGCCGAAGAACCCGCGTTGAGAAGGATCAGGTCTGCATCGCGGGCGACCTCGGCCACTTTGGCCCGGATATCTTCATAAACATCGGGGATTATTTCGGTGCGAATGGCCTCACCACCCCAAGAATTCACTTGGGCAGCTAAAACCATCGAGTTATATTCGATAATATCGCCAGATTTAACCGGTTCGCCAATCGGCTTTAGTTCGGTTCCGGTAGGGATGATAACTACCCGCGGTTTACGAGCCACACGTACAGTGTCATGACCACACCCGGCAATTGCGCCCAAATCCACCGGTCGAAGAATATGCCCCGCAGGGAGAACTAACTGGGTTGCAACCATATCCTCCCCCATCGGACGGACATGATACCAGGGCGGCACCGCGGCTCGAATCCGGATAGCCACCGGGTTACGAGAATCGATGGCAAGATCACCTTGCTCATTCAGGGGTTCCACGTTCTCGATCATGATGATGGCATTGGCCCAATTGGGGAGGGGGTCGCCAGTGTCAACATAGGCGGCGATAGGGGTCGAGGAGGGAGGATTGAGTGTTGAGAGAGCCGCGGGAATGGTAATAGGATTGGAAACGTTGGCCGCGGCGGTATCTTCAGCCCGAACAGCATACCCATCCATGGCCGAGGCATGGTAGTGGGGGGAAGAAATTTTGGCCCAGACGGGTTCGGCCAATACCCGACCAAGGGCTAACTCATCGAGCGGGATTTCATCAGATCCAAGTAATCGCCAGCAATCGGCATGTTTCAAAGCAGATTGTAAGCGATTTTGGGCTTCAGCTAGGGGAATATCGTGCAAATAAATGGACATAGGATTACGAATTCAGGATTGAAGTTACTCGGGATGGCAGTCCTCGCAATTTATTGGTCAAGGATTTTCCGTATAGGAGCACCAACCCAAAATTTTCATAGCTTTCGGTAGGAATTTTGGAAATTATACTATCAACAGGCTGTATGTCGCTTCCCAAGTTCGTGAATCCAACCTGCACTAAACCAACACGATTGTGAAATTTATCACGAAAAAAAGTTAAATTTATCACATTTCGAATATAAAAAATTGTGATTAGTATCTATTATGATTTCTTTGAATCAGGACAAAAGACAACTCTCCAATATTTAGATAAACGACTAAAATATCCAGGTTAATTAAAACCACAAACTAAGTTGACTTCGGAAAGTGTTTTTTATTACGTCATTGTGAGGGAACCCTGCCTCAAACTCAAAACGAATTCCGACTATGAAGCAATCTGCAAGACTGGCATTTGGACTGTTTCGCCTCACCCGAACTGTGTTCAGAGGCTCGTAGTGACGTAAATTTCAGACATTTTCAGACAGATGCTGAATAGTGAAAGTTGGGACGAATGACGAACGAAATTCTTTCAAAAACATATCTCAATGCAGACAAAACTTTCTTTGAGTTGGTCGTCGACGAACCTTTGATTGCCAGTCATGCTCATGGGGGAAATTTTGTCATCTTGCGGATCGACGAAACCGGTGAGCGATTTCCGTTAACCATTGCCGATTACGACCGTGCGGCCGGAACGATCACGATGGTCGTAATGGCCGTTGGCAAATCAACCAATCAGCTCGGAACGTTCGAGGTGGGCGATTACATTCAGGATTTGGTTGGTCCCCTGGGGAAAGATGTCAAACCCCAAAAATATGATACCCCGGTCGTTTTCATTGGCGGCGGGGTCGGAATTGCCCCGATATACCCCCAGGTGAAAGAAGCCCGGGCGGCGGGAAACCATGTCATTACAATTTTGGGAGCCCGGAACAAAGAATTACTTTTCTGGGAAGATCGTTTCCAAGCGATTTCCGACGAGGTCATCGTAACAACTGACGATGGTTCTTATGGCCATAAAGGACTGGTCACTGAGCGACTGGCAGAGTTGATTGAATCCCGGCAGATCGCGCATGTCACCGCAATTGGCCCGTTGCCAATGATGAAATATGTCGCTTTAACAACCCAAGATCGCATCCCGACTACCGTTTCACTCAATACGTTGATGGTCGATGGCACCGGGATGTGCGGGGGGTGCCGCTACCAAACCTCATCCGGTGAAACCCGATTTGCCTGCGTCGACGGCCCCGATGTCGATGGTCATGATGTCGATTTTGATAACTTACTGCAGCGCAATCGACGGTTTATTGCGGCTGAAGAAGATCGCCTGGAGCGATATCACGAAAAATGCCAGGCCTTAGAGAGTGCCAAAAAAGCCAAGAAAGTCATCATCAAAGAGAAGTACGCCATGCCGGTTCAACCGGTCGTTGAGCGAATTCGTAATTTCGAGGAAGTCGCTCTGGGGTATTCGGAAAAAACGGCGATCGCAGAAGCCCAACGCTGTTTGCTGTGTAAAAACCGGAACTGTGTCGACGGCTGCCCGGTGGAAGTGCCCATCCCCGAGTTTATAAAACTTATCGTCGAACGGAAATTTGAAGAGGGGCTGCGCATCCTCAAAGAAAAAAACGTGCTGCCGGGAATATGTGGCCGGGTTTGCCCCCAGGAAACGCAATGCGAAAAGGTCTGCACACTCGGGAAAGCCAAAGGATCTGAGCCGGTAGCAATTGGTCGCTTGGAACGGTTCTTAGCTGATTGGGATTTAGCCCATTCAAACGGCAGGGGGTTGACTTCCCCATTGACATTCGATCCACTCGACAGGCCAAAAGTTGCCATCATCGGTTCGGGTCCCGCGGGGTTAACCTGCGCGAGCGAACTGGCTGTCCAAGGGTATCACACCACTATTTTTGAGGCTTTTCATACCACCGGTGGGGTGTTAACTTATGGCATCCCCGAATTTCGACTGCCCAAAGAAATCGTTCGCAAAGAAATTGAAAACTTGAAAGAATTGGGGGTCGAGATCAGGGTCAACAGCGTCATTGGCAAAACCCTAACCATCAATGATCTGCGAGAAATGGGTTATCAAGCCTTTTTCGTGGGGGTCGGGGCTGGACTGCCCTCATTTTTGAAGATTCCTGGGACAGAATACAATGGCGTTTTGAGCGCCAACGAATATCTGACCCGAGTCAACCTGATGCGGGCCTATGACCCCGATTATGATACCCTGGTTGATCGCGGCAAACACGTCGCGGTTTTGGGTGGCGGCAATGTGGCGATGGATGCGGCCCGCACCGCCCTGCGCCTGGGGGCTGAAAAAGTCATGATCATTTATCGCCGTAGTGAGAGCGAACTCCCCGCCCGGGAAGAGGAATATCATCACGCTATTGAAGAAGGCATTGAATTCCACTTCCTACGGAACCCCACCAAGATTCTGGGAAACGAACGCGGTTTCGTGACCAGTATGGAGATCCTCAAGATGGAACTCGGTGAACCTGATGATTCTGGTCGCCGCCGTCCAATTCCCATCCAAGACTCGGCGTACTCCCTAGATGTCGATCTCGTCATCATGGCGATTGGGGCCAATGCCAACCCCCTCCTGACCCAAAGTACCCCTGGTCTGGAACTCAATCGCTGGGGCTATATCGAAGTCAATGATGATATGCAATCCTCCATTCCGGATGTATTTGCCGGTGGCGATATCGTCACTGGAGCCGCGACAGTGATCTCGGCAATGGGCGCTGGGAAGCAGGCTGCTGCCAGCATTCATACGTATCTGCAAGAGAAATCGGAACCGGTTCTGGCCTGACCCAATTTGATTACGTTCAAAAGACCGAAAGTGCAGTACAATCTTTCGGTCTTTTTTTCGCAGCTTAATTTCGATAGATGAGATGGAGAATTATGAACACTGAAAAACCAAAACGACTTTCATTTTTAGATCGATTTCTCACCTTGTGGATTTTTCTGGCGATGGCTGTGGGCGTTGCAATTGGATACTTCTTCCCTGAGGGAGTTGCCAACTTCAATACCGCCGTGTCGGTAGGAACCACCAATATTCCGATCGCGATTGGTCTCATCCTGATGATGTTCCCGCCCCTGGCCAAAGTCCGCTATGAAGAACTCGGTGATGTGTTCCGTAACTGGAAGATTTTAGGAGCTTCACTCCTGCAAAACTGGGTGATCGGCCCGATTTTGATGTTTGTGCTAGCGATTGTGTTTTTGCGCGGCTATCCCAATTACATGGTTGGTTTGATCTTAATCGGGCTGGCGCGCTGTATCGCGATGGTCATCGTGTGGAATGACCTTGCCAAGGGTGACACCGAATATGCCGCCGGATTGGTGGCCTTCAACAGCATTTTCCAGGTTTTGTTTTATAGCCTGTATGCCTACGTATTCATCACAGTTTTACCGACCTGGTTTGGGATGGAAGGCAGTTTAGTCGACATCACTATTGGTGAAATTGCGAAAAGTGTATTCATCTATCTTGGGATCCCCTTCATTGCCGGATTCTTGATGCGGGCAATATTGATCCGCGTCAAGAGCAAAGAATGGTATCATGCTGAATTCGTCCCCAAGATCAGCCCCATCACACTGATCGCCCTGCTGTTCACCATTATGGTGATGTTCAGCCTGAAGGGTGATCTCATCGTCCAAATCCCCCTAGACGTGGTGCGGATCGCGATCCCGCTGGTGATCTATTTTATTTTGATGTTTGTCATCAGTTTTTGGATGGGTTACAAACTCAACGCTGGATACCAAAAATCAACAACCTTATCCTTCACTGCAGCCAGCAATAACTTTGAACTCGCCATCGCCGTCGCCATCGCCGTCTTTGGGATCAACTCGGGCGAGGCCTTCGCCGCGGTGATTGGTCCCTTGATCGAAGTACCGGTGATGATCGCGCTAGTGAATGTGGCATTTTGGTTCCAGAAACAATATTTTGGAACGCCCCCGGCTGCCATTACGCAAGATTGTGTTGATTGAACGCCAGACCTAGAAGGTTTAGAAAAACCTTCCAGGTCTTTTACTTAACGAAATGACCGGCTTGACGTAAAGCATTTACCGCCGCGTCAAGCTGGTTTGCTTTTACCAGGATGTAATCCGTATCATAGGTGGAGATGGCGAAGATGCTGACTCCAGCCGCAGCCATTACTCCTGACAATTCAGCCAAAATGCCAACCAAGGAGAAATCTAGGGGGCCAAGGACTTTTAAACCTCGCCAACCCGATTCGACTTCCACATTATCTGGGACGAAATGGCTTTCACAAACGACAGAGAGTTCATCCATTGTGCGAGTGATCGAGAAGAACTCGCCTTTGCCAGCCCAATCAGGGATGGGCGCGTCGGGAGCGAGTTGGCAGACAGAGAACTGAGGGGTGAGGGGTTGCAGAGTAAGGGGCATGATTTGAAAGATAGCGATAGAGACTTGCAATAGCGATTATCTAATCCGGGTCTCTAGCTCCATCCCCTATCCCGATCTCCTTACATCAAAAAAACATCGACGATTTCACCGGCGGCGAGGCCGTTGGCGTCGGGGTGGATGCGGATGAGGCCATCGGCGCGGGCCAGGGTAAAGATCAGATTGCTGCGACCAAAGATGGGATCAGCCTGGTAGCCATCGGCGGTGGGAGTCAGTTTGACGGCAATCCAGTCTTCCCGGCCAGCCTGGGAAGACAGATTTAGAGTCAATTTCGCTGGAATTCGGGGCTTTGGCCGGACGATATTTTCGCCTAGCAATTTCTTGATGAGGGGGGTGACGAATAACCCGGCAATCACGAGAGCACTGACGGGATTGCCAGGCAAACCAATCATCGCACTGTCATCGCAGACGGCCAGAATCGTCGGTTTGCCGGGGCGAACATTGACTCCGTGAACCAAAACCCCCGGCTCCCCGAGTTGATCAATCACGATCGAGGTTAAATCGCGGGTACTGGCTGATGATCCGGCAGTGATAACCACAATTTCACATTCTGATTGGGCTCGTTGAGTCGTTGCCAGCATGGCAGCTTCTGTGTCGGCAACAATGCCAAAATAAACCGGCTCCCCTCCCGCGGCAGTGACCAACGCACTTAAGGTGTAGGCATTTACGTCCCGCACCTGTCCTGGGATCGGTTTTCGGTCAGGAGGAATAACTTCATCACCGGAAGAAATAATGCCAACTTTGGGTTTTTTCGCTACCGCAACCTCAGTGTAACCTAAAGCCATCAGGCCACCAATTTCGGCGGGACGCAATTCAATGCCCGAGGGAAGCACTTCCTGACCTGTTTTTACATCTTCACCGATGTTGAGAATATTTTCGCCAACCGCAACTGCTCGCAAAATTTCGACTTCCCCCTCGCGTGCGGCTTGGGTGTACTCCACCATTACGATGGCATCGGCCCCCACCGGAACCATCCCTCCGGTATGAATCAAGGCACACTCCGTCGGCCCAATTTCAAACTCAGGGCGGCCGCCCATTGGCACTTCGCCAATCAAATTGAGATAGGCCGGCAAACCTTCGTTAGCACCAAACGTATCAGCAGCTCGGACGGCATAACCATCCACAGTAGTGCGGGGAAATTCGGGCAAGGGGTGCGGAGCCAACACGGGGGACGCGGTCACCCGGCCAAGAGATTCAGCGGTTGGGACAAACTCGGCTTTCGGTTGGACGTGGTGATTTGCTAAAAATACGTCGAGAGCAGCAGGTGGAGGGAGGAGGGTTAGGAATTCGGGCATGAAATTAGTGGGTGGTGGGTGGTTTAAAGAGTAGGCGAGGGGTTTTCATCTCGTCCAGTAGGTGAAGGCCAGGAGATAGGTAGTGAGGCCGAAGATCAGGATGGCAGTGTAAGTCAGGGCGCGCCAGTTGGGTTTGGCTCCGGCCAAGATGCGGGTCATATACCAGATTTGAAATAGACCCAATGGGAGCACGAAAAACGTCGGGAGGGCGATTGCGGGGGGTAATCCAAAAAACAGGGCGATCCCTATGAGCAGGAATCCTCCTAAAATCAGGATATTGTGGAAGGTCATCCCTCGTTCCCAGCCCAAACGGATCAGGATTGTTTGGCGACCCTTTGCAAAATCTTGGAGAAAATCGGGGAGTTGAACCGCGATTTGGAGGGCCAAATAGAGCAATGTCAGCGGGAAGGTGCTCATCGTTACCAGGCGGTGAAGCTCATCCTGCTGGAGTAAAAATGCCAAAGCGGGGAAAAAGTTTGCCACCATAATCGCCAGAGTCAACTCGCCGTAACCGGCGCTGACCCACTGAAACGGAGGAACCGCATACAAGAATGCGCCTAAAACGACTAAAACCATCACAATCAGAACCGCGCCCGTAATAGCCCCCGATTGCATCAAGACCAATGTTAGGGAGGTGACGGCTGCAAAAGCCGCGCAGGCCGCCCATAGCAACAGATCACGGCGTAAACCTTCGTGGGGTTGGTCATCATCTTCGGTGGGGACGGGAATGCGAGTGGGATCGCGGGGCTTGGTAGGGAGCAAAAAATAGGCGGTCAGGTAATGAAAACCGAGTTGGAAAATTGTCACCCAAGCCTGGCCGAGGGTGGCAACGGCCCAATTAATGGATGTTCCTAAATAGCGAGCAATTCCCAACCCTAGAGCAGAGACCAGAAATCCACCCAATAACGTCACGGGCCGAGATATCCGGATGATGAAACGCGTAATTTGAATATCCATGCGGGAGATTATACCGTGAGTGAAAAGTGGTATTTTGATTTGGTGCCTCTCAAATCAAAATACCTGAAACTTTTTAGCGTAACGCGCGGGTTGCATTTGCAACCGCAAGGAGGGCGACCCCCATATCGCCGAAAACGGCCTGCCACATGGTGGCTTCTCCGGCAATGCCTAAAACGATGAATAAACCTTTGATGACAAGGGCCAAAAGAATATTTTGCCACACAATATTGCGAGTTTTACGTCCGACCTGGATGGCTTCGACCACTTTTTCGGGTGCGTCGGTCATGATGACGACATCGGCAGTTTCGATTGCAGCTTCTGAACCTAACGCGCCCATCGCAATGCCGACATCGGCCCGGGCCAAGGCGGGGGCATCATTGATCCCATCTCCAACGAAGGCGACTTTGCCATGATCAGCATGACTGACCAAAATCTCTTCCAGGGCGGAGACTTTGTCTTCCGGGAGTAATTCGGCCCTAAAATCATCCAAACCCAACTCGGCGGCAATCTCACCAGCGACAGTTTGATTATCCCCGGTCAGCATCGCTAACCGGCCCACTCCAGTGGAGCGTAAGTGGGTCACTGCATCTTTGGCATCGGATTTGAGTTCATCCGAAATGATCAAACACCCGGCATGCTGACTATCAACGGCCACATGAACCACAGTCCCGGTGACCTCACACAGATCTAAATCGTGAGGAATATTTTCCCGATGCAAAAGGGGATCATTTCCGGCCAGTAAAACCTGGCCATTGACTGTGGTCTGGACGCCGTGCCCAGCAATCTCCTCGAAATCATGAGACAAATCAATCTCCGTTTCGCCATAAGCCGCTCGGATCGATTGGGCGATCGGATGATTGGAACCGGCCTCGGCCTGAACGGCCAAATGGAGCAAATCGGCGGCGTTGTAACCGTTGCGAGGCAAAATGTCGGTGACCTTGAAGACGCCTTGGGTCAAGGTCCCGGTCTTGTCAAAGACGACAGTTTTGACCGCGGCCAGCGTGTCGAGAAAATTAGAACCTTTCACCAAAATCCCGCGGCGGGAAGCGCCCCCCACCCCACCAAAATAGCCTAAGGGGATACTAATGACCAGGGCGCACGGACAGGAAATTACCAAAACGACCAAGGCTCGGTAGACCCAATCCGCAAAATCGCCGCCTAAGAAAATCGGAGGGATCAGGGCAATTCCAACTGCGGTGAAAAAGACAATCGGAGAATATACCCGCGCAAATCTGGTGATGAACTTCTCCGTGGCGGCTTTCCGGCTGCTGGCATTTTCAACCAACTCTAATATTTTGGCGATAGATGATTCTGCAAAAGGACGGATCACTTTAAGCGTGAGGGTGCTGTTCAGATTAATCGCTCCGGCTAAAACGGTCTCGCCAACCTGGACTTTCTGAGGGGTCGATTCTCCGGTTAGCGGTGAGGTATCAACGAAAGATTTTCCGGTCAAAATTTCGCCATCGAGCGGGATTTTTTCCCCTGGTTTAACCCGAATGGTTGCTCCCACCGGGATCGTTTCGGGGTGCACGGTCTGGGGTTTTCCGTCCACGATCAATGTGGCGGAATCTGGGCGAACTTCTAACAACGTTTTTATTGACCGTCGGGAGCGATTGACTGACAAATTCTGAACAAACTCTCCGATCATATAAAACAACATCACACCAACGGCCTCGGGGAATTCGCCCAATATGATCGCGCCAATGGTTGCTGTTGACATTAGAAAATGTTCATCAAAAATCTGACCGCGCAGGATATTCCGAACCGCGTTCGAAAGCACCCCCCAACCGCTGATGACATAGGCGATCCCAAAGACAATATACTCACCGATCTTGTAAGGAGAAGCGGTCAATTGGGGGTAAAAAATCAACCCCAAAATGAATAGAACTGTGGCCAAACCAACAGCCATTAACTCGGCGCGCAGATCAAATTCTTCGTCAACAACCTGGCCCAATCGTTTGGCCTCGACTTCAATTTGGGGTTCGACCTGCTGAATGGTCGTGCGGACGGCAGAAAAATCTTCAGCGTCTAAGAAGAGGGTCGTAGTGGCAAAATCCACACTGGCAAACCGGACCCCGGCGGTCTTTTGCACCGCGGCTTCGACCTTGGCTGCGCAGTTGGCACAATCGAGATTTTTGAGATTATATTTTTGCATTGTATTCGGGTTGTTATCCGTGGGTTATGTGATCGATTCCGGTCTGGAAAATTTCGGTGATATGATCGTCATCCAGGCAGTAAAACACCTGCCGTCCCTCTTTTCTGGCCCGCACCAGCCGCATCTGACGCAATCCCCGTAACTGATGCGATACGGCCGACTCACTCATATTGACGGCGGCGGCGATCGCCCCCACATTCTTCTCGCAATCCTTTAGTGCTGAGATGATCCGCACTCGGCTGGTATCGCTAAAAGCACTAAAGAATTCTGCCACCTGAGCAGCAGTATATTCGTCAAGGACTTGGTCTGTTTCGGGCATAAGGGCTCCAATATATGAATAATTGCTCATATATTCAGGATTTTACCGCGTTTTTTTAATTCGTCAATATGAGAAATGAGGTGATCTTCTCTCGGTTTTAGATGACAAAAATTACCCCCGTTCATTGAAATTGGTGTTAAAATGCAGCGTTCAAAATCTTTCTGAGGCACTTGGTGAAATTATGGTAGACCCCCGTGTAATCAAATTAGCAGATTTATTGGTAAATTATTCAGTCAGCATTCAACCCGGCGATTGGGTTTTGGTGCGCGGCAGCGTGTTAGCGGAACCGTTGGTTAACGCCGTGATGGAGAAAGTTCTCCTGGCTGGCGGCAACCCCACCCTGCAACTCTCCAGCGATGATCTCAGTGAAACCTATATGCGCTGTGCCACTGAAGACCAACTCAATTGGGTTTCTCCGGTCGAAAAGATGCTTTTTGATGAGGTCGATGCCTTGATCTCTATTCGGGCGACAGCTAACACCCGTTCACTGACCGGCATTGATCCCGCCAAAGAAAAAACTTTGGGTTTGGCCCGGAAAGGTTTGATGGAGACTTATATGCGCCGTTCGGCCGAAGGCTCCCTGCGCTGGGTGGGCACCCAATATCCTTGCCCGGCCTATGCCCAAGAAGCCGATATGAGTCTGCGGGAGTATGCCGACTTCGTCTACGGGGCGACCTTCGCCGATCAGGATGATCCCATCACGAAGTGGCTGGAAGTCCATGATGAACAACAGAAAGTGATCGATTGGCTCGAAGGGAAAAAAATCGTCACGATCAAAAGCCCCAATGCTGATCTGACCCTCTCGATTGAGGACCGAACCTTCATCAACTCTGACGGCAAACGCAATATGCCCAGCGGTGAAATCTTCACCGGACCCGTCGAGGATTCAGCCAATGGGTGGGTGGAATTCACCTACCCCGCGATTCGGGGCGGGCGCGAAGTTGAAGGGGTACGGTTAGAATTCAAGGACGGCAAAGTAGTCACGGCCTCGGCTGAAAAAAACGAAGCCTATCTACTCTCCCAACTCGACAGCGATGCGGGAGCGCGTTATCTCGGTGAATTTGCCATTGGCACCAATTATGGCATTCAAAAATTCACCAAGAGCATCCTCTACGATGAGAAAATTGGGGGCAGTTTCCACCTGGCCGTCGGGGCCGGATATCCCGAAACCGGCAGCACCAACAAATCCAGCATCCACTGGGATTTCATCTGCGACATTCAGCAAGATAGCGAAATTCGGGTTGATGGGGAGTTGTTGTACCAGGATGGTAAATTTAAAATATGAGAGAGAATGGAGATAGAGATAGTGAAGAATGTTTTTCGTCTCTAGCTCTATCCCGCATCTCTATCATTCTCCCCTAAAATTTCATCATACACAGTCTTGATCCGGGCGGCAATTTTTTGCCAGCCGTAATCGCGGGCAACATCGACCGCATTTCGACATAATTGGTCGCGCAATTCTGGGTCTTCAATAATTCGAGTCAATTTTTCGCCCAAAGCAATCCAATCTTCCGCGGGGAAATGGAAACCCGTTACGCCATCTTGAACTAAAAAGGCTAGGCCACCCACTTCGGAGGCGATTACGGGGGTGCCGCAGGCCATGGCTTCGAGGGCTACCATCCCAAATGACTCGTAATGGGAGGGCATTACCACCGCCTCGGAGGCGGAATAATAATAGGGGAGCGTCTCCTGGCCGCGGCGGCCCAAAAATGTCACCAAATCGTCCAGCCCATGCTCTTCACATAAGGCCTTGAGACGTTGCATCTCTTCGGATTGTTGGTCTTCTGGGACATCGGGATTCCCCCCAATAATTGAGAGACAGACACAACAATGCCGGTCCAACACCCCATTTTGGCGCATTTGGACAATGGACTTGATGAGGGTATCGATTCCCTTGAGTGGTTCGATCCGCCCAACAAATAGAATCATGCGCTGCTGTTGGTCGATACCAATATATTCTTTGGCTTCATCCGAGTCGATCGGATAAAAATGAGTGGTATCCACTCCGGGGGGCACAATGCGAATTTTGCCAGTATCGGCCTGATACAACCATTGAAGCTGGGCTAATTCGGCCTGGGTGGCAGCCACAATCCGGTCTGAAGTTGCTAAAACTTGCCGTTCACCATCGATGCGGTAAGAACCTTCCGCTTCTTCAGCATTTTGGGCTACTCGCTGTTTCATCAGACCCAAAGTGTGATACATATTAACCACCGGAACGTTCCAGATTTGCTTTAATTCCAACGCGGCAATCCCCGACATCCAATAATGGCTGTGGATTAAATCATATTGAATCCCTTTTTTCTCGGCAAAATTTAGTATCCCGCGCACGAAAGTGGGGATATGTTCGGCCAGTTCAGGTTTGGGCAAGGGAATCTCGGGTCCCGAGGGGACATGCACAATCCGGTTACCATAGCCCAAATCGTGGAGGACATGGGGCACATGTTCGTCCTGAGAACGAGTAAAAACATCCACATGAACCCCCATCCGCCCTAGTCTGCGGGTCAGCATCTGGACATACACATTCATCCCCCCGGTATTTTTCCCGCCCAAAGTAGCCAACGGACAGGTATGATACGACAACATGGCTACACGCATACGCCTTCTCCTCTTTCGAATTTGAAATGTGGAATTCGGAATTCGGATTTTGGTTGCCCGGCCCACATTCCACACTTGATTCTACCATTTGGATGTCTTGTCATGCCCCGGTTTCCGCTGGTATAATCTGGCCCGCACAGTCGTGCCCGCCACCGTAGCTCAATCGGCAGAGCAATCGCTTCGTAAGCGATAGGTTATGGGTTCAATTCCCATCGGTGGCTCTCTTTTTTTAATCTCTTGGTGAGGGGTGATACAATGAGGGCTTAGGCCGAAATAGTGAATGGAAAAGAACAAAATGCGCTCCATCTTTTTTGAGAAAAACATCCCGAAAGTTTTACTGGCCAAAGCCCTCCAATTGATTTGGCCCGGGGTAATTTATTCCGGCCTTTCGCCCGTTCAGTATGTTGAGCAACCCTTCCAACCGCTCCCCCGGGCAGATTTTGTGCGGGTTCGAAACTTGCTCAGCGGGATTTGTGCTTCAGACCTTCACATCCTATTCTTGAACATCGATCCCAGTGCCAGTCCTGGGGCTTTACCGGGCACCGATCGGATTTACCTGGGCCATGAAGTTTTTGGTGAAGTAACAGAAGTCGGCGCTGAAGTTACTGCGTTTCGAGTTGGTGATCGGGTCGTTTTGGATCGCACCGAAGCCCACTGTGCTGTCCGGGGCCTCGAACCGCCTTGCCGACACTGTCAGGAGGGCAACCCGGGATTGTGTGAAAATATCTCGCTAGAAGGCGGTATTCATGGGATCGGCGGCGGTTGGGGCGATGAATTTGTCGTCCACGAAACCAATGTCTACCCGGTGCCCAACGAGCTAGATAACGACACTGCCATGCTGATCGAACCGCTTTCCGTCGGCGTGCGGACGGTGCTGCGCCGCCAGCCAAAATCCAGTGACAAAGTATTGGTCATCGGGGCCGGAATGATCGGTCTGGCAACAGCTTGGGCCGCGCGGCAACTTGCACCCGACTGCCATCTGACCGTGTTTGCCCGTTATCCCCAACAAGTGGCCTTAGCACAAAAATTGGGCGCAGACAAAGTTCTGACGCCAACTGATCCCTATGCCGCCACGGTGGAAATTACGGGTGCCAAACTATATGAAGCACCTTTCAACAACCGAATGCTAATCGGGGGATTTGATGTTATCTACGATTCAATTGGCACTCAAAAAACCGTACACGACAGCCTGCGAATAACTCGGGCCGGTGGCACGGTCGTCCTGGCCGGAGTCCATCTGGGCCCAATGAAACTAGATTTAACCCCTATCTGGTATCAAGAAGTTGATTTGGTAGGTCTCATCGCCCATGGAATGGAGCAACTCGATGGCAAGCCCATTTCCACCTATGAGTTAACGACCCAATTACTACTTGATGGTGATTTTCCAGCCCACGATTTCATCACGCATCGTTTCCCTCTGGAAGACTGGCAAGCGGCAGTCCAGACAGCCGCGGATAAGGGCCGCGGGGCCATAAAAGTGATTTTTGAGTTTTAGGTTGAAAAAGTGCAAATGGCCTCACAAATTTTCGAATACACCTTCACCATACCGGCCGCCGCCGTAGATCAGCAAGGACACGTTAATAATGTGCAGTATGTCCAATGGATGCAGGATATGGCCATCCGCCACTACGGCAGTCTGGGTGGGGTCGAAATTGCCCAGGCTGTCGGCGGCACCTGGGTGGTGCGGGAGCACCATATCACCTATAAAAATCCAGCCTTTGAGGGGGATGAAGTATTAGCCCGAACCTGGGTCGTGAACCTGCGGCGAGTCCGCTCTTTACGGCGTTATGAGTTTATTCGCCAGACGGATGGAAAAATGCTCGTCAAAGGTGAAACCGATTGGGTTTTTGTCAATGCTCAGACTGGCAGGCCAATGCCCATTCCAAATGAAGTTTCCCAAATTTTCACGCTCCTATCAAAATCGAACTAACCACCAATCAAACTGCCCAACGAACCAACCATGATCACCACCGAATTCCTGCTAACCTCCTTCGTCGTCGTCGTGATCCCCGGAACCGGCGTGATTTACACGGTTTCCACCGGCCTCGCACTGCGGAACAAAGCCAGTCTCGCCGCGGCCCTGGGCTGCACTGGCGGCATTTTGCCTCATCTGGTCGCCAGTATTTTGGGGCTTTCGGCCATTTTGCACATGAGCGCCCAAGCATTCCAGATCATCAAATTTGCAGGGGCGGCTTATTTGCTCTACCTGGCCTGGAATATGTGGCAAGATCGGGGAACACTCAAACTCGATAGCACCATCGAGAAAACGAGTTACCTCCAAATTGCACTAAAAGGGATTTTGATCAACATTCTCAACCCAAAGTTGACCATGTTTTTCTTCGCTTTTTTACCGCAATTTGTCTCCGCAGAGGGGGCTGCGATCACCCAACAAATGCTGTTGTTGAGCGCTATCTTCATGGTAATGACTTTGGTCGTTTTCGCCATCTATGGCATTTTCGCCAGTGGGATCAGTTCATTCCTGATTAACTCACCCGCGGCCCTGCAGCGGGTCCAGCGCTCATTTGCAATTGTTTTTGCTGCTTTGGCGGTGAAACTGGCCTTGAGCGAACAATAAGGGCTGTGCGATTTGTGTTTGAGAAGTAATTTACTACCTAGTTGTTTTCCGAAATCTGCAGCCCGATGTCTTGCTATTCACAGCTAAAATCCATGAAGAATCATCTTCCCCATGTCATCATTCTCGGTTGTGGTCGGAGTGGAACTTCGATTTTTGGGGAATTTTTTGAAGATCTACCTCCCTACACGTACTACAGCGAACCATCATTTCAGGATTTGCTCGAGTTTGATTTTTCTTACCCGACGGCGATCAAAGTCCCAAAAGAAAGTGTTGGTTACCCTCCAACTCAGGGGCTTTCCTTCCCCCTTGAAACGCTCCTTGAAATTATTCCGGACCCAAAGACGATCTATTGGCAAGTCCGACAGCCACTGGATACGATTTGCTCCCTGCGCGTAGGGATTGCCAACAATTGGGGGCATCACCCCAAACCCCCCGACTGGCAAGAATGGTTAACTCGGCCCTTAATTGAGCAATGTGCCCATCACTGGAATTATCTAAATTCGGTGGGGTTCACGGCTGTTGCTGATTTGGTAACCGTCAAATATTTTGAAGCCATGCTCGCAAATCCCCTCAATTTTGCGCAAACGATTTGTACAGAACTTGGCGTGGATATGGAGGCCAATCGGGTGGGAATCGAATATTGGGCCAATCGAGTTCAAAATACAAACAACCGCCATTTCATTGAAGCCAAAACATCCCGTAATTACTCCCGGCCAGACCACAAAACCCGCATAGACCGTTGGAAAGAAAACCTATCCACGGCAGAAATCCAACAAGTTTGGCCCATCATTGCTATTACGGCCCAAAATTTTGGGTACAGTTTGCCAGCACTGAATAACCAATAATACAATTTCTTTCCGGATACAATCCAGTATAATTTGTTTATGTCTAAACGCGAAACTCCTCTTGTTATTGGGATTGCCGGTGGTAGTGGATCTGGGAAAACTACCGTGGCCCACGTCGTCCTAGAGCGGGTTGGGCCAGAGCGGATTGCCTTTCTGGCCCATGATGCTTATTACCGCGATCTCAGTCACCTCTCCATCTCCAAACGGGCTGAGGTCAATTTCGATCACCCGGATTCTTTGGAATCTGAATTGTTGGTGGAACAGATCAAAAAATTAAAATCTGGCTCAGCAATTGAGATGCCGGTGTATGATTTTAAGACCCATTCCCGGACCACCAACACAATCCATATCGAATATCAACCAGTCATTTTGGTCGAGGGCATTTTGATCTTTACCGAACCTGATCTGCGCGATTTGTTTGATGTCAAAATTTTTGTCGATACCGATGCCGATATTCGATTTATTCGCCGTTTGAAACGCGATATTGATGAACGCGGCCGGACGGTGGCCTCGGTAATGACCCAATACCAATCAACCGTCCGCCCAATGCACCTGGAATTTGTTGAACCTTCCAAGCGCTATGCCGATGTGATTATTCCGGAAGGGGGCTTCAACACGGTTGCCCTGGATATGGTCGTGGCCCGAATTGAAGAATTATTACTCCAAGAGGGTCGATGAACTCCCACAAAACTGCCGCCTCATCCCAAAGTTCCCCCGAAAAAAAATTCCCCTGGTTGACTCTCGCCAGAATTGCGGCAATTTTAGTCGTGATTGGGTTGACCGTTTTCATTTACAGCGTCCGTGATCAGGCGGAAGAGCTGGCTGTTTATGGTTATCCTGGCATCTTCCTGATTTCTTTCATGACCAACGCTACTGTGCTGTTGCCAGCCCCAGGGATTGCGGTGGTTTTTGCCATGGGTGCGATTTTCAATCCTATTTATATCGCCCTGGCAGCGGGTGCGGGTGGTGCTTTAGGAGAGTTATCTGGTTACTTAGCCGGTTTCAGCGGCCAAGCTGTCGTTGAGCGCACCAATATTTATGAGCGCTTTCACGTTTGGATTGAAAAAAATGGATTTCTCGCAGTTCTGATCCTGGCTGCCATCCCCAATCCATTTTTCGATGTGGCCGGCGTCGCGGCGGGGATGTTGAAAATGCCTCTGCCGCGCTTCTTGGTTGCGGTGTGGATCGGCGTTACGATAAAAATGTTCCTCTTTGCCTGGGTTGGATCAACATCACTATCCTGGCTACTGGAGTAAAAAAATTGGGTGGTTGGTTTGTGAGTTGGATAGATGGTTGCCAACAAACGAACCAAAAAACTTCCCCCGGAGACCTACATGACTGACTTTACCCAAATTGATCAATACCTTGAAGAAAACTTTGATGCGAGTATTGCAGAACTCTCAAAGCTTTGTGCCCAGCCTAGTGTTGCCGCCCAAAATTGGGGAATGGCAGAAACCGCCGAAATGGTCGCAGAAATGCTGCAGGCTCGCGGTTTTGAGACTGAACTTATTCCTACCGCCGGAGAACCAGTCGTATATGCCGAACGCAAAGGCCGCCGCGACAAAACGTTGTTAATCTACAATCACTATGATGTCCAGCCGGCCGAACCGCTGGATTTATGGGACAGCCCCCCCTTTGAGCCAACGATCCGGGATGGGCATCTTTATGCCCGCGGCGTAAGTGATGATAAAGGTCATTTTGTGAACCGGCTTTTTGCCATCGACGCATTTCTGGCAACCGCTGGCGAACTACCCTGCAATATCAAGTTTGTAGTTGAGGGCGAAGAAGAAATCGGCAGCGTTCATTTACCAGAATTTGTGGCCAACAACAAAGAAAAACTGGCGGCCGAGGCCTGCATATGGGAGTTTGGGAGCGTGGATCATCGCGATATTCCAGTTCAATATTTGGGTTTGCGCGGGATTTGTTATGTCGAACTCTCCGTGGAAACTGCCCAAACCGACGTCCACTCTGGGATTGGGGGCTCGATCCTGCCGAACGCGGCCTGGCGACTGGTGTGGGCCTTGAGCACCCTTAAAGGACCGGATGAAATCATCCGCATCCCTGGATATTATGACGATGTCGAACCACCTACAGCCCGCGACCGCGAATTGATGGCCGCACTCCCTGAAGTCGCCGATGAATACAAAAACCGGTTTGGGAATAAATCTTTCTTAAAGGGTTTGGAAGGCGGGGTCGATCTCAAAATGGAAGAGGCCTTTCCCCCAACCTGCACCATTTGCGGGTTGGATTCTGGCTACCAGGGGGCAGGATCAAAAACCGTGCTCCCAGCCAAAGCTTCGGCCAAAATCGATTTTCGGCTGGCGATGGGCCAGACGGTTGAAGGCGTTTTGACTGGTCTTCGCAAACATCTCGATGCCGAAGGTTTCTCCGATGTTGAAGTTACATTCCTCGGCGGTGGCCCGGCCGCTAAAACCGATCCCGATGATCCTTTTGTGGAACTGGTTGTCTCAACCGCCGAAGAAATTTATGGCCATCCAATGGAAATCATTCCTATGATTGGGGGCTCGGGTCCTAACTACGCCTTCCAACACCACCTACACCTCCCCATCGTGACCGCCGGTGTCGGTCATCCCGAAGCTGGCGCCCATGCCCCCAACGAAAATTTACGCCTGGATTTATATCTCAAAGGTGCCCAACATATTACTCGGATATTGAAGGCTTTCGGAGCATAGATTACCAGAATAGGAGGAATGCGATTCCTACAATGAACCGCATTCCTAAAACGACAACTAACATCCTGTGTTCAATTTTTTTGAGAAACTCCTGCGGTTTTTGAAACGCTACTCAGTGCGACGCGATCTGGGCATCCAACTCATGGTGCTTTATATCGTGTTCGTAGGTCTGGTGGTAGGGACCACATTTATTTTCGCCGGACGCACTCGGGCTCGATTGGAGGGGGATATCAAAGCCGCCGATTTAGCCCTCGCCCGGTCAATCGCCCAGGAGACGGACTATTACATGCGCAATGCCCTGCGCGCGGTCCGAGATTTAGGGGAATACCCCGAGGTTATTGATCCTGATTCGGTGGGCATGGAAGATCTCTTCAGCAAAATGATGGGGATTCGGCCCGATTACAGTTCGATTTACCGGCTGAACAGCCAGGGGTTTATGCTTTATCACTACCCAGAAGGAAGTTCATCCGTGATGGGCCAGGATCTTTCCGATCAAGCGTTTTTTGATCGGGCTATGGTTACAACCCGACCTTTAATATCGAAAGGTGGAATTTCTCCTGTCACCCGCCAACCCGTGGCTACCGCTGTGATGCCCCTGTGGAGCCAACGCGCCAGATTTACAGGGTTAGTCGCAACCAATATTAAGCTGGCCTCCTTGAGCATCACCCTCGACAAAATTGCCCAAGAATATAATCCCGAAGAAGAGTTCCTGGTCATTATCGTTGATTCCGCGGGACAAATCATTGCGCACCCTAATGAAGACCAAATTCTCACTTTGGTGCCCGAAAATCTGTTCAATGTAACTGAGGCTGTCCTCCTGGGCCGGGCTGATAACATTATTGAGGTGGATTCTACCGGCAAAGAGTTTCTTTATAGTTTTGTACCCGTTTCAAGCGCCGGTTGGGGCGTAATTGTCAGTCGACCAACCGCAACGGCATTCGCGACCTCGAACATCTTTTACCGCGGTGTTCTGTTAATATTAGGGCTTTTCACCATCGCCGGAATCCTATTTTGGATCAGCCTTTATCGCCAGGCCATCCGCCCAATGGGATATCTAACGGCCTACAGCCAACGAATCGGGCGTACCGCAGAACCCACGGTCGAACAACGTCGCAATATTCGCGACCTCTCTAATCGGTCAGATCAGGTTGGCTACTTAACCCGGTCCCTCGAACGGATGGAACTGGCCATTGATGCCCGATTAAACGAATTATCTACTCTGCTAACAACCAGCGCGGCGGTGCTATCATCCCTGGATTCGCAAACCGTGCTGCACCGAATTTTGGAGCAGCTTGAACAGGTTCTCAATGTCGATAAAAGCGCCATTGTCGCCCTCGACGAACGGCTGGACGTTTTCCGGGTTCAGGCCAGTAATGGTTTTCCCGACAATTACATTCAAGCTCTGGCGATCAGCCCGAATGAACGAAACTCCATCACATCCCGCGCCATAAACGACCGCCGGCCAATCCAGGTTAGCGATACTGAAACCGACCCCCTTTACAACCTGCCATATGAACGCACCCGATCAACCGCACCGAACCCCATGACGCCGCGTGAACGCGCCCGGTCAGCCGGGTACCGTTCCATTTTGGCAATTCCGTTAAACACCTTGCACACCAATCCCTCGGCTTTGTTGGTGTTCCGGCCGCGACCTCATCATTTCTCAGATCGGGAAATCACCTTGCTTTCCAATTTTGCCAACCAGGCTGCAATGGCAATCGAAAACGCGGCTTTATTCGCCCGGAGCGATACCCGCTTGCAAGAACAAACCCGCCGCTTGGAAGCTCTGATCCAATCCCTCAATGATGGTCTTATTCTCGGTAATCTTGCAGGGCAAATCATTTATGCTAACCGGCGCGCTTGTGAGTGGGTTCATCGTCACCCAGAGGACATTATCGGAGCCCCCCTCGATCACTTCATTCAGCAGTTACTCCAAAACACCGAAAATCCAGGGGAATCTGAAGCCGCGTTACAGTCAGCCATTGAAAGCCAGGGCACTAAGGTTGCCGAAATTACTATCCGATTTGCAGAGCAAGACCGGCATTTGCGTTTTCGGACTTTCGATGTCACCGACGAGCGCGGCATCCCGATTGGTTATGGTCAAATCATTCACGACATCACGGCTGACTTTGAATTAGATCGGTTGAAATCCAGCCTAATTTCGACCGTTTCACACGAACTACGAACCCCGTTGGCTTCAATTAAAGGCTACACGACAACTTTACTCGCCGATGACGTTGAATGGGATTCCGAATCCCAACACGATTTCCTATCTATTATCTCTACCGAAACTGATCGGTTGAGCAACCTGGTCAGCGACTTGTTGGATTTATCCCGGTTTGAAGCAGGCAGCCTGGTCATTGAGCGTAATGAATGCGATATAACCGAACTCATTCAAAACGCGGCCCAAATCGCTAATCCCCAACCTGGAGAACGCCTACAAACACAAATCCCTGCCAATTTGCCATTCTTCCAGGCTGATCCGCGCCGGTTGGAAGCAGTTTTGCGAAACCTGATCGAAAACGCGACCAAATATTCTGAGCCTGAAAGCCCTATTCGGGTGAGCGCCAACACCCAAAATGGCAATATCATTGTGAAAGTCGAAGATGAAGGACCCGGCATCCCGACCGGTGAGAGCGCTCGCATTTTTGACCGTTTTTACCGCCTAGAAGATACCCTGCACAATCCCAACTCGGGATTTGGCCTCGGACTTTCGATTTGTCAGGGGTTTGTTAAAGCCCATGGGGGTGAAATTTGGGCCGAACCCTGTGAAACTGGGGCCCGGATTTCATTTTCCATTCCCATCGAGTGAAGAATTCCGACCCCAGGTCGGCGCTTCAAAGGAAAAAGCCTTCATAGGGGCTTCCACCCCAAAACCCCGACTTACCATTCATCCCCAGCCTCAGGCCAGACCATTCTGGCGTTTTCCCGTAAGTTGGTTCGTCAGTTCTGCAGTTAATGCTAAAATTGGTACATCATGAAAAATTCGCCCCTTGTCCTTGTTGTCGATGATGAAAAACCATTGCGGGATTTTATTCAGAAAAATTTAGAAGTCCGCGATTTCAAAGTGATTACGGCCGGTGATGGGATCGAGGCTGTCAAAGCCTTCAATGCCCACAAAATTGACCTGGTTATTCTCGACGTGATGATGCCGCGCATGGACGGGCTGGAAACGACCCGCCGCATTCGGCAAAGTTCGATCGTCCCCATCATCATCCTGACCGCCTTAGATAGCGAGAGTGACAAAATCAAAGCCTTTGATCTGGGCGCCGATGACTATTTAACCAAGCCATTCGGGGTGGGCGAACTATTAGCCCGGGTTCGGGCAGTTTTGCGGCGAGCCGAATGGGTTGAACCGCCTATTCGCCAGGGTGAGTTGATCCATGGGGAGATTACCGTAAATCTCGAACGGCACGAAGTAAAAGTCAGCGGGGCGGTCGTCAAATTAACCCCAACTGAATTTAATTTATTGGTGTATCTAATGGAACATGCGGGAGCCGTCCTTCCGCACGAAGCCATCCTTAAAAATGTCTGGGGGCCAGAATACGGGGAAGAAACCGAATATCTCCGGGTGTATATTGGCCATTTACGCCAAAAAATTGAAACCAGCCCGGCGACGCCCCGCTACCTACTCACCGAACGGGGGATTGGGTACCGGTTTGAAAATGATGAATAGGTCAGGTTTGGCTGACCGAACCTGATCTATTCATT
Organism: uncultured Anaerolineales bacterium; assembly: GCA_964453155.1. GTDB lineage: Bacteria > Chloroflexota > Anaerolineae > Anaerolineales > UBA11858 > CAYVQU01. The sequence continues at coordinate 11,560 of CAYVQU010000033.1, read as the reverse complement.
TAACAGAACAGTCGTTCTACAGTATAATTTCTCCATGACTTTCATTGCAGCGTTAGATATCGAAACCACCGGCCTAAATTCCGAAACGGATGCCATCACCGAGATTGGGGTCGTACTTTTCAACGAGCGGCGGGTCGAGGCTGAATGGCAAACTCTGATTAATCCCGGCCGCCGAATTCCCCCTCAAATCACCCAACTTACGGGGATCACTGATGCCATGGTACGGGGTGCCCCTCCCATTCAGGCGGTTTTGCCCGATTTAGAGGAATTTGTGGGTGATACCCCTATTTTGGGCCATAACGTCAAATTCGATTTAGGGTTTTTGCGCAAACACGGCATCTTTCAATATAACGATTCACTCGATACCTATGATATGGCCGCGGTCCTGATGCCCACGGCCGGCCGGTATCGCTTAGGATCTCTGGCCCAGGCCCTGGGGATATTATTACCAGCCACGCATCGGGCCCTCGATGACGCGCGGGTCACCCACGCGGTTTATATGAAGTTATATGAAGAAGCCCAGCACATGCCGCTCGATTTGTTGGCCGAAATCGTTCGGTTAGGGGATAACGTCCCTAATTGGGATGGATATGGCTTATTCTTTGAAGCCCTTCGAGCTAGATCGAAAGAAAAAATGTCCGGGCGGCGCGCCCGCCGGGGCGGTTTAGGCCCGTTATTTGGCGAAAGGCCCGTGCGGCAGGCCGATCCTTTACTCCCTATTCCCAATCCAGTTCCCTTAGACGTCGAAGAGGTCGCTTCTATTTTGGAATACGGCGGCGCATTCTCTAAATATTTTTCGCACTTTGAACAACGCCCCGAGCAGGTTGAAATGTTGCGGGCGATCACCGATGGTATCTCGAACGGCCAACATCTTTTGGCCGAAGCTGGGACTGGCGTGGGGAAATCCTTCGCATATTTGATCCCAGCCGCCTTGTGGGCGCATCAAAATGGGCAACGGGTGGTGATCTCGACGAACACCATCAACCTGCAGGACCAGTTGATCAACAAAGATATACCCGATTTACAACAAGCCCTGGATTTGGATATTCGCGCCACCGTGCTAAAGGGGCGCGCCAATTATTTATGCCCCCGCCGGGTTGAGATTCTCCGACGGCGCGGCCCCGAAACATCAGAAGAAATTCGCGTCCTGGCTAAAGTGCTGGTATGGCTCGAAGGCAGCTCCAGTGGAGATCGGAGTGAAATAAACCTTAATGGCCCCATAGAACGCGAAATCTGGACCAAATTATCCGCGGCCGATGACCTATGCACGGCAGAAAATTGCCTCAAACATACCGGCGGCCGCTGTCCTTTCTACCAAGCCAAACAAGCGGCCCAAAGTGCCCACTTAATCATCGTCAACCATGCTTTGTTGTTAGCCGACATCGCCACCGGAAATCGTGTCATTCCGGAATATGACCACCTGATCGTTGATGAGGCCCACCATATGGAATCGGCGACTACTAACGCGTTAGGGTTCCGAGCCAGGCAATATGATTTCATTCGCTTTATTCGCGAATTGGGCAGTAAAAATTCCGGTGTTTTAGGGCGGTTTATCAATTTACTGCACGATTCAGTTTCGCCCAGCGAGTTTGCCGCGGTTGACAATTTAGTCGGCCGGGCCACCGACCACGCCTTCCAGATGGAGAATTTGGCGAAAAACTTCTTCCAGACGATCGAACAGTTTTTGGCCGATCAACGGGAAGGGCGCGCAATTGGAAATTATGGCCAACAAGTGCGAATTCTACCCGCCACCCGCGTCCAACCGGCCTGGATGGAAGTTGAAGTATCCTGGGAAGATGCCCAACGGATCATCAAGGCCCTGTTAACAACCCTGGAACAAATCGCGCAGGCCGCGGTTGAGCTTTCAGAAGCCGGCTTTGACGATATGGAAGCCCTCGAGGACGTATACGGCAGTTTGACCAGCGTATATCGCCGTATCGGCGAGGTTTTCGAGAGTTTAGAAGCCCTGGTCTTCACTCCGCAAGACGATATGATCTACTGGGTTGAAGTTCCCGCCAACGGTCGCAATGTCAGCCTACAAGCGGCGCCCCTCCATATTGGGCCCCTGATGGAAAAGCACATTTGGCATGAGAAGGAAGCGGTGATTCTAACCTCGGCAACCATGACCACCGCGGGAGAATTTGACTATATTCGAGGCCGATTATTCGCTACCGATGCCTACGATCTATCCCTGGGTTCCCCGTTTGACTATGAAAATTCAACTATGCTCTATGTACCCAATAACATCCCCGAACCCGGTGATCGGCACGGGCATCAACGGGCGATAACGAACAGCCTGATCCAACTCTGTAAAGCGACTGGCGGCCGGACGCTGGTGCTGTTCACCTCCTATGCTCAACTGAAGAAAACGTCCCAGGCCATTGGACCTGCATTGGCGGATAACGGCATCATGATCTACGAGCAAGGAGAAGGGGCCTCGCCGCACGCCCTTCTTGAAAGCTTCAAAAATGCCGACCGGGCGGTGCTCCTCGGCACGCGCTCATTTTGGGAGGGCGTCGACGTCCCTGGGGAAGCGCTTTCGGTGTTAGTCATCGTCAAATTACCATTTGATGTCCCCTCCGATCCGGTGATTTCTGCCCGTTCGGAAACTTTCGAAGATCCCTTCCACCAATATGCCTTGCCGGAGGCCATTCTCCGCTTCCGTCAGGGATTTGGCCGCCTGATTCGGGCCGAATCTGATCGGGGCGTGGTGGTCATTTTAGATCGCCGGGTCTTAACCAAACGCTATGGTCAGATGTTTATCGGCTCGCTGCCGCAATGTACCCAAAGGGTGGGATCAATCCAGGATTTGCCGCGGGAGGCGGTGTCTTGGCTGAATTTATGAGGCTGCGAACCACGAAGAACACAAAGAGCACAATGAAGCACAAGGGAGTCATTTTGATCCTTTGTGCTTTTTGGATTTTAACCGCGCCGCAACCTTCCACGGCCCAGGAAAGTGGGGCCTTATCCATCATCTCAACTAACCCAGTGGGTGAAGTCGGAAATAAAAATTCGGGCCGGCCCTCCATATCGTCCGAGGGGCGGTTTATTGCTTATCAGTCATTGGCAAACAATTTGGTGGCGGGTGACACGAACGAAACCGGCGATATCTTCGTTTATGATCGCCAAACGCAACAAACGACCCGGGTTACGGTCTCTTCCCAAGGGGAACAGGCTAACGGGTTTTCGGATTTTCCTGCGATTGCGGGGAATGGCCGTATGGTGGTGTTCCGTTCTCAAGCCAAGAATCTAACCGAAATAAGGACCGAGAATGAACTCGATATCTACGTCTACGACCGATTGACCCAAGAAGTCCGATTTATACCCCAAGCGGAATGGGGGACGATCGCCAATCACTGGTCCGATGCGCCGACTATCTCGTTCGATGGGCGTTATATCGGGTTTTCAACTATTGCGGATAACATCCTTTATCAAGACCAAAATGACAACTGGGATATTTTTATCCACGACCAGGTTACCGGGCATAATACCCTGGCTTCGGTTGCGTCATCGGGGGAGCCAGCCAATGGGTTATCTTACAGCCCGGTGCTGGCCGATAGCGGGCGTGACATTGTTTTTGAGTCAGTCGCCCCCAATATTCTCCCTGACGAGAATGTGCCCAGCATTCTGGCAATTTATCAGCGCGTGTTAGGAAAATTGACCACTGTTCCGATCCCGGTCACCCGGGTGAGTTACTTGATAATGGGGACGGATTTATCTTACAACGCCAACGTGCTGGCCTACGCCCTCTGTGAAATTGTCGGCGGGGAGGATCAACTGCGGGTTTACGCCCATTATCCCCAAGAAAATCCCGGCAAACCGATTTTTGTGCAGGCTTATCCTACCGGGGTATGTCACGAACAAAACATCTCCCTGGCCTTGTCTAGTAACGGATACTTCCTGGCCCTCAGTTTTCCCGTCGAGCCGAATTGGCACCATCTCATCCGGTTTGACTTGAAAACTGGCGCCCAAATCAAAATTGATGAAGGATTGCTTGATAGAAAAATCGATATTTCAACAGATGGCCAGGTGATCACTTACGCCAAAGACATCGAGGGAGTCACCCAAGTTTTCGTTTGGGATGATTCTGAACCAACGACTTTCAGCCATATCATCACCGGACAGGTCACCGATCAAACTGGGCAACCATTGGCCTTGGTGACCATCGAAACCGATCAAGGACATACAACCAGAACTGATGGACAAGGATATTTTTGGATCAACACGATCACACCCGGGCCTATCAAGGCAACCGCTTTAAAGGAGGGTTTCAAATTTGAGCCAAAGGAAATCTCTGCGGAGGTGATGATCGATCGCTACGATTTTTATTTTGTCTATGCGCATAAAGAGTCATTAGTCGAAGCCCAGAAGGACCTGGGCATGCCCTACAATTTCGACCGGGGTTCAAGTGGCCCATTTCATGGCTATTCGGCCGGATACTGCACCGATTTAATTTTAGATGCCTTCACTTGGGGTGTAGATTTCAACATCCAATTTGCCCTGGAACAGGATTTTCGATCCCAGCCCTGGCACTATTACCGCTGGCGGGATGCCCGGGATGCTCAAGATATGTGGCGCTACTTCTCCTATTCAGGTCAAATGCAGCCTCACACCAACCCCTATCAACCGGGGGATATCGTGTTCTTCGATTGGAGTCAAGATGGTGAGATTGATCACGTCGCGCTGGTCTCGGAGGTCAATTCAGCACACCGGCCCGTAAAAATGTACGACGCCACCGGAGTGATCAATAGCAATCCCAGCGGATTGGCTGCCGAACTCCCGTGGGAATCCTTTCATGAGGAAACGGTGCGAGGCTTTGTCCGCTGGGCCGGGACGTATGAGCCGCCCATCCATCAAGTGCCCCAAACATCGATTTTACAAATGGCGCTGGGCAGCCCAGGAGCGGATTTGCGCCTGATGGACCTGGATGGACAGGTGGTTGCCAAAAACGGCGCTGAAATCCCAACTGGGCGGTTTGACGACTGGGTGTGGGAACAGTCGATTAGTGTTACTGAGCCAGAAGGACCTCATTATCTGGTCGTTATTTCAACCGACGAAGATATCGATACCCCTTACATGTTAGGTATTCAGTGGGTTGAAGATGGCTTGGTAGCGGGAAGAGTTGAAGGGCAAGGGATATTAAATGCCGGGGAGACCCGGAGTTTAAGGCTACGCATCATCCAAGCCGAGGCAAATCTGGAGTTGATCCAGATTCCAGAGCGGCGAGTTACGGAAAAGGTTGTCAGATAGCAGCGAGCCAAAAGTCTCAAAACGCTAAGAGGTGACAGGAATATTGACATGTCACAGAAAGCATCCTGAGTAGCGTAAGCGTATCGAAGGGTGAAATTTCCTTAAGAGCATATCCGCCCAGGATCACATAAAGGAGTACTTTGATGAAGGTTCTATTTATTGGCGGCACCGGGATCATCAGTTCAGCGTGTACGGCCCTGGCGGTGGAACGTGGGATCGATTTATATTTACTCAATCGCGGCGAAACGATGCAACGCGGTCCACTCCCGGCCGGGGTAAAGGTTTTACGAGGGGATTATCACGATGAAAATTCACTACAATCCGCGCTGGGTGATCATCATTTCGACGTCGTGGTGAATTGGATCGTATTTGTTCCCGCGCAAATCGAAAAAGATATCGCTATCTTCACCGGGCGTACCAAACAATACATTTTCATCAGTTCGGCCTCGGCGTATCAAACCCCACCTGCCAGTTTACCCGTCACCGAGTCGACATTACTTGATAACCCCTATTGGGAATACTCTCGCAACAAAATTGCCTGCGAAGAACGGTTAGTTCAGGCCTATCGGCAAAATAAATTCCCGATCACGATCGTGAGACCCTCGCACACTTACGATAAAACTTTGCTCCCATTTCGGGGCGGTTACACCAATATTCACCGCATGCGGACCGGACAACCTGTCATTATCCCCGGAGACGGCACCTCGCTGTGGACCCTGACCCACCATCAGGATTTCGCTAAGGCTTTTGTCGGATTATTAGGAAATAATCATGCCATTGGCGAAGCTTTTCACATCACATCAGACGAATGGTTATCCTGGAATCAGATTTATGAGCTGGTCGCGGCGGCTGCCGGGGTAACTGATTCAAATTTTGTGAATATTCCCTCCAAGGTATTAGCGACCTATGATCCAGATTGGGGCGCGGGTTTGTTAGGGGATAAATCCAACAGCATGATTTTCGACAATTCAAAAATCAAGCGGATTGTGCCCGGCTTCGTGGCGGCTATTCCGTTTGCTCAAGGGGCGCGGGAAATTGTTGCCTGGTATGATGCTAACCCAGAACGTCAACTTGTTGATGAGAAATTTAATGCCCTCATCGACCAAATCGTCACCGACTACCAGGTTTTTAGAGCCTAATAAAATCCCGGACTTGATAGTAAACCTGCAGAAACCGCCTGGGGATGAATTCCCCAGGCTTTGCAACAACGCCCGATCATTCGAGCTAAAAGCCTGATTGATCAAGCCTAGTTTTAAGCCGGGATACTTCTAGTCCGGGCTTTTTGCCGGATCACCTCGTTTATTTACATTAGAGAAGTTTAACCTTTTGGGGGATTCATCTATGATTGATCCAAGGGTATAATCCTGCTGATGAGACGCCTGATCATAATTATCGCTTTGATCATGGTGGCTGGACCGATCACAATTGCATATGGGAGTGACGAACCGCCTCCTACTCCAGATAGAGAGACGGAAATAGCGAACCTGGAATCAGCAATTTTGGATTCATTGGGGGCGGAGCGCGACAGCCTCCTGGCTGTGATCAGCCCAGACATCCAGGTAACCCACCTCGACATTTCGGCGGATGGGTTATGGGGTGTTGGCTGGCTGGCTCCAGTTGATCCCGAATCAGGGCAACCAGTGGGGATTGAACCGGCGGTCGTTGTCACCAACCGAGCGCGCGGCACCTGGCAGGTCTGGAATCCCGCTACGGATGGCTGGATCGAAATGGTCCAAGCTGTTCCCGACGATATTCTCTCCGTGGAACATAAAACTGCGCTGGAAGATATGCATGCGACCCGGCGGGTTTCGGCCCCAACAGCGGCGATTTCTGGTTATCTGCTTCCTTGGGAGGCCGGCGACACCCATTATCTAACTCAAAGCACCTGTCATGACGAATATCTGAGTTCAGGCAATGCTCATTATTCCTTCGATTTTTCAACTTATGGCCAACTGTGGAATATTCATGCGGCCAAAGGGGGCGTCGTTTGGCTATGGAAAGATGATGTCCCCACCTGCTACGAATACACCTGTTCAGCTGAACAATCGTTAGGAAATTACATTGTTATTCGGGATAACAGCACTGATCCGGTCACTTTTCAACTCTACCTCCATCTGGCCTTTGACAGCATTCCCGCCAACATGAAATCACAGGGGACGCCGGTTAATCAAGGCCAGTTCATCGGCATTGTGGATAACACTGGTCAAAGCTGGGGGCACCATCTCCATTTCCAGGTCCAGGTGCCGATTTATGGTGAAAGCCACTATTGGGGTCAATCGGTTGATATCACTTTCGATGACGTGACGATAAATGGGGGGCGACCGCGGGTGAAAAATGATTGGTGTAACGATCAGGCTTATTGTGATTGGGACGGAGATGTGTGTGACGAATTCCAATCGACTTATGTCTCCCAAAATGAAATCCCCACCAACAGCAACCCACCTGACGGGGATATTCTCGGCCCCACTGAAAAATCAACCCTGACGACGGCAACCATCGTTTTAGGCGGAATCGCCAGTGATCCTGACGATGATGCTTTCAGCGCCCAATTCATCGCCCAGTATGCGGGTCTATGGCACGCTATTGGACCGAGTTTTGCAACCTCGTCATTTTCATATGAGTGGGACTGGTGTGCAGCCGGTGTCCCGGACGGCCCTCTTAGCTTAGCTCTACATCTCGAAGATGAACATGGCAATCAAAATCTGGAGCGCCCGGGGATACGGCCAATCATCAAAGCCACCGATTGCCCGTTAGAACCCTATTGCACCCCCAGTGCCGATCAAATTGCGATCTTTGCTGAACCCAATTATCACGGGCAGTGTCAGGTTCTAGGAGTCGGAGATTACCCCGCTCGATCCGATTTTGCGCCCACCGGGGATGAAGGCATTGAATCCATGTTGATTGGGTCTGACGTTAAAAGCACTTTTTATCATTTGGAAAATTATGCAGGGCGGGTTGAAACCTTTGAACAGGATGACCCTAACCTGAGTGACAATCGGATCAGTTCGAATCAAGTTTCCGCAATAAAAGTATTCGCTTCAAACACGCTCCCAACAACCCCCAATCAAATCTGGCCTGAGTTTGGAGCCAATTTAAACGAACTGGCCTCGGTTTCATTGATCTGGCAAGATGCAGGTGGCGGAACAGAATTCCGCAGCACCATTGATGGGCCGATCGGTACGCTCACCACCGATTGGGGGCCAACTGTTTCCCGAAGTATGGGCAGCCTACCCGCGGGCATCTACACCTGGCGAGTTCAGGCCCGTAACGATTTTGGTGAAAGCGCTTGGAGTGATTGGCTGGCATTCATCGTGAATGCGGATACTCCCAGCCCCGCCGTTGGATTTACAGCCCCCTTTTCTGACACTTTGGAAGCGGATACCAGTAGTTGGGCGACTACCGGCTTATGGCACCGAACGGATACCTTGGCCCACGAGTCGGAACACAGTTTTTGGTACAGCCAACCCGTAACCGGAACCTATAACACATCTGATTTCAATTTTGGCGCCCTGACTTCGCCGCCCATAACCATTCCTATTTCTGCGGACCCATATTACTTGAGCTTTTGGTTCAAAACTGATACCGAACAAACTTTCGAGCATTGGGATCAGCGGCGGGTGCAACTGGCGGTTGATGGCGACCGCTTTGTAGACATCGGGCAGCTCCATTCTGAAGGTGCTGACGACTGGCTGCAAGCCCACTTTGATCTATCGGCGCATTACGACCCGGGCCAATCGCATGTCATCCAGGTTCGCTTTTATTTCACCAGCTTAGATGAATACGAAAATGACCATGCTGGCTGGTATATCGATGATATCCAAGTTGCCGCCCACCCCGCACTGACGTGTATTGATCCCCACGAAGTGAACGACACCGCGCACCACGCGACTAGCTTACAATTCGATACCCCGTTGACAGCGGATATCTGCCCGGCTGGCGATCTGGATTATTTTACCTTCGCCGGTTCAGCCGGAGACCAGATCGTGGTCGATATCGATGCCAAATCCGAGGGGTCAACCTTGGACTCCATCATCTACCTGTTGGATTCAGATGGCAAGTCCATCTTAGTACAACACGACGATGAAGTCACCGGGATCCGTCAAGACCCCCATCTGGGTTACCGCTTGCCGGCAGACGGCACCTACTATCTGCGGCTCCAGGCTTGGGACCAGCCCATGGGGACTGGCACCTATACCATTACTTTATCAAGTGATCCGATAAACCCAACGGTCACTGACCTGCATCCCGATTCGGATAGTTTTCTACCTTCCGGTAGCTTTGATGTCGAGGTTCATGCCACTGACAGCCAGAGTGGCATGAGTCAGGTGACTTTCTGGCAATATACGAATGGCTGGAGCCAACTCGCTCAAGATTGGGATGGTACAGATGGCTGGACCACAACCCTAGATACCAGCACCCTCACCGAAGGGCAAGCAACCGCCCTCTACGCCCAAGGATTCGATTGGGCCGACAACTGGTCTGGGGCGGCCGCCTGGGATATCATCCCCGACTTTACCCCCCCTGAAACGAGTGGGGATCCGATTACATCCCCCGCGAATAGCACCGCGATTCAATTGAACTGGACCTCGACCGATAACCTGGCTGGTATCCGGTATTTTCATTTACGGGATCGCAAAAACACTGATTCCTGGAACACCACCCAAATGAGTGCCGAACTCACTTCCACCTGGTTCATTGGCGAGGCCGGAAATGACTACACGTTCCGGGTGCGGGCGGTGGACAACGCCGGGAATTTAGAAGCCTACGTCGATGGGGCCGAATTTACGACCTCGATCCCAAATATCGGCACGCTGTGCGCTAATCCTGATTCCTGGGATACCAGCGCCTTCGCCAACGACAATTCCCCCGTGACTGCCACACCCTTAACCTTCGATTGGCAAACCCATAATTTCTGCAATCCCATCGCGGCTGACGGCCTTAATGATGAAGATTGGTTCAGTTTAAACATTTCATTAGGACAACAAATTAACATTGTTGCTGAACCGCTTCATCCTAGCATGGCCGCCATTATCCAACTCTACGCCGCGGATGGGACCGTCTTGCTCGCTGAAGCAATCCCAGCAAAATTTGGAGAGATTTCAATACTGAGTTGGACTGCGAATTATGCTGGCACCGTTTATGTGAATTTTAAGCACCTGGATGGGCGCGTGGCGGGGGATGGGGTGACGTATCGGGTGGGGTTGGCGAGGTCGGTTTTGTATTTTCCATTGGTTAGGAAATAAATAATCCACCAAAGCTATTCGGAACAGTTAACATGATTCAATTGCTATCAATTGTTGGCGCGATTCTTTTCCTTGCGTCATCGTCTATAGGTTTAATCGCTGTTTTACGGATGAGGGGGATCATATCAAGCGTGCTTGGTTTCTTCATAGTAGCTTACGCTACTATCGTGCTGCTAGCGGAAATTCTATCAGAACTCCACGCGATTCAGCGGGAAGCTTTCCTGATCGGCCATTTGTTGATGTCAATTGCTCTGTTCCCTTGGACATTCAAATTCATCCGAGGTCGATTGCCCAAAAGACTACCGCAAGATTTTCGGCAAGGATATTACATTGGGCGAGGCATATTTTCAGACCCAATTTTAGGGATATTGTTTTTATTTGTTTTTGTAGCAATGCTTTGGGGTGCTTATTTGATTGTGGCTGTACCGCCAAATACTTGGGACAGCCTACTATATCATTTATCCAGGGTAGGGCACTGGCTTCACAACGAAACCTTACATCATTTTAATACCCCTAATTCAACCAGAACGGCATGGCCGATCAATGCTGAAATCGGGCTGCTTTGGCTGACGGCTCTGTGGGGAAATGATCGGCTGACTGGTTATGTCCAATGGATAGCGTCAATAGTGGCAACAATTAGTATCTATGGTATCGCACGACGCTTACGATTCCCACAATCGGCTAGCATGTTCGCTGCGCTTATATGGAATACGTTTACTATTGTCGTCGTCCAAGCCACTTCTACAAAAAATGACTTACTAACTGCAGCATTCTGTAGTGTAGCATTCTACTTCCTGCTGGATGGTCTGCTGGATACAAGTTCAAAATGGCATAAAGCCAGTCTGGTTTTGTTTGGTCTATCAATCGGTTTGGCTGGAGGTACAAAGTTTGCGACTGTTTTGATTTTGCCAGGTGTGGGATGCCTGGCAATTTCCATCATCTTGCGCGATAAAAATCAACACTTTCCCAAATTAGCATACGCGACAGTTTGGGGTGTTGTGGGATTTGCATTGCTAGACTCTACTGCAGTAACTCAGGCAAAACAGAAGCGTTGAGCAACAAAAAAG
>CAYVQU010000032.1:0-38473 GCA_964453155.1 uncultured Anaerolineales bacterium | reverse complement strand
TTTTTTGTTGCTCAACGCTTCTGTTTTGCCTGAGTTACTGCAGTAGAGTCACTAGTAAAACATTTTCACACCCCTCAAAACCTAAATAGGACACAGATGACGCAGATAAAGTATGTAATCAGCGTCATCTGCGTTTACCCTTCGATTTCACTCAGGAGATGTCCGCGTCCCAAAAATGTAACTCATTGAGCATGGTGCTCTCTGCAGTAAAACCTATAATGATTGAACATTAATCCTACCGGGGGTAGTCCGATGTTAGAATGATGGTCCACTCAAAACAAACCAAAGAGACCTCATGGACCCGACATCACGAAAACTCTGGCTCGTCATATTACTTGGTATATTAAGCACCACCCAAAACCATCTCGCCAAAGCCTTCCAGCGCCAGGGGATCGAAACGTTGGATCACGTCCGTTCGAAGATCGATCACACCACGGCCCCGTTCCGGGGGAAACCCAAACGGGCCTGGATTTACGTCATTGGCATCCTGCTCAACCAAACTGTTTTTATCTATCATCTCTTCACCACCCCCTTGGGAGGCACCACCGCCGTCTATACCAGCATGTATGGGGTGGGTCTATTAGTCCTACTGATATACTCCTGGAAAATCCTCAAAGAACCCCTCAACCGAACTGAATTAACCGGCGCTTTAGCGATATTTGGCGGCACCCTAGTCATCGGTTTGGAAGGATTTTTCCGCCCCGCATTGGATATGTCCTGGATGAATTTCGATGCTACTCTGCTAGCAGTGGGTATCCTATTTGTACTGTGTGGTCTGATCATCTATCTCTCGCTCCGCAACGGCTCCAAAGATGCCATTGGAGTCGGGTTTGGATTTAGCGCCGGGGCTATTGGGGCCATGGATCCTTTTTTGAAGGGGGTGGGTCAAACAGCGGGGGGCGGCGCAGCCTTCGGCCCTGTCTCGCGGGGCGGCTGGATCGTCTTCGTGGCTTCGTTTTTGATTGGTGCCTTGGCGTTTGTAATCGACCAATGGGGATTTTACAAACGGGTGCGGGCCAACATCTTGGTGCCGACCTTCAACGCCAGCTATATCGCGGTCCCCGTCATCATGCAGACCATCCTGCTGCCCGGCTACCGATTTTACTGGTCCACTTTCTTGGGGTTGGGTTTGTTGATGATCGGATTTGTTTTGTTAGGGAATTTCAATTCCCAGTTTGAGAAATCTCCGACTGAACCAACTGAAATATGACTTCTCAGCAATTACTACAAGCCCAAATTCTCGTTCAGCGATTGGACGGTTATCTGTGGATTCGATCTGGGCCCGGCGGGCAGGTGGAATCCGGGCTTCGTTGGATAAATTCTTGACAGAGATTCAACCCGAGGGGGTTACGACGCGGAAAAATTAGATATTCTCGTCAAGAAGGGGTTTGGTATCCTCGAAAAAGCTGCCCAAGAAATTCCATCTCCTGAAGATATTTTGTTTGGCAATCGCAGATAGATTTCTATTAGGACACCAGGAAAGTAGGAATTTTTTGGTTTCCTGGGTTACTTATAATTTTTGATAGATTTTGAAATAATTCAGCCCTAAAATGTGGGCAATATGAATTTACGAAAATATCTCCAACGGCTAAAAGATACCGGCGAACTGGTTACCGTCACAGAACCGATCTCTAAGAAATACGAAATCGCGGCGGTGATGAAAAAACTAGAACCCCAGCCGGTTTTATTCGAAAACGTCAAAGAATCGGAATTTGGGGTGGTCGGCAACCTATTTTGCACCAAAGGCCAATTCGCAGATTATTTCGGCTGGCAAGTCTCCGAGATTATCCCTAAACTAAAGGCTGCCATCGATACTCCCGCCCCCCTATCCCCGCCCCCTTTCAACCCTGCCCCCTGTCAGGAAGTCGTCCATTTAAAACCCAATCTCGATGAAATCCCGATCCCTTTCCATTTCCCTGGGGATGGTGGCGTTTTTATCACATCGGGAGTAGTGATTACCTCACACCCCGTCCACGGCCAAAACATGGACTTTCACCGCTGCATGCAAATTTCGCCAACAGAGATGGCAGTCCGAGTGGTTGGGGGACGGCATTTCCACACCTATCTCGAGGACTTGGGACAGGTGGATGTGGCCGTATGTATCGGAAATACTCCCAATGTGTTAGCTGCCGGGGCAATTTCAGTCGAGTTGGGCGTTGATGAATTGACCATCGCCAATGCACTCCAAAAACTCCCGGTCGTTAAAGCTAAAACTGTAGATTTGCTCATCCCCGCTGAAGCTGAATTTGTCCTGGAAGGGACAGTTTACCGCGATCGGCGACACGCTGAGGGGCCGTTTGTAGATTTGACAGAGACCCAAGATGTGGTCCGCAATGAGCCGGTATTTGAAGTCAAGGCGATTACGCATCGTAAAAATGCTCTCTGGCAGGCGTTGTTACCCGGCTCTTTAGAACATAAATTGCTCATGGGGATGCCGCGCGAACCAACGATATTCCGTAAGGTTAATGAGGTCGTACGTTGTCTGGATGTTAACGTCAACCCTGGCGGCTGCTCGTGGCTGCATGCCATCGTCCAAATAGACAAACAGCACGCTGACGACGGTCGCAAAGCCATCCAGGCCGCCTTCGCCGGACATCGCTCGTGTAAACATGTTTATATCGTGGATCACGATATCAATATTTATGATCCGCTAGAAGTCGAATGGGCCCTGGCTACCCGTTTTCAGGGCGATCAAGATATGATCATTCTGGACAAGGAACCCGGCTCAAGTTTGGACCCCTCCGCAGAACCGGGCACCAAAATGACGACAAAAATCGGATTTGATTTGACTGCCCCAATTGGAGCCGCGCGGCAACATTATGAGAAAGTGCCCTACCCAGAAGTTGATCTGGACAAATTTTTGAAATATTAAACGCAAAGGCGCAAAGAAGCAGAGACGCAAAGGAAAATATATTATTTTTCTCTGCGCCTTAAAATCTCAGCGTCTCTGCGTTAAAGTCGGTGAGATATGAAATTAACACAAACTGAGCAGGCCATGTTGGACGGCGAGGAAGGTCGGTCGACGCAGAAGGCGATGGAGATTTTGGTCGCGCTGGGGAAGATTTATGGCGCGGCAGAATTGATCCCGGTGACTTCGGTGCAGATTTCAGGCGTCAGTTATGCCAATTTGGGGGAGGCTGGACTTCATTTTCTAGCCGAGATGGCCGCGGGCGGGGGACGCTCGCAGGTATTGACAACTCTCAACCCCGCCGGGATGGACATCGAGAATTGGGAAAATTTGGGGATCAGTGCCGAATTTGCGGAGAATCAGAACCGGGTTTTGGATGCCTTTGCCCAGATGAATATCATCACAACCGCCTCGTGTACGCCCTATTTAATCGGGAATGTACCCCATTTTGGCGAACACATCGCCTGGGCTGAGTCGAGCGCGGTCTGTTACGCCAATTCTGTGTTGGGCGCGCGTACAAACCGGGAGGGTGGTCCGAGTGCGTTGGCCGCCTCGCTGACGGGGCGCACCCCGGCCTACGGTTATCATCTCGATGAGAATCGGTTACCGACGTTTGCGGTCGATGTCGAGGGTGTTTTCAACGATAATTCCGATTTTGGGGCTTTGGGTAAGGCAATCGGGGAGCGGGTGCAGGGGAGTAAGGGAGTAGGGGGCAGGGTTCCTTATATTCTCGGCATCGAAAGGGCTGAAGTAGAGAATTTGAAGTCGTTTTCAGCGAGTGTGGCGACGTATGGTGGGGTGGCGATGTTCCATATGGTGGGGATCACCCCGGAAGCCAGGTTTGCCTCGCCGCCAGAAGACGGATTTTCTATTTCGGCCACTGAAATCCAGCAAACTCGCGCCTCCATGATTGATATTTCATCTACCGAGGAAGTCGATTTTGTCAGCCTGGGCTGTCCCCATCTATCGATCAAAGAAGTGGCCCGGATTGCCGAACTGTTGGCCGGAAAAACGGTCAATAAAGAATTTTGGATCACCACCGCCCGACCAACGAAAAAAATCGCCGACATGATGGGCTATACGGCGATGATTGAAGAGGCCGGAGCCAAATTCGCCGCCGATACCTGCTGCGTAGTCGCCCCTATCGAAGGTCGTTTCGCGGCCATGGCCACCGACAGTGCCAAGGCCTGCTATTACGGATCGGCGAAAAATAAGTTCAAGACGGTAATTCGACCGTTTGATGAAGTGGTTGGATTGGCGATTAAGGAATGATGTTTGGCGAATGCGATGCGAACTTCGTCATTCGTCATTCTAAAGCGGAGAAACATGATTTTAGAAGGACGCACAATTTATAACGGCACTGCGGTTGGTGAAGCGTTGGTAACCTCGCAAGGAATCTCATTTTTTGGGGGTGTGGACCCTGAGACGGGCGTGGTGGTCGAGCGCGGTCACGAACTGGAGGGACAATCAATTACAGGGAAGGTGTTGGTGTTTCCCACTGGGAAGGGTTCAACGGTGGGATCGTACACTTTGTACCGGTTAAAACATAGCGGCATTGCACCGGCTGCGATCATCAATGCCGAGTGTGAGACCATCACAGCAGTCGGTTGCATCATTTCTGAGATTCCGTGCGTAGATCAGGTCGAGATTGGAAAGTTAGAAACGGGGATGCAAGTAAGTGTCGATGGGGACAATGCATCCGTATTGGTGTGAATATTTTCGTTTTAGACTCTGACATTCAAAAATGCGCTGAATATCATGCCGACCAGCATGTGATCAAAATGATCTTGGAAAGTGCACAAATGTTGTGCACAGTGCTCAATCACCATGGAATTCAGACCCCCTATCGCTCAACACATGCGAAGCATCCCTGCACAATTTGGGCGGGAGAATCGTTAAGCAACTGGCGCTGGCTCCGGGATTTAACTCTGGCATTGAATACCGAATATCAGTATCGCTACGAAAAAGATATCGATCACAAGTCTGCCCGCGTCGTGATGAATTTACCGGAGCCACCGATAAAAAATATTGGTTTGACACCCTTTGCCCAGACGATGCCGGATGAGTTCAAAGTGGATGGGGATGCGGTCCAGGCCTACCGCAATTTTTACATCGGCGATAAAAGTCGGTTCGCCAAGTGGACGAAAAGGGAAGCCCCAACATGGTTCGCTCAAGGGCTCAAAATAGCAAACGAAAACGGGTAAGGATTGACTATAATGGGGGTGCATATGAATGTTTCTGATCCAAGGGCGAAAAAAGCAATTGTAATTGGCGGCGGACCAGCAGGATTGATCGCCGCCGAAGTTTTGATTCAGGGCGGCGTGACCGTCGACCTTTATGATGCCATGCCGTCGGTCGGACGTAAATTTCTCATTGCGGGGAAAGGCGGGCTGAACCTGACCCATTCGGAACCCTGGGATCAATTTTTATCTCGCTACGGACCGCGGCAGGAGCAACTCAAGCCCATGCTGACCGAATTTGGTCCCCATGAATTACGCCAATGGTTTCATGCATTAGAGTTTGAAACCTATGTGGGTTCGTCGGGGAAAGTCTTTCCAAAAATCATGAAAGCGGGGCCGATTTTGCACGCCTGGGTTTCTCGATTGAAGGTTGCAGGTGTCAGGTTTCATCTCCGGCACCGGTGGACAGGATGGGATGAAGCCGACAATCTTATTTTTGAAACCCCTGCAGGGCAAACCGCCGTACAGGGTGCTGTAGTTATCCTCGCTTTAGGAGGAGGGAGTTGGCCCCAAACCGGATCAGATGGTTCCTGGATTTCGCATTTGACTGCCAGGGGGGTACAGGTAAACCAACTAAAACCGGCTAACTGCGGCTTTGATGTGAATTGGAGTGACCACTTTCGGGAAAAATTTGCCGGTGTGCCGGTCAAGTCAATTGAAATCAGATTCGGCCAGGTTTCTCGACGCGGAGAACTTGTGATCACCACCACGGGTATAGAAGGCCATCTCATATATCAATTCTCAGGTTCACTACGGGATAAGATTGAATCTCTAGGATCGGCTAGCATTTATCTTGACCTGACGCCGGATTGGTCGCAGGAAAAATTGACCCGGAAGCTCTCTCAGCCGCGTGGTAAAAAATCGATGGCAACTCACCTGAAACGGTCAGTGGGGATTTCGGGGGTTAAAGCCGGGCTTTTACGGGAATTTGTTCCCCGTGATGATTTCAATCTTCCCGAAAAATTGGCCCAATCCATAAAAAAGATATCGCTCCCCCTGGTTGCCCCCCGTCCAATTGAAGAAGCTATCAGCAGTGCGGGTGGAATTTCATTCGAAGCGCTGGATCAAAATTTAATGATCACCACCCTACCCAGCGTTTTTTGTGCCGGTGAAATGTTGGATTGGGAAGCGCCAACCGGAGGTTATTTGTTGACGGCCTGTTTTTCCACCGGAAGGTGGGCTGGTGAGGGCGCATTACAACGGCTCCAAAACTAAATATGAATGAAATTCAATTTTCTACCGAATGCAAACCAACCCTGGAACAATTGTTGGATTTATATAATTCTGTCGATTGGTTTGCCTACACCAACACAGAAAATGCTCCCAAATTACTGACCGCCTTTCAAAATTCAACCTACTCAGTAACAGTTTGGTACGGGAGCAAACTGATCGGTCTGGCCCGAGGTATGTCCGATGATGTTTCGATATTCTATCTGCAAGATATATTGATCCGGCCTGAGTTTCAGGGGCAAGGAATTGGTAAGCAACTGCTCACAAATTGTTTGGAACGTTTCACACATGTCCGCATGAAAGTATTGTTAACCGATGACCGCGAGCAGCAACTCAAATTTTATGAGGCGATGGGATTCACAAACACAAAAGACATCCAGGATTTTGAAATCAATACTTTTGTAAAAATATCTGGCCTCACTCCTTAAATCAAAAACCCGTTGGGCATTCCTAACGGGTTTTTGTGGGCGCAATTGGACTCGAACCAACGACCTCACGGATGTGAACCGTGCGCTCTTACCAGCTGAGCTATGCGCCCGTGGACGGCATTATACTTGAGTGAATGGCCTTTGACAAGCATAAAATAAGTCGCCCGATTGACGTTAATCGGGCGACTTATTCTTGTGGTTTACAACTCTAATGAGCGTGCCGAAATTCGCTCCTGAACCAAGGCAACAAACTCATCGACCAACAAGCCATTTTTACGAGAACCATCTCGCAAACGTAGGGCGACCGTTCCTTCTTCCACCTCCCGCCCACCGACCACCGGCATGTAGGGGACTTGCATCTTCTGGGCTGCCCGAATTTTGGCATTCATCCGGTCGGAGCCGAGGTCGGCTTTAGCGCGAATACCAACATCCTTGAGCCGTTTTTCGAGTTGAATCGCACACTCAAATTGATCATCCGTAATCGGGATGATGCGGACCTGTTCGGGGGCCAGCCACACGGGGAATTTTCCAGCGAAGTGCTCGATCAGGAAGCCGATCATCCGCTCATGCGTGCTGAGTGGGGCCCGGTGGATGCACAAGGGTACTTCATCCTCCCCGTCGGGGTTGACAAATTTCAGGTCGAACCGTTCGGGAACGGCAAAATCGACCTGGTTCGTCGCCAGCGAGAATTCCCGGCCAATCGCACTCCAAATTTGGACATCGATCTTGGGGCCGTAGAAGGCAGCTTCGTCAGCAACTTCGACATAATTGACATTGCCGTTTTGCATCGCCTGGCGGACCATTTCTTCCGTCTTGAGCCACAGAGCCTCGTTATCGACGTATTTTTTGCCAAGTCCTGCTTTGCCGTGCGTACTCAGGCGCATGACGTACTTCTCAATCCCGAAAATTTCGAAATATTCCTTGTACATGTCAATCACGTCCATGAACTCCTGCTCGAAATCAGCTTCAGAGCAATAAATGTGGGCATCGTTCATCTGCATCGAGCGGACTCGCATCAGGCCAAAAAGTTCACCCGATTTCTCAAACCGATAGCACGTACCGTATTCACCCAGGCGCAGGGGCAGGTCGCGATAGCTGCGCATCCGGGCCGCGAAGATTTTGTGGTGCATGGGGCAGTTCATCGGTTTGAGGTAGTACTTGACCCCTTCCATCTCCATCGGCGGGTACAT
Source organism: uncultured Anaerolineales bacterium (assembly GCA_964453155.1). Taxonomy (GTDB): domain Bacteria; phylum Chloroflexota; class Anaerolineae; order Anaerolineales; family UBA11858; genus CAYVQU01. The sequence goes on along the minus strand of CAYVQU010000032.1, from coordinate 30,477 downwards.
GGACTCCGCATAATAGGGCAGGTGACCGCTGCGCACAAACAGATCCTCTTTCGTGATGTGGGGCGAGCGGACCCGTTCATAATTGTGGTTGTGTTCAATCTCTTTGGCGAGGCTTTCGAGTTCTTCGATCATGATCCCGCCGTTGGGTAGCCACAGGGGCAAACCGGGACCGACTTCTTCATCAAACGTGAAGATATCGAGTTCCTTGCCCAGTTTGCGGTGATCGCGCTTCTTAGCTTCTTCCATTTGCCAGAGATAATCTTTGAGTTCCTGGGGCTTTTGCCAGGCCGTCCCGTAGACCCGTTGGAGTTGGGGATTGTTCTCATCCCCACGCCAGTATGCCCCGGCGATGCTCATCAACTTGATCGCGGAGGGATTGATTTTGCCCGTGTGTTCCACATGGGGGCCGCGGCACAAATCCGTGAAATCGCCGTTCGAGTAAAAGGAAATTTCCGTATCACCTTCGAGTGGTTCGCCATATTCATCGACGCCGCCACTCTCAAGCCCTTCAATTAACTCGATTTTGAAGGGTTGATCGGCAAAAACATCTTTGGCTTCTCCGGCGCTAACAACTTTCTTCTCAAAAGGTTGTTTCGCCGCGATGATCTGACGCATCCGTTTTTCGATGGCCTTAAAATCTTCGGGTTTTAAATTACGAGGCAGTTCAAAATCGTAATAGAACCCATCGGCGACCGGCGGCCCAATCGCAATCTTGGCTTCGCCCGGTTCAAATAGTTCCATCACAGCCTGCGCCATCACATGGGCGGCCGAATGTCGAATTTTGTACAATTCAGATTGTTGATATTCTTCTTGACTAAGGTAGTTCATTTTTTACTCCAGTAGTGAGTTGTGAGTTAAGGGTTGAGGGATGTGAGTTCATCAGCCGTTGGCTGTCAGCAGTTAGCAGCTAGCCGCGTCGAATACACAGCTACTAGTTAAGAAACATCCCCGAGATGGTTTACTAAATGAGTAATTCCTTTGATAATCCATAATTCACTAAAGCTTTCCGATATCAGCCACAAGCTACCTGCTAACAGCTGATTAAAATAAAAAACTCACACCGATCCAGGGCATGAGTTGACTTCACACGATTCCACCTAGATTTACCCTGAGCGAAGCGAAGGGCCTACTCTCAAGACATCTCTTTCGGGGCCGATAACGGGGCCAGCCGTTCATCCTACTCACTCTTAAGTTTTCAGAATTCCGCTCACGGGTGGTTTTCGCCGGATTATCCTGGTGGGCGGCTCTCAGCCGGTGGCCGCTATTTTCTGTCAGGTTTAGGTCCGGTTACTCGTCCCGGTCAGCGCGTTTACTTGTTTAGTTGGCGCCATTATAAAGGTCTTTTTACGAATGTCAAGCCGAAATTCGTCCGAATCAACTTAGATATCGGGACAATCATAAAGATTTCATAAAAACAATATTACCGCAAATTGAACATGTATAATTACCCGAATTCATTTTCACAGGAGTAAACTCATGACCACACTTGTCATGAAATTCGGTGGGACCTCAGTTGGCAGCCCCACGGCGATCAATCAGACCGTTGAGATCATTCAACGCTATAAAAAAGAATGGGATCATATTGTCGTGGTAGTCTCTGCCATGAGTGGGGTGACCGACAAACTCATCCGCAGCGCCCAAACCGCGGCCGATGGAGATATTCAGACCTGCATGAATATCATCGCCGAACTGCAAACCCATCACCAGAACACAATTGGCGAATTATTCCCCGATAACGGGTATCAGATTCGGCTAGGCGAGTTGATCAACAATCACATCTCGGAGCTCAGCGCCTATTGCCGCAGCATCCACGTGTTAGGCGAAGTCACGGCGCGGGGGATGGACACCATCGTCTCTTTGGGCGAACGCATGAACGCCCGCATCGTTGCTGCCCGTCTGGCCCGCAACGGCCAGAAAAGTGAGGCGGTTGATGCCACTCAACTCATCATCACCGATGACAATTTTCAAAACGCCCTCCCCAATATGGATCTTACCCGCACCGCGATCCAGAATGTGCTCAACGCATTCTTTTTTGACGACACCGTCCCGATTGTGACTGGTTTTATTGGTGCAACTGAGGAGGGGATCATCACTACTTTGGGACGCGGCGGCAGTGACTACACCGCTGCCATTTTGGGGGATTGCCTCGATGCCGACGAAGTCTGGACCTGGACCGATGTCGATGGTGTTATGACTGCCGACCCCCGGATGGTTTCAGACGCCCGGGTGATCCCCGAAGTATCTTTCAATGAAATTAGCGAACTGGCTTATTTTGGGGCCAAGGTGCTGCACCCCAAGACCATTCGTCCCATCATGGAACGGGATATCCCCTTGTGGGTCAAGAACACTTTCAACCCCGAGTATCCTGGAACCCGCATTACCCAAAAATCATCCGCTGTGGCTGGCAAAGTCACTGCGATCTCAATCATTCGCGATCTTAGCATGATCACGGTAGAAGGTCGCGGCATGATGGGCGTCCCCGGCATCGCGGCCCGGACTTTCTCGGCCGTCGCCAACGTGGGAGCCAGCGTCCTGATGATCTCCCAGGCTTCTTCGGAGCAATCGATTTGTTTCGTCATCCCCACCTCCGCCAGTGCGGGTGTGATTCAATCTTTGGAGCGTGAAATGGCCCTCGAAATCACCCGCCGTGATATCGACCGGGTCTGGTCTATGGATGAGATCGTCATCGTGACGGCGGTCGGCGCCGGGTTACGCCACACCCCCGGCATTTCCGCCCGCATTTTCGGCGCCCTCGGTCAGGCTGGCATCAACGTGATCGCCATAGCCCAGGGTTCATCCGAGTACAGCATCTCTATCGTCCTCTCTGCTGATGAAGGTGAAGATGCCATGCAGCAGATTCACAAAGAAGTGATCATCAACGGTCAAAATAGTAACTAACCACAAAGAACACGAAGAGACACAAAGACAAACCTTTGTGATCCTTTGTGCCCTTCGTGGTTAGCTGAGGAATAAAAATGTCGATCCCAAAAAATGGAAAAATCCCCGTCGGTGTCTTGGGGGCCACCGGCATGGTCGGGCAGCGCTTCGTCAATTTATTGGAAAATCACCCCTGGTTTGAGGTCGTGGCTGTCACCGGCTCTGAACGCACGATCGGCGGCGTTTACGGCGAAGTCTGCCGCTGGGTGTTGGATGAAGATCCCCCTGAAGCCGTCAGCAATTTAACCGTTCTTCCGTCAGAACCCGGTTTCGAGGCCAAAATCGTCTTTTCGGCCCTGCCGAGTGCCAAAGCCAAAGAAATCGAACCCCAATTTGCCCAGGCCGGGTACGCGGTCTGCTCGAACGCTTCGGCTTACCGCGAAGCCCCAGGCGTGCCGCTGCTGATTCCCGAAGTCAACGGTGACCATCTTAAGATGCTGGAACAGCAACGCGCGACCCAAGGTTGGAACGGTCTCATCGTCACCAGCCCTAACTGCACCACCACCGGTCTGGCAATGCCTTTGCAACCGCTCCACAAAGCTTTCGGGGTGACCCAGGTTTTCGTGACCACCCTGCAGGCTGTCTCTGGCGCCGGGCATCCGGGCATCTCCTTCCTCGACATCCAGGACAACTTGGTTCCTTACATCGCTGGAGAGGAAGAAAAGATTCAGTCTGAAACTTGTTTATTATTAGGGACGATTGAGGGGACCGACCGCACTCCGGCCGAAATTGGCATTAGTGTCCAGGTAAATCGCGTCCCCATCATCGACGGCCACACCCTGAGTATCGCGGTCAAATTTGAGCGCACCCCGACCCCCGCAGAAGCGATCGCCGTTTTAGAGGCTTATCGCGGGCCCGAGAGCATCAGCCAGCTTCCGAGTGCCCCGCCCCAGCCGATCCTCGTCCGCCGGGAACCCGACCGCCCCCAACCCCGCCGGGACCGCAACGCGTCTAACGGCATGGCAGTGACAGTTGGTCGCATTCGACCCTGCCCCAATTTAGATTTGCGCTTGGTCAGTGTGGTGCATAATACCTTACGCGGCGCGGCGAGTGGCTCAATCTTAAACGCTGAATTATTGGTCACTGAGGGATTTATAAGTTAAAATTATCACGATCAACAAATCTTATCAGTATAGATTGAGGAAAGTCATGAAACTTTATGGCCGCGCCGCTGTCAGCGAATTTTTAGCCGATAATGTTATTTATCGCAATCTCGAACCGATCGACAATCGGTTACCATCTCTAAAAGATCTGCATTCATCCCTAGGTTTACCCGCCGGAGTAACACCTCGCAAAAGCACCAAAGACTATGCGCAGGTTGTTGCCAAAATTCTCGCAGCCGCACGTGAATTGGATGCGCCCGATATCCCCATCGAACGCATTATTTTCGTCGGTGATACCCGCCTGAATGACAGCACCGCCTTTGCCAATATCTGCCGGGCCGGGAATTGGTCAGGACGGGCTTTCATCGGGGCTGAAAATGATGGTGAGAAATCAATCGAGATAGAAGGAATTGATATCGGTGCGATCATGGTCGCCAACCAATGGCAGGCCCTGGCTGATTTTCAAGCATATTTGGCTGACCAAAATTTCGAAATCAACGAATATACGGCCATACTCCTCGACTTAGATAAAACTACACTCGGGGCCCGGGGCCGCAATGATCAGGTCATCAACCAAGCCCGGGTTGATGCCGCGATTTTGACGATCAAAGAGGCTCTGGGCGAGAAATTTGACGCCGAACAATTCCAATCTGTCTACGATTACTTCAATCAAACCCGCTTCCACCCCTTCACTACCGACAACCAGGATTATCTGGTATATATCTGCCTGATGATTGGGGCGGGGTTGTACAGCCAACATGGATTAAAATGTTCCATCGACAACGAAGTCCTCGAAAATTTTGGAGAAATGCTCGTTCATGTTGATCGTCGCTCAGTGGAATTAGCCCCTGAAATTCGAGCGATTCATAAGGATGTGCATCAGCGTATCCAATCTGGTGATCCAACGCCATTTAAAGCCTTTCGACGAGCTGAATTTCGGGCTACTGCGGCCCGTATGGGGCAACTAGGATCGGAGGTCGCGATCGGTGAACGTCTCACGCAAGAAATTGTGATCACTCACGAAGTTCGGGAGTTAATGCTGGCCTGGAAGTCACAGGGTGCGCTGCTGTTCGGATTATCCGACAAACCCGACGAGGCCTCCATTCCTACTCCAGAGATGATCGCCGAGGGTTTCCGCCCCATCCACCAGATTGAAACCAGTGTTGTGGGTGCATAAATTCAGACAAGCGTTGCAACCTGGTGCGATGCATGTCGCTTCACAGGAATCAGCATGAAAACTCACGGGCGCACCGCCGTCAGCGAATTCTTAGGGGATAATATCATCTATCGCAATTTACAACCGATTGATGCCCGCATACCGGGTTTGGACGATTTCCGGGACGAAGTCGGACTCATCCCTGGCGAAACGCCGCGGAAAACATCGCCAGAATACGCCCAGGTGGTCGTTAAAATTATAGCCGCGGCCCAGGAGCTTAACTCATCTGGCACACCGCTTAAACGTATTGTTTTTGTCGGTGATACGCACTTAAACGACAGCACGGCCTTCGCGAATATCTGCCGGGCTGGAATTTGGCCCGGACGAGCCTTTATTGGCGCGGAAAATGAGGCCGTTAAATCCATCGAGATTGAAGAAATTGATATCGGTACTGTGATGGTCGCCAATCGCTGGTCAGCGTTAACCGATTTTCAAACATACTTAGCCAAACAAGACTTTGCCGTCGATGAAAACACCGCCGTTCTACTCGACCTCGACAAAACCACGCTGGGCGCCCGCGGGCGAAATGATCACGTCATCAACCAGGCCCGGGTGGCGGCGGCAGCCTTGACTGTCAAAGACGTGTTGGGGGATAGATTTGATCTGGAACGTTTTCAAGGAGTTTATGATTACTTCAATCAAGTCAAGTACCATCCTTTTACCACCGACAACCAGGATTATTTGGTCTACATCTGCTTAATGATTTGTTCAGGGTTGATTACGCCCCATGGTCTGATGTATTGGATCAAAAACAAAGTGGTTGAACATATTGGCGATCTATTTGTCAAAGTGGACCGGCGCTTGGTGGAATTACCCCCTGAAATCCAGACCATTCATAAAGATGTCCATTCCCATTTTCAGGCTGGGGACCCCACGCCTTTCAAAGCCTTCCGCCGGGCAGAATTTATCGCGACCGCAGCCCGAATGGGGCAGTTGGGATCAGATGCCTCCATTAACGTGCGACTCTCTCAGGAGATCGTGATCACCCATGAAGTCCGGGAATTGATTCTGGCCTGGAAATCGCAAGGCGCGTTGCTCTTCGGTTTATCCGACAAACCCGATGAGGCTTCCATTCCCTCCAAAGAATTAATGGCAGAGGGATATTTACCCATCCATAGAATTGAGACGAGTATTGTCGGGGAGTAAGTAATCAGTAAACAGTTATCAGTAGACGGCAGGTAATTTCTGAAAACTGATCACAGCTCACTGATAACTATTTACTGTCTTGGAGAGAACGATGACCTACACAAGCTGGTACGAGTGTATTCGGGGCTGTGGCCGGAAATATTCAATATACGAAGTGGTGTACCGCTGCGAAGATTGCGGCGGATTACTTGAGATTGAGCACAATGTTGAGGCTTTAAAGACCCGCAGCGCCGCCGAATGGAAAACCTTGTTCGACCGCCGCACTCGTACAGACGAATGGCCCTATGGCAGCGGGGTGTGGGGAAAAAAGGAATGGGTGTGCCCCCAAATTGCCCCTGAAAACGTGGTCTCAATGTATGAGGGACATTCCAACCTGTTTTGGGCTCAGCGGTTGGGGGAAGAAATCGGTCTCCCCGATTTGTGGGTAAAGCTGTGTGGGAACAGTCATACTGGCTCGTTCAAAGATTTGGGAATGACGGTACTCATCTCAGTCGTAAAACAGATGATAGCGAATGGCGCGCCGATCCGGGCGGTGGCCTGTGCTTCGACAGGAGATACCTCCGCGGCTTTAGCCGCCTATGCCGCCGCGGCCAATATTCCTGCGATTGTACTTTTACCCAAGGGCAAAGTTTCGATTGAGCAGTTAATTCAACCCATCGCCAATGGGGCGAAAGTGCTTTCTTTAGATACCGATTTCGACGGCTGTATGGCCATTGTCAAACAAATGACCCAGGACCCGACCATCTATCTGGCAAATTCGATGAACTCCACCCGAATGGAAGGCCAAAAAACCGTTGGGATTGAGATCGTTCAACAATTCGAATGGGAAGCACCTGATTGGATCATCATCCCCTCTGGAAATTTGGGCAATATCAGCGCTCTCGGTAAAGGTCTGCTGATGATGAAAGAATTGGGTTTAATCAACCGGCTGCCGCGATTGGTTGCGGCCCAGGCTAAACGCGCCAATCCCCTATATTTGAGCTATCAAACTGATTTCAAAAAATTCGAACCCGTTCAAGCCCGCTCCACCCTGGCCAGTGCGATTCAAATTGGCAATCCGGTGAGCTACGAACGAGCCGTAAAAACCCTAAAAGCCTTTGACGGCATCGTCGAACATGTCAACGAAGATAAGCTCGCCAACGCAGCCGTTTGTGCGGACCGCACCGGTTTGTACGCCTGCCCGCATACCGGGGTGGCGTTAGGCGCTTTGTTCAAATTATTGGATCGGGGCGAAATCAAACGGGATGAACGGGTTGTCGTCATTTCGACCGCCCATGGACTAAAATTCTCCAATTTCAAAGTCGATTACCACAATGAGCAGTTGGACGGGGTTATTGAACGCTATGCTAATCCCCCGCTTGAACTCCCTGCGGATTATGACACAGTGATGGAGGCGATTTCAAATTAACCACAAAGGACACGAAGAGCACCAAGAAATTACTTAGTGCAACTTTGTGTCCTTTGTGGTTTGAATTTATGCCAAAGCATTAAAAGTCGGTTTTAAAGCGGGGTACAAATCACGATACAGCGGATACAAATCTTCGTAAACCTGAACATTTTCACCTGGAATCATTCGCCCGGTGATCTGGGTGACCGCGGCGCAAGCTTCGGGGATCGAATTAAATGCGCCCGCACCCGTCGCGGCCAACAACGCTGCGCCATAAGCCGCCCCTTCTGATGAAGCCAGGGTGACCATTTCCGCATTGAAAACATCGGCCAAAATCTGGAGCCAAAGGGGACTCTTGGCTCCACCGCCCGTAACCCGGACTTGGGAGATATCCGTCAAACCGGCGGCCTTCATCAACTCAAAACTGTCTCGCAGCCCGAAGGAAACCCCTTCGAGCACAGCGCGGGTCAGGTGGGGCAAAGAATGACGAACCGTTAGGCCAATGAACCCACCGCGCGCCATTGGATCGGGGTGCGGCGTCCGTTCACCGGTTAGGTAGGGCAGGAAAAGCAGGCCGTCACTACCTGCTGGAACTGCCGCGGCCGGACCAACAAACTTGCCAAAATCAACGCCAGGGGCGAAGGTATCGCGGTGCCAGCGCAAACTACCCGCGGCGGAAAGCATTACACCCATGAAGTGCCATTTTCCAGGGACAGAATGGCAAAAGGCGTGCAAACGGCCCTCCGGTTCAATGGCACACTCGTTCATAGAGGCAAACACCACCCCAGAAGTGCCCAAGCTGACCGAAATGATCCCTTCTTCGACGGCGCCGGTACCGACTGCGGCCGCGGCCTGATCACCGCCGCCACCCATCACGGGCGTGCCCGCGACTAAACCAGTCGCTGCGGCTGCCGCGGCCGAAATTGTACCCGTAATTTCGGTACCTTCAAAGGTCGGCGGCAGCCACTCCGGATTGATTTCGAGGGCTTCCAAAATCTCTGATGACCAGGTACGTTCATGCACGTCGAATAATGCCGTTCCAGAGCCACCGGCCCGGTCAGAGGCATATTCGCCGGTCAACTTGAAGCGGACGTAATCTTTGGGGAGCAAAATCTGGTCGATTTGAGCGTAGATTTCAGGCTCCTCGTCGTGGACCCAGAGAATCTTTGGAGAAGTAAACCCAGTGAGAGCATCGTTGCCCGTGATCTGGATCAATTTTTCCTTCCCCACTCGATCTCGAATCTGGTCGCATTGGGTGCTGGTTCGTTGGTCGTTCCATAGAAGCGCCGGGCGCAGCACCTCACCGTTTTTATCGAGTAAAACCAGGCCGTGCATCTGTCCGGTGAGACCAATACCCTTAACCTGATCCCCGGTTACCCCGGAATCCGCCAAAACGCCGCGAATACTCTCGGCCGTGGCAGTCCACCATAAATCCGGACTTTGTTCGCTCCATAGGGGATGCGGCGTATCGTAATCATATTCTGAGGCCGCGACGGCGACCACTTTTCCATCGGCATCCATCAACAAAGCTTTGGTCGCGGTTGTGGATGAGTCAATTCCAATGAAGTAGGTCATGTTAATTTCCTTCATTTTGGGGCGCTGATGAACGCAGATAAACGCTGATTTTTGTAATTTATCAGCGTAATCTGCGCGCATCTGCGTCTGATTAATTTTCAATCAATTGAACAATCTCGTGGATATCTTCGTCAACATCCCTATACAGTTCCCAGGTTTCGATATGAGTGGTACTGTCCCCAGGGTTAAGCGTGACTTTTGGCCCCAAGGTTTCCAACTCCAGGAAAACATCTTTGCAGTAACATTCGCTGGAACTGCCAAAGTCGTAGTACTCGGCCTGAATATCAAATTTGGCACGCTTGACAAACAGGGTGCCAGCCAGCCAGTAAGCCAGCCAGCCGCGGGGATTGGGGAACCCGATTTTGAGATGATCGGCCGTCATATTGGCCCGTATTAGGGTGACATCGTTGCCCCACTCGATGTGTGGGCTGTTGATGTCGGTGTAGGGCCATAATGTCAGGGGGCGATTGGGAAGCGTGGGGTTTTGGTCCCACAGTTCCTGATTTTGCGGCAAGAGAGCCACCCCGCCCGGCTTAACTTGCGTAATCGCCCACGGCGCGCAGGTGACCGGCCACAGGCCGTGATTGGTCAGTTGATGCGTGAGAATGGCTTGATTTTGATCGGGGTTAATTTGGACCGTAATTTGCTTCTGCAACCCGGTTTCGGCCTCGGTTTCCTGAACGATTTGAATCCCATTGTCAAGCTGGGTAATATCAACCGGATCATCATCCGGCAGATAGGTGCGGGCCGGGTTTTCGGGGGCATGCCATAAACGATGACCACCATACAGATGGAAATCCCCTTTCCCGGGGCAAGGCATGGTTACAGCTGGCAATTCGGCCAAGATATTTTCGCCCCCTGCCACGCTGAGTGAGATCACCCGCGGCCCCACCGACTTGGTCACCAACATCGACAGCGAACCATTTGACAATTCCACACACTCCAGCCCTAAAAATTCTACTGTTTTCATATGCCCATCCTTTGTTAGCGCATATTCGCAAAGATGCAAAGCCGCAGAGATTGGTTTTTTCTCCGCGGCTCTGCGCCTTGGCGTTAAAAATTAGCGTGCGCCCAAGAGTAATTCAACGGTTAGTTGATCGAGGCGTTCGTATTTGAGGCCGCGGGCACCGAGAGCGGCGCGGTCAAAATCGTAGACTTTGAGGGCCGCGGCTTTTTCGGCGGAGTAGGCCCCTCTGAAAGCGTCCATGCTGCCATCATCGGCATTGATCTCGGCCAGGAGTTCCTGGATTTCCGGATCGGCGTTAAATTTGGCGGCTTTTTCCTTCAAGATAAGGTAGGTGCGCATGCAGCCGCGGGCGAAATCTTTGACACCCTCGTAATCTTCGGTGCGGTAGGCATGGGCGTCGAAGTGGCGCATGCCCTCGAAACCGTAATCTTCAAGCAGTTTGACCAGGAAGAAAGCGCTCTTCTGGTTGACCATCCCAAAACGGAAGTCCTGGTCGTAGCGACCAAAGGCCTGGTCGTTGAGGTCGATGTGGAAGAGTTTGCCCGATTCGATGGCCTGGGCGACGCCGTGGGTGAAGTTCAGGCCCGCCATGTGCTCATGGGCAACTTCTGGATTGACACCGACCATCTCAGGGTGGTCGAGGGTCTCGATGAAGGCCAACATATGGCCGGTTGTGGCGTTGTAGATGTCACCGCGGGGCTCGTTGGGTTTGGCTTCAAGAGCAAATTTCAAGTCGTAGCCCTGATCCTGGACGTATTCGCACAGAAAGTTCATCGCTTCACGATTGCGCTTGATCGCAGTGACAGGGTCTTTGGTGGCATCCGATTCGGTCCCCTCACGGCCGCCCCAGAAGACGTAGATGTTGGCGCCCAGTTCGGCTCCCAGGTCGATGGAGTTCATCGTTTTCTGGACGGCATAAGCCCGCACGTTGGGGTCATTGGCGGTGAAGGCCCCATCTTTGAAGGCTGGATCGCCAAACAAGTTGGTGGTCGCCATCGGGACTTTGACACCAGTCTCATCGAGCGCTTTTTTGAATTCTTTGAGAATCTGATCGCGCTCCGCGGGGGTGGCATCGATGGGGATCAAATCGTTGTCGTGGAAGTTGACGCCGTACGCGCCAACTTCGCTCAACAGATAAACGAGTTCCGCGGGGCTTTTTGCTGGGCGGGTCGGCTCACCAAAGGGGTCGCGGCCGACGTTGCCGACGGTCCACAGGCCGAAAGTAAATTTGTGTTCAGGTTTGGGGGTGTACATGTTTTTCTCCTATCGATTATCAGAATATTTCAAATCTCACCACGAAGACACAAAGTCACAAAGCAACACTAAGAAATTCTTTGTGATTCTTCGTGCCTTGGTGTCTTTGTGGTGAAGTTGTTATGACGAACAACATTGCTACATTTCAGATTTTTGAAGTTGATTTCCTAATAAAAAGTTTGGTTGGGATTTTTAATTCAGGATCAAAATCGGTTTTGCCGCCCAGCATTTTGACCAGATGCGTGGTGGCGTGTGCGGCCATTTCGAAGATGGGTTGCTCGACGGTGGTGAGCGGCGGCCAGATTTGGGCGGCCAGGGGAATATTGTCAAACCCGACAACGGAGAGGTTCTCTGGGACGCGCAGACCGGCTTCAAAGATGGCGGCAATGGCACCGGCAGCCATTTCGTCGTTATTACAAAAAATTGCTGAGGGTTGAGGGGTGAGGGTTAAAAGGTGTTGAGTTGCGGCATGGCCGGATTCGTAGTAGTCGTTGCCGTAGACCACCAGAGCAGGATCAAATTCAATTTCGGCGGCGGTCAGGGCTTGCTGGTAGCCGAGAAAACGATCGTGGGGGGCGTATTGCTCGTCGGGGCCGTGGATAAATCCGATCCGGCTGTGGCCCAGGTTAAGCAGATATTGGGTCATCTCGAAAGCGCCCTGGCGATCAGAAGTCGTCACATACGGATGGATATTCTCACGATCTTTGGGAGAGAGACAAATGAAGGGGAACCCGAGTTCTTGCAGTTTTTGGATCAAGGGTTGGGCATTGTCAGCTGGGGGGGTGAAGATCAGCCCATCAACGAGGCGCTGGGAGATCATCGTTAAGATTTCGTCGATATCAGCCGCGTGGCTGACATCACAAGGGTGCATCAGGGTGTGATAGCCAAACTTTCGGGCGGTTTCGATCACCCCTTTCTGGACATCCTGAATGTAATGCCAACTGGCGTTGTGGAAAATTAACCCCAGGGTGTAGGATTGACCTGATGAGAGACGTTTGGCCGGCAGACTAATGACATAACCCAATTCATCGATCGCAGTCTGGACTTTCTGGCGAGTAGCTTCTTTTACGAAAGGTTCATTGTTGATGACGCGCGAGACGGTTTTGAAGGATACCCCTGCATGTTTGGCAACGTCTCGAATGGTTATTTTTGACATTCTCTCACTCTAGATTTGCCAGGTTTTGAAAACCTGGCAAATCTGATATTGACACCGGTGTCAATAAGATATCAAAAAATGACACCGGTGTCAATACCGATCAAAAGAAAATCCCGAAGATAGGATGGAAATCAGCAGCAAAGAGGACAGCCTTGGGAAGTTTAGAAAAGTTTTAGAATATTTGACAAAAAACAACATCACCGCAGAGCCGATAGCACGGTACTTAATCGTGGAGTTCAAAAAAAACCAAGATTAACCGCGAATTTCGCTAATCTGCGCCAAAATTGGGTGAAAATTCGTGAAAATTAGCGTAGATTAGCGGTTAAAAACCAGTCCACGGTTAAGGTCCGTTACACCGCAGAGCCGCAGCGTTAGCAGAATTATTCTCTAAAATCGCAGAAATTTCTCAGCGGTCTCTGCGGTGGTGTTTATACATTTATTTAACTGCAAATTTGGCAATTTGCGGCGCGGGCGCTCCCAATTTCTGGCCGCGGTGGCCGGGGGAGCAGCCCCCCACTTCCAGACGGAATTTGCCGGACTCCAAGGTAAGTTGGCCAGCATTGTCGAAGAACGACATCATTTCGGGGGTGATAGTAAATTCTACAGCCTGCCTTTCGCCAGGTTCAAGGGTCACCCGCTCAAATCCGATTAATTTTTGCATTGGGACCAGGGTGGAAGCTTCTAAGTCACTCAAATAAAATTGGGCAACTTCAGCCGAAGCGACAGTGCCGGTATTCTTGACCTCGAAGCTGAACTGCAAACTGTCGCCAGTAACGACTTCGGCTTGGTCCAATTTCAAGTTGAAGTATTCAAACTGGCTGTAGCTCAGCCCAAAACCGAAGGGGTAGAGTGGTTCCTCGGCCATGTAGCGGTAGGTGCGACCGTCCATGCTGTAATCATCGAAGGGTGGGAGTTGCTCAAGCGATTTCGGGAAGGTGATCGGCAGCTTGCCTGCAGGGGCAATATCCCCAAAGAGGACATCGGCGACGGCCTTGCCACCTTCCATGCCTGGATACCAGACAAACACAATGGCTTCGACCATTTCTTCGACTTCGCCGAGGGCAATCGGGCTGCCGCCGGTGACCACCAGGACGATTTTAGCCCCGTGAATGGCCAAATCTTTGATGTAGGCCACCTGGCTCTCGGGGAGGGAAATGCTGTCACGGTCGCCATTGAGGGGGGTCAGCAAGGATTCGCCCTCTTCACCCTCCAGCATTGACGAATTACCCACGCAACAGATCGTCAGATCGGCCATTTGGGACATACCAGGTGCCCAGGTATCCTTGATGGCATTGGGGTGGGCTAATAATGCCCCTGGATGGTATTCCAACCCCATCCCCTCCGGGATGCGGCCGGTAACCCCTTCAAGGATGGTGCTCATCTCATTGTTGAAGCCATAATAATTGCCGAGGAGAACTTCCAAACTCGTGGCGGTGGGGCCAGTCAGAAAGATTTTTTGAGTCTCTGGTTTGATAGGAAGAATATTATTTTTGTTCTTGAGCAGCACAATCGATTCAGCTGCGGTTTGCCGGGATAACTGCCGATGTTCAGGGCAGGCTACGACATCTGTAGAAATCGAAGCGAAAGGTACTTCGTCATCAGAGTCGAACATTCCCAGCTTGAAACGGGTGCCCAAAGTGCGTTCCAGCGCCCGGTCAACATCATCTTCGGTAATTAGGCCACGCTCGATAGCCTCAGGGATAGCATCGAAGACTTCATCGCAGCCTAAATCGCAACCTTTTTCGAGCGCGAGGGCCGAGGATTCAGCGGCATCCGCGGTGATTTTATGATTACGGTGAAAATCGCTGAGCGCGCCACAATCAGAGACCACATGGCCCTGAAAATCCCATTCGCCGCGTAGAATATTGACCAACAGCAACTCACTGGCACAGCAGGGTTCATCCAGGGTGCGATTATAGGCACCCATGACGGATTCGACTTTGGCCTCGATAACTAATTTATTGAAGGCCGGAAGATAAGAATCGAAAAGCTCCCGCGTCGTGCAGATGGCATTAAAATGGTGGCGATCCTTCTCGGGTCCGGAGTGAACGACGTAGTGTTTCGCACAGGCTGCGGCTTTCAGATATTTGGGATGATCCCCTTGCAGACCGGTCACAAACGCGGCGGACATCTCACCCGCGAAGAAGGGGTCCTCGCCCCAAGTCTCCTGGCCCCGTCCCCAGCGGGGATCACGGAACAAGTTGACGTTAGGGGACCAAAACGTCAGGCCCTGGTAGATTTGGGTGTAGCCGTTGCGCTTCAGGGCCGCGTGATATTTGGCCCGGGCTTCATCGCCGATGGTTGAGCCGACTTTTTTGATCAGATCCCGATCCCAGGTGGCCGCCATCCCAATAGCCTGGGGGAAGACGGTCGCCCGGCCGTTGCGAGCTACCCCGTGGAGAGCCTCGCTCCAATAATTGTAAGCCGGGATATTCAAACGTGGAATCGCTTTAGCCGGATGGCTCATCAGGCCAACTTTCTCGTCCAAAGTCAAACGATCGATCAAATCATCTAAGCGTTTCTTACGGGGTTGGGCGGTATCCAAGTAGACCGGTTGATCTTGTTTTGTAATTGTGCTCATAAATGCTCCAAAGGTTTTCAATTCACGGGCGCACAAGAAGCGCGCACGATAAGTTTCGTTTGAATTTTGTGCAGGTCGTTTTCCAGGGGGATCCCGTTGACAAGTTGAATGATCATTTGAATGGCGGTAAATCCCATCTCATCCACAAATTGATCCACTGTTGTAAGTTTAGGGTCCGCCAGGGAGGCATCCAAACTGTTATCGAATCCCATCACGGATAGATCATCAGGAATTCGAAGCCCTTGCTCCGCCGCGACCCGATAAACACTCATCGCTGTACGATCGTTCGCCGCAAAAATGGCCGTAGGGGGATTTTCTAATGCCAATAACTTCTGGGCACAGCCTACTGCAACTTGCGAACTATAATCACCAACTTCAATTAAGGATTCATCAACCGGGATACCGGCCGCCGCCAGGCCATCTCGATAGCCCTGTAAACGCCGGCGGGAACTAACCAACTCTTTACGCCCGGCGATAAATCCAATCCGGCGGTGTCCTAACCCAGTCAGGTAGTGCATCGCTTCGAGGGCCCCCTGATGATTGGTGGAGATGATGGCCGGACATTCGGGACTTTCGTTATTTGGATCTAATGCAACCAGCGGCGCGGTCGTAGAAAAGGTGGTGGCGGCCGGCGTCACGACAACGACACCATCAGTGATGCTGCCATTAAGCAATGATACATAGTATCTTTCCTGGTCTGCCGAGGTGTTTTTGCTGATATCACCGTTGGTATAAACAATCAGATCGTAATCGAGTTGGGCAATCGCCCGGTTTACCCCTTGTAAAACCGCATACGAGTAGGGCTCGGCCACATCGGGCATAATTAGACCAATGACTTTAGTGCGGCGACTACGCATCCCCCGAGCAGCCAAACTGGAGGCGTATCCGAGTTCCGCAATAATCTTCTGAACCCGTTCATAAGTCTCGACAGATACATCCTCACGTTCATTCAATACCCGCGAGACCGTTGATACAGAAACTCCAGCCGCTTTAGCAATATCTTTAATCGTTACTGACTTCTTCTCTCGTCGCATAGGTTACTCTTTCTACTTTCCCCGGAAAAATTCCCGGTAACGTTACCGCCACCTACATTTTTTCATATTTTCCCCAAGCTGTCAATAAAAAAAGCGCTCCTGAGTATTTTTACTCAGGAGCGCTAAGCAGGTCTAGAAAACTTACGAAAGAGAAGTGAGTAAGAGCTGCAATTTTTTCGCCAGTTTCGGGGTTTGGCGAGTGCGTTTGATGTTGCGGCTCATCCGAGCGAGTTCAGCTTCGCGAATCATTTCATTCTGGCGGGCTTTGACAACATCGAGCATAAACAGATTACTTTTGGCCATGGTATTACTCCGTTTTATAGGCGGCACCCTTGGAACCGAAGTGAGAAAAATTCCCACAAAAAAAGGGCACCAAAAAGAACTTGGTGACCTCCTCCAACGCCGCCGAAGTTAGCTGACGGGCTCGGGCCGGAGAAGAAACTTGGCCCTACGGTGGCTGATTGGTCACGTTGTGCCCAATCAGCTTGCCGATTCGCCCCAAAAGGGGTTCCTCCGTTGTGGCTATTGCAGCCACACTAGGCGATATTATTCAGTTGGTTCCAGGCAGAGAGTCTACTCCTACCCCTTGGTTTTGTCTATGATAAACCCCCTATATTATATGGGTGTTTGAATGACAAATGAATTGCGAAATTGAACAATCTTTCACTACATCTCCCATACCTCTTCATAATTTCTTCACAGTTTTCGACGATACTCTAGACAACACAAACCAAACCCGAGGCGGTCTGTAAATGATCATTTTCGTGGTCAACCGCTAAAAAATTACTGGAGGTACAGTATGAAATGGTTATGGCGATTTTTAATTTTGTTGGTCATCGTTGGAATTTTTACCGGCGGTGGGGCGGCAGTCTATCACAAAGGCTATGCCCACGGTTATACCGCGGGGGCCTGGGCTGCTGATAATGACGCCGGTGCCGAAGCGCTGGCACCCCGTGGTCTTTATCACCCTGGCATGATGCCCTACGGTTATTACCGGCCCCACTTTTCTTTTTTGGGGCTGTTCTTCATCCTATTGTTCTTTTTCCTGATCTTTGGCGGGTTCAAACGGATGGCTTTCCATCGGATGTGGCATCACAAAATGGGCCCGCACTCCAAGGGCTGGCATCACCACGGCCCCTGGAATGGACCACCCTGGGCCGAACGTGAACAACCCAAGGATGGTGAAGACCCCGCTTCAGAAGAAACCGACTCAGAATCCAAAGGCTGATCCAACGATCTGAGCAGGGATGTAAAAATCCCTGCTCATTTCACTGTGTAAATTATGACCAAATCACAATCGAAGAACTCAAGATATGATCGTTTTATTGCCTTGCTCCAGGCCCACAACGTTGACCATCTCATTTTCCACCGCCAGAACGATCTGGAATGGATCCGATTTTTCAGAATGCAACCCGAATGGCAGGTCGATCTCGAAGACGAAAATTCGATCTTATTTATTCGCACGGCCTTAGCTCCGATAACATTAGGAGGATAAAATGTCTACAACCTCAGTCGGCAAAACTCGCCGGGCGATCCTGCCCCCAACCTATTTATTGATCGCGCTAATCCTGATGATCGGGCTCCATTTTATAATTCCTGGGGTTAAACTCATCCCAGCACCCTGGAATTTAACCGGATTACTTTCCCTAGGAATCGGTATTGTCATCAGTTATTTAGCCGAAGCCCAATTTCACAAAGTCAAAACAACAGTCCAGCCCTTCAAGGAATCTGCAACTCTGGTGATCGATGGATTATTCCAAGTCAGTCGGAACCCCATGTATTTGGGATTTGTCCTGATTTTGATTGGCATCGCGGTTTTATTGGGAACTCTGACTCCGTTTAGTGTGATTCCTATTTTCACTGCCCTCATCACCCGAAAATTTATTCACGTTGAAGAGCGGATGCTTGAAGAAACTTTTGGGCGGGAGTATCTGGCATACTGTGAGCGCGTTCGGCGTTGGATTTGAACCGCGGAGGGCGTAAAGTCCGCAGATATTCATCTCCTAGTTCTAAGCTCTCTGCGTCCTAAGCGATCTCTGCGGATAATCTGGATATAATTACAATATGACCACAACCATCCTCATCGTCGATGACGAACCCAAAATTGTGAAGCTAGCCCGCGATTATTTAGAGCAAGGCGGGTTTCGGGTTTTAACGGCGATGGATGGGAACATGGCTTTGATCACAGCCCGCGCTGAACATCCTGACCTGATCGTACTCGACTTGATGCTCCCTGGAATGGATGGCTTGGATGTCTGCCGAACGCTGCGGCGGGAGTCCGATGTCCCCATCATCATGTTGACAGCCCGATCCGAGGAGGCCGACCGACTGATCGGGCTGGAGTTGGGGGCAGATGATTACGTTACAAAACCCTTTTCACCCCGGGAACTGGTCGCGCGAGTGCGGGCCTTGCTGCGCCGGGCCCAAGGGTCGGTTTACACCCCAGGGATCATCCGGGCTGGCGATCTCGAAATCGACATCGAAGGGCATCGCGTCACACAAAGTGGAGAACTTTTACATCTCACCCGTTTTGAGTTTACCTTACTGGAAATCCTGGCTCAACATCCGGGGCAAGCTTTCAGCCGCGCCCAACTACTCGACAAACTCCATGGTGTCGCTGCGGTCGGCTATGATCGCAGCGTGGATGCTCATATCAAAAATCTCCGCCGCAAGATCGAAACCGATCCGACCAAACCCCAATATATTCAAACCGTGTACGGTATCGGCTACCGCTTCAATGATGAGATCTAAGTGTGCTAAGATTACCCAGAGAGCGCAAAGTACGCGGAAAAAGTAACAAGTGGATTACTCTGCGTTCTCAGCGCACTCGACGGTAAATCGACAAAGAAAAATCGTAGATGAAAAAACATCAGCGTCGCGCCCCTAAGCATTGGACTCACGGCTCTCCTTGGTCTCATTTTGACCACCAGCCCCCGAAATGGCCGCGGGCCGCCCGACGGCATCGCGGTAAATTCTTTTTGCGGTTTATGGGGATGTTCGGGTTAATGGTTCTATTAGTCCTGGGAGGGATGGCGGCCTTTGCCTATTTCTTATCACAAGTTTTTGATGGTGGGGGTCGGATGGCCGCGCTGGTGTGGTTTACGGGCTGCGGTTTATCGCTCGCGCTCCCACTGCTGGCGGCCGTACTGGCATTTCGGGTCTTCCGCGGGGTTGCTACTCCCATCGCGGACGTCATGTCCGCCACCGATGCCGTCGCGGCGGGCAATTTGACCATTCGGGTCCCTGAACCGGAACGCGGCCCGGGAGATTTTCGGCGGTTGGCCAAGTCCTTTAACCGGATGACAGACGAACTAGAGCAAGCTGATCGCCAGCGCCGAAACCTGACAGCTGATGTGGCCCACGAACTGCGCACACCCCTCCATATCATTCAGGGTAACTTAGAGGGCATCCAAGATGGGGTTTATGCTGCCAACTCCGAGCAAATCGATATCCTTCTCGGCGAAACCCAAATGCTAACCCGCTTAGTGGAAGATTTACAAACGCTCTCACTGGCCGAAGCCGGGCAACTGACCCTAAAATTCGAACCGGTAGATATTCACGAATTGCTCACCGACATCGCGACCAGTTTCAGCGGTCAATCTGCAACTGCGGACATCGAACTCAAGGTTGAAACCGTTGAAAACGATTCAGATTTCACTATTTCGGCCGACGCTGAGCGCCTCGACCAGATCATCAGTAACCTGGTTGCCAATGCACTGCGGCACACACCTGGCGGCCAGATCACTTTGGCGGCGCGCTCCAACGCGAACAACATCCAAATCCTGGTTCAGGATAACGGTGAAGGAATTGCTCAAGCAGACCTGCCCTTTATTTTCGATCGATTTTGGAAAGGTGACCGCGCGCGGGGGCGCGCTGAGGGTGCAGGCAGCGGTTTAGGACTGGCGATCACGCGCCAACTAGTCCAGGCCCATGGGGGGAAAATTAAAGTAGATAGTATTGAAGGGGAAGAGACAATATTTACCGTCGAATTACCTAAACATTAGGCGTGACACGTGGAGCGTGAGGCCTGCAAACCATCACGCACCACGCATCACGAATCCCATCATTCCGTGTTACCATTCATGACAAATAACTCCATTTTGCGCGCCACTAGGTATTTCCATGACGACCAAACTTTCCCGCAAAGAGAAACTCATGTATGGGGTGGGGGATATTGGATTTAGCCTGACGACCACGATTTTGGGGGCTTATTTCGCCATTTTCTTAACCGATGTGATCGGCATCCGCCCAGGCATCGCGGCGATTGCAATTTTTGTTGGGCGTAGTTGGGATTATGTCAATGACCCTATTTTTGGTTATCTCTCCGACCGAACCCGAACGCGGTGGGGACGGCGGCGGCCGTTTATATTGTTTGGGACGCTGCCGCTGGTGGTGACCTTTTCGATGTTGTGGTGGCGGCCACCGTGGGAGGGCGCGGTTGCCTTGGCAGTTTATTATTCAGTAGCCTATATTTTGTTCGAAGCTGCGAACACCCTGCTCTACATGCCCTATTTCGCTTTGACTCCCGAGTTGACTTCTGATTACGATGAACGCACCTCCCTGACCACCTACCGGATGTTCTTCTCGATTCTGGGTAGCTTGGTGGCCTTTATCATCCCTTTGATGATGGTCGGCAGTTTCACACCTGAGAATGCCTCCAAGGTTATCACAATGGGGATCACTTTCGGGATCATTTCGGCACTCCCCATGCTGTTGGTCTTCTTTGGGACGACTGAGCGCGGCGAATATATGGAACAGGATAAACCTGGATTGCGACAATCCATCACCGCGGCATTGAAAAATAAACCCTTCTTGTTCGGGTTAGCCATCTTCCTGGCGACCTGGATTTCGGTAGACGTTTTACAATCATCCTTGCTGTTTTTCATAAAATACGTCGTCCAACGCGAGGCCCACAATGACCTGATCATGGCGACCATTTTTGTGATCGCCATCTTCGCCCTGCCCATCTGGGATTATGTCTCTCGCCGATGGAGCAAGCGCTGGGCCTATATCTGGGGAATCGCCTTTTGGGCCGTAGTCCAAATCGCACTGATCACCCTGACACCCAGCACCAGCTTAGGACTGATTCTCACGCTGTGTGCGCTGGCTGGAGTGGGGGTCGCAGCTGCTCACGTTCTCCCCTGGGCCATCCTACCCGATGCCATCGAATGGGACGAATACCTGACCGGTGAACGTCATGAGGGCATGTTCTACAGCCTGACGACTCTGACGAAAAAAGTGGCCACCTCCATCGCCCTGCCCTTGGTATTGGTTCTGCTCGAAGCTACGGGTTACCAGCCCAATGTAGCCCAACAAGATCCCAGCGCACTGTGGGGCATCCGCATCACGATTGGCCCTATTCCGGCAGTGTTGCTGGCGGTGGGTATTTTCTTTGCTTATAAATATCCGCTCGACCGGGATCAATTTGCTGAAGTAGTAAAAATACTGGCTGCCCGGCATGGTAAAGATGGGTGATGGGATGGCAGTTGATTAATTAGTAAAATGAAGAAGTCAGTGATCAAAAGTTGGAAATTGAGTACCCGCTAAAATTTTGCAGGAGATCAATGGGATGGCCAAAAATAATGTAACTACCTCCAATTCAGATGCTATTTTTGATGAAACCGAACTGCGTAAGCGAAAAACTTACTTGGTCAGGATGTCGATCCTGCTATCCTTGATTCAACTGGCAACGTTAGTAGTTTTGGTAGTAATCTATCCCACGATGGATCCAGTTTTATGGCGAGTTTTGGTGATTGTTTTTGTCATCATTTTGGTCATGAGTATTGCGGCAATCTTTGTCAGTGGGCGTGAAGCGCAGCAAATTAGCACCAAACTGCGCGATCCATTGACTAATTTGTTTGACCGCAGTTATTTAGAAGAAACTTTGGAACGGGAAATTTACCGGGCCCAGCGGAGTAAATCCACGATTGGCATCATTATGGTAGCCATCGATAACACGCAATCACTTATATCAACTTATGGTCAAAACGCGTGGAATGATATCCTAAAAAAAATGGCCAAGTCCATATTAGAAAGTGTTCGAGCTTATGATGTGGCTTGCCGATATTCGGCAGAAAAAGTCGTTTTTGTGTTGACCGAAGCCTCTCAAGAGATAACAACCAACCGGGCCGCTCATATTTGTAAACTTGTGGCCGACTTCAAAATATCCGATGAAGGTAAATCAATAACCGGCATCACCTCCTCAGCAGGAGTAACCATGTTTCCCAATCACGGTCAAACAGTGGAAGTACTTTTAAGAAATACCGAGACTGCTCTGCAGGCAGCTCACTCAAAAGGTGGCAATCAA
Organism: uncultured Anaerolineales bacterium; assembly: GCA_964453155.1. GTDB lineage: Bacteria > Chloroflexota > Anaerolineae > Anaerolineales > UBA11858 > CAYVQU01. The sequence continues at coordinate 7,814 of CAYVQU010000032.1, read as the reverse complement.
GTAGAAATTTACCAACCGTAAATTTTTAGAAGATCAGGACCACCATGGCTAACATTGAAGTCACCACTGTTCAGACCTCGAAAGAAAAAAGAATATTCTTCACTTTCCCCTGGAAAATCTACAAAAACGATCCCCTATGGGTGCCGCCGGTACTTGCGGAACGCGCCAAAGCAATTGATCCAGCCCACAGCGCATTTTTACAGCGCGGGGCGGCCGAGTTTTTCATCGCCTGGCGAAATGGCCAACCAGTCGGCACCATCTGTGCTGGCGAAGACCCCCCTACCAATGAGCGGCGCGGCGCGCGGGAATGCATCTTTGGGTTTATGGAATTTGTCGAGGATTTTGCTGTTTTTACGGCCTTGATGGATCGGGTTGCCAAATATGCCGCTGACCGACAACTGAACGCCCTGTTTGGCCCTTTTAACCTGGATTATGAAGATGGTTATGGTGTGTTGCTAGCAGGGCGAGATCGCCCACCGGCACTGATGTGTGGTCACACACCGGATTATTATCCTAGCTTTATGGATCAGTATGGATTTAAACCCGCTCGCGACCAAAATATTGCCCTGGGGATTGAACTCGACTCCCCTGAATTGGATCGTCTAGCCCGAATCGCAGCCAAAGTTCGCCAGCGGGGAAGGTGTACCATTCGGACGGCCAATTTCGATGACTGGGATGCCGAAGTGGATCGAGTTTTGTATTTGCTCAATACGGCTACCACTCATCTGCGCGATCATATTGGCTGGCATCGGGATTCGTTGGATGCTATGCTCCAACCGTTCCGGAACTTAGCTGACCCTGATTTGATTTTATTTGCTGATGTGGACGGAAAAACGGTTGGATTTTTACCTGGTCTGCGGGATTACAACGAAGTTTTAATCCACGCCAACGGCCTGCGGTATCCTTGGAATTACGTTAGGTTGGCCTGGCATCTGCGGAAGAAACCACGTAGCCTGACGGTAAAAAGCGCCCTAGTTTTACCCGAATACTGGAATACGGGGGTAGCCGTGTTGTTAGGAGCAGAATTGGCCCAACGGGCGCGCGCCAAAGGCTACCAGTGGGCCGATCTCTCGATCACCGGTGCCGAAAACCCCACCTCCGTAATGATGGCCGAACATTTGGGTGCCAAAATCTATAAACGTTGGCAAGTTTACCGCAAGTGAAGTGACCCTAATACTATTTACCTAAAAAAATCGGTTTGCTACAATGAGCTTATTCTCCCCTCCAGACCGTCAAAGGAGTGTTTTATGAACGATACCCGATTAGAACACGGTCAGGGTTTAATCGAGTATGCATTAATTCTTGCTTTAGTCTTTTTGGTAGTTATCATCGTATTGGCCCTGTTTGGCGACGCACTAGTTGAGTTGTATAACAATACGTTGGGACCCATTCTCGACGCATTTACGCCATAACCTAAATATACTAATAACCAAAAACAGCGCATCTCATCCCGATGCGCTGTTTTTGGTTGGAGATATAAAACTAGTACAGTTGGGCAAAAGTAGATGATCAGTATTACATCACTCCTGCCCAACTGTTAAAGGGTTGCGGGTTCAAACCATTACCAATCACGAACTTTAGCCCCGCAACACTAGTCCACCGTCAAAGTTTTACTCAAATTCCGCGGGAAGTCAGGGTCGTAACCGCGGGCCAGGCTGATTTTATACGATAGCAATTGCAGCGGCAGGACACACAGCAGCGCGTCGATATGCGGGCGGAGATAATCGGGGGCATCCACTGTGGGGATAACGATCAAGTCGTCGGCGTTGACACTCAAACGGGCATCGGCCTCGCCAATGACGATGGCCCGGCCGCCGCGGCAGGTCACTTCGTTGATGCCGCTGACGATCAGATGGACATCTTGAGGGGCCCCAGCAAAAATCACGGGGTAGCCCTCGGTGACGGCTGACAGAGGGCCGTGTTTAAACTCAGTAGACAGCATCCCCTCACAATGGGCGTAGGTAATTTCCTTTAATTTCAAAGCCCCTTCCAACGCGATCGGATAAGTTAGCCCGTATCCCAGACAATACATATCATCCCAGGGCGAAATCTTAGTCTCCACCGATTGACTTTGCTCTTCAACTGCCGTGAGGGTTTCATCAATCCAGCGGGGTAAATCTTTCAAAAGTACGGTATCATGACCACCCATTTTCATCGTCAGATAGAGGAAGGCAACGACCTGATTGGTGAACGTTTTGGTCGCGGGAACGCTGATCTCATAACCACAGGCCAGGGGCAAGTGATACTGACTGTCGCGCATTAGGGTCGAACCGACCACATTAACCACCCCCATGATGGGCATGTCTTTATTCTCGGCCACCTGCATGGCATTGAGTACATCTTTGGTTTCGCCACTCTGGCTGACGAAAATACCGACATCTTCGGGGCCGATCACCGGACCATATTGGGCGATAAATTGGGGAGCCAGCACCGGGATGGTTGCGCGTCCCGCCAACTGACTGAAATAGACCGATCCCAACAGACTGGCATGATAACTGGTCCCGCAGGCAATTAGATAAATGTTGCGAGCGGCCTGCAATTCTGCGATCATTGGGTCGACATCGGCGTGGTTATCCAGCAAATTGAGCAACTCACCCGCGACTTTGGATTGCTCATGGATTTCCTTGAGCATGAAGTGATCGTAGCCGCCTTTTTGGGCCACTTCCATGGTTTCTTCGACCAATTCTGGCGCGCGTTCTACTCGGCTGCCATCGGCGACTTTATGGATTTCATAGCCATCGGCCCAAAAAGTGATGATCTCACCATCTTCCAGCCGCACAATTGTACGCGTGATATCCAGCACCGAGGGGAGGTCGGAAGCAATACAAGTTGCCCCCTCTGCGACCCCCGCAACCAACCCAGACCCTTTCTTGATGGCGTAGAGTTTATCATCCCCCAGCTTGCCGATCACAAAGGCATAATCACCTTCCAGATCGTCGTGGGCTTTACGGATGGCTGTGATCATATCATGGCCCTGGTTGACATAGCGTTCGACCGCGTGGACGCAGCTCTCGCCATCATTTTCCGAGCGAACCGTCATCCCTTCGGCCATGAACTCCTGGCGCAACTCCACATTGTTGACGATATTGCCGTTATGCGCCCCGACCATATCACCATCGGTGTCGAGATGGGGTTGGGCATTCGTGTAGGATGGCGCGCCAAAGGTTGCCCAGCGCAATTGGAGAATGGCCCGATCTCCAGCCATTTCCTCGAATTTGAGCCGGTCGGCTACTTCTTGAACTTTGCCGACATCTTTGCGGAGATCGATTTCACCGCTGTGGGGGATAGTTGCCGCGCCGACGGTGTCGTAACCGCGATATGAGAGTTTATGTCCAGCCTCGATCAACGTCGGGCCGAGCGTTTGCTGTTCTTTGGTAACAATGCCAAAAATACCGCACATGATTTTCTCCGTTCAAACTATAGACCTGGAAGGTCTTGAAAACCTTCCAGGTCTTTATTCTTTTAGGGCTGGGATTCTAACATAAGCTATTTTCGAGTGGGAGTGATCATCATCAGCAAGACGGTTCGCGAATTACATATCCAACAATTACAAAATTCCAACGCAAAACGCCCTCACCGCGGTGAGGGCGAGATACAAAAAAAATCTTGTCAAGGATTGCCATTCCTGTGAGGAACGGCAATCCTATTTTCATTCACTTGGTAATTTCAATTGTTGCACTGGTAACTAAAGTGGGCGTATTGGGTACATTTTCATAATACGTGATGAACCGCTGGGGTTCGGGGGCCTCGAAGCGGTCTAAATTTTGCGCCCAACGGTGGCCGATGGATTGGTAGAGTAAGTCAGCAGTCACAGTGTAGGGACCGGCAGAGTCGCCTAAATCAACCTCATAGACTAGCGCGTCACCGCCTCCGACAAAGTCAGCATCCATCACGGCCTGACCCCAGACGCCGATATCGTCACTGACAGCGGCCTTATCGAAACCGGTGGGCAGCAGGCGGTTGTCCTTGAGGTAAACTGCCCCCCGCAGCAACGTCGTTGTCACGGCCGCATCGACATCGCCCATAATGGCCTCGTAGATTTGAACTTCGTTGGGATCAGAGATGATTTCGTAATGGGGCTCGAAGGCCGCGGCGTCCAGATCGTTGGCGTTGCCGAAGATGCTGCCGTTCTCATCATATCCACCGGATTCAAAGACGATGTTTCCGGCCGAATCGGTTACTGTGAGATGAATCCAGACGCGGCGGGAAGGGAAGCCTGAGGGGAATTTGTGCCCCACCTCGGAAGCCACATTTACACCGACTTTTAGGGTGGTCCCGCTGATTTGGGGATCAATCTCAATTTGTGCCGTCTGCGTCTGGAGCTGATCCAAAGCCCGCTGGAGAGCAGCTTCGATCTGCTCATCAGAGGCCGTCACACCCATCTCTTCGCCATAATTTTGCAGCAATTTGAGGGCATAGGTGTTCCCCCCAGCGAACGAATGGACTGAAAACGGACTGCGCTCCGGTCCGCCGGTCACGGAGAGCACGACTGTACCGGGTGCTTCCGGCATATGACAATCGGGGCAGGATTTTTGATCGACATACGCACTGGCCAGCCACTCGATATAGGGCATCTGCTCGGGGAACATCCCGGCGACTTCGCCGTTGTTGTCCACTGTGGGAGTGTAGAGGGTGTGGCAGGAGCCGCACAGGTCTGAAGATTGGATGTGGGCGCTTTGTTCCGGCACGTAGCCCGAGACGGTTTTCATGGCGATCACCTGGGCCTCGTCTGCTTCGTAAGGACCGTAACTGAGACGCTCGCCGACGGGTTTGGTCTCATCGATGAGATAGTGGCCGTCGTAGCTTTCCGGTGCACCCAAATTATCCGCTTCGATTTGGTGACAGAGGGTGCAGGAAATCCCATCGAGGGCCAGAATGTTGAGGTCATTTTCAGGATGCAGAAAACCTTCATCGAGCAGCACCCCCTTGTTCCCCATGAAGGCGCGGGTCGTACGGGCCATCGGCGTGTGACAGGTCGTGCATTTGTCTTGAATTATGTCATTATAGTCCGGGTTGCTGATGACTTCGCCGCGTACTGAGGCCTGCCAATACGGATCACGCGATGAATTCGCCATCATCGTGCCCCGCCAAAAAGTATCCAGCGAGACATCGTTCCCCTCGCTATCGAGCATGTCTTTGTGGCAGGTTGAGCAAACCCCCGAAGTGGCAAAATATTCACCGCGTTCAGACGGTAAAGCGTACTCGTCCACCGGCGGCGGAACGGCTGTGGGTGCCGGCGTCGGTGCGGCACTCGAACAGGCTGAGAAAAATAAACCAACGGTTAAAACGAAAATATAGGTTTTGTGCATTGCGATCCCTCCCGGATGATGTTGTCCCCCTAATTGCACCATAAAATTTCCGCGCAGACAAGGTTTTCGGATAAATTTATCCGAATTTGTTTTGAATCTGGTTCACCGCCGTCCGAAAGACTTCCGCTTTGGCGGGATCTCGGAAAATATCCGCACCCCCAAACATCTGTAAACCCCAGCTGGGGACGGCAGCGGCGGCCGTGGCAGTCAAACTATCCGGGAAATCAAGGGCGTCTAAAATTAACTGGATTTTGCGATTCCCAGGGATGAATTGAGGCGACTGTTCCAATAATTCACACCCCCAAGCAGGCGACCGGCCGCTCTTTTTGACGTAGATCAGCGGGGTGAAAACATCTATGGCCGGGGCCATCAAATCATAATCCTGGGCAAAGATGCGGGTCAGGGCTCCTTCGAATTCGGCCGGGGTCCAGGGGCACATATAGGCTCCAACAATACACTCAGGCCGGTGCGACTTGATGATTTTGCTATAGTGAGCCGCAAAGCTGGCGATCCGTTCGCATTTGTGGCGCGTCCACACAGCTTGATGGTTCTGCAAAATTTCGGTGGGGGCATCGGCGTCCACTCCGGTAGCCTCACAAAAATCGGCGATGCAGGCTGGGCAAAAACAGCTCTCCTGCAGGTCGGGATCCGACTCTTCAAACCACCCGGCGTAGGTCAGATAATCGAGCCAGATTCCGGCTGGTTTAAATTTACGCAACCCTGCCGCCAAATTCTCATCGGTTTCGGCGAGAAAATCCTTCTGCGAGAGGCACACCCCCTGAACTAGCTGCCCGTATCGAATCGGTTTCCCATCTACCCCGATGGGAATCAGTTCGGGGCGGGCAACAAAGTCGGCCCGAAAAGTTTTGAACTCAACACAGGCCGCGATTTGATGCTGCTGACAGGCTTCGAAAGCCGTCGGGTCAAACATATGGAACCAAAACGCATTGGCGCCATAGTCGGCAAATTGAGCGATGTATTCCAGCGCAGGGGACCCATAGGGGCCAAAGAGAGGTGTAGAAGTCATTTTTTCACCTAAATTATTTTTGCAAAACCAGGGTCGTGACGCTCTTCCCGGTGAATATAAATTCAGTGGGCGTTTCGCCATTGAAAATCTCGACCAAGTTTTGCTCTTTGGAAGTCTCAAAAGCCTGCATCAGGCCAAATTCCGTTGGGATGCCATCTAATCCCAACTTTAGAGGATCATCCCCATTATTAATGATCACCAGTACCAATTCTAATCCATCTGGCGATTGGAACGCGGTCGTTTTGACGCGGGATAGATCACTCTCAGTCCCCAAGCGCTCAAACCCAGGGCGCACAAAACGGCTAAAATTTCCCATGGCCCACAACCGTTTGGTCTCGGTGATCTCGTGGTCATTGAGGGCCACATAAACCAACCCATCGTGGAAATTATATTTTGAGACCGCGATCCAATACTGCCAGGAGATCACCCGACCAATGGTCAAATCTTCATAGATGGTGTTGGCCAGCCGCAGGCCTGAATCGATCCGAATATCACGGCCCTGCTCCATCTCGGTCCATTCAGTCATTTCGATGGGAATCCCAGGATAATTTTTATCGAGATAGCGGATCAGCCGCTCTTTATCCAAACTATCGGACCAATAGGAGTGAATGGCGAGATGATCCAGATGGGGCGCGATCTCGGGGTCACCCAGGAGGGCTTTAACGTAGTCATTGGATTTCTTCCACTCCCCCGATTCGAAAACCGAAATTTTGACATCAAGGTCATTTTCCTGGACAGCCTGAATCAGCGCTTTGGTCATCCCGGCAACTTCATCCGGTTCGTAGTGACAGCCCTCTTGGCCGTTGTTGACAATCCAATCCCACTGCGGTTCGTTGATGGGGCTGAGCCAACCGATGGGGATGCCCTCATCTTCCTGGAGATGTTTGACCACATCCACGAGATATTGGGCAAATTGGGGATACATTTCCGGGGCCAAGTTCGAAAGCTGCCCGGCATCCCCATTCGTGCGGCCAGACCGCGTTATCCGAGCTGGCGGGCTGTTGGCAAAAGCAACAAAGTGTTCCACCCCGGCCTGTTGAGCGGCTTTCAACATCCAAATGGCGTTGGCGTCTTGGCTCCAATCATATTCGCCCTGCGCAACTTCAAAAGTTTCGGCCCGCCGCCAGGGATCGGGGATACTTTCGCCATCACCACCCCCGATATTGTAACGATAGATGGACAGTCCGATGCCTTCATCCTGATCAAATAACAGTTTGACAATCTGGTCGCGGGTGCCATCATCCCAGCCGCCGACGTCCTGCGCCCACCAGGCCCCCGAGGCCCCAAATCCATCCATAGTTTGGAAAGTTTGATTCAGGCGGAGGGTTACGGTGCCATCTACAGGGGTGGGGGGAGTAGCTTCAGTCGTGGGATTTTCTCCTGGAGCACAACTGGTAACTAGTAAGAAAACAATGACATACAATAGACAATACATTCGCCAAAAAGTAAGTAAGTAGGGCTTCTTGTAGTAAAGTTGA
>CAYVQU010000031.1:0-38800 GCA_964453155.1 uncultured Anaerolineales bacterium | reverse complement strand
TTAGCTCTTATTCAACAGTGGTGTAACTAACCACACTATTATGTTCTGCTACCGGTTTATCCATTTGTGGTTGTTATGTGAAATATAGCGCAAATATCACCAGAGCGCTTTGACTTAAAGCAAAACCCCGCTGGAAATTTGGTTTATAATCACTCTGCTAATCTAATCCATTCCTGGACACGCCATGAAAAACATTGAATTGATCCAACAACATCCTATTTTTTCCAAGCTTTCCTTAAATGACCAAAAAAGATTGCGAGAAATTGCCGTCGAACGATCTTATAATGCTGGTCAGTGGATCCGACATCATGGTGAAGTCTGGCCGTATCTGTTTTTGGTATTGTCTGGGAACATCACTGCCCTGAAAGAATCTCCCGAAGGTCGGTCCTTGATCATTGAGACGATTGGTCCGGGTGAAATACTATGGGGGATTGCTTTTTTTGAACCCGATGCGCCCATGCCCGTCGCCTTAATTGCGGAGGAAGATAGCCGGATTTTGATCTGGCCCCAAGATCGGGTTCAGCAAATATTCTCCGATAACCCCGCGGCGTTATGGGAATTATGCCGGTTGGTCGTCCGCCGGGTGCAGCGCGCGAGCGATATCCTGGATGAATTGGCTTTTCAACCGGTGGCCGGTCGCTTAGCTCGTTTTTTAGTCGATCGCTTTGGGGGTGTTGAAGGTGAGCGGGTGGCCCGCTCACTCACTTTAGATGAAATGGCCGCCCATATTGGCACGACCCGCGAAATGGTCTGCCGGATGTTGCACAAATTTTCAAATCAGGGGTTGATCGATATCACCCGGACCGAATTTACATTTACGGATCAAGATGGGTTACAAAAATTAGCCCAAAAAGTGGGGGAATAAGGGTGTGGTGGTTTTTGCTGCTAAAAAGGGAGCCAGGTCTGCGGCCACACCACTGTAGATTTCGGTTTCCGCCTGGATAATAAATCAAAATTCTATCCGAAATCTACCGTCGCTACCCACCTAAGCAGATGAATTGATAGGGTTCGATGTGAAAATCTTCAAATGGAACTTCTTTCAAAGTCATCATATCCTGAAAGTTGTAACTCAATCCATATAACCGCAGCAAATTCGCTGGAATTGGGTGGGGTTCTTCGCTGAAATTGGCAAAAACGAGTGCCCGTTCCGCCTCATTACACCGCATGAACCCCAGTACGTGGGGGTTGCCGGTGGAAATGACTTGTATCTCACCCCCGGCAAATACGGGGTTAGATTTTCGCAACCGGATAAAGTTTCTCATATTTTGGTAAATGCGACCCTCAACTGTGGCTTCATCATTCCGCAAAGCAATTTGATCCCAGTTGGTTGCCGGGCGATGGACCCAGCGGGAATCTCCAGTTTTGGCCGGATCATCTCGATAGGTGTAATCATTTAGGATCCCAATTTCGTCGTTGAGATAGATTAACGGAATACCCCCAATTGTCATGATAATGCCATGAATGAGGCTGATACGCCGAATGGCGAGTTCAACCTCGGTTTCAGTTTCTTCCCTTAGGGCTTTCTCCAACCCTGCCAGGGAAGCACAAGAGCCAGAGATGCGCACATCCCCGGTTTTTGGGTTTTCCTGAAAAGGCAATCCCCGGGCAAAACTGCCCTCAAACCGTCCCGTGTAAAACGCGTTGAGGAATTTGCGATGGTCGAAGCCATTGATGTTTAAGCGCTGGGCGTCCTCATCAGAAAATGTCCACCCAATGTCATCATGGCAGCGCACGTAATTCACCCAGGCACACTGGGCGTCGAGTTTAAACCGCTCCCGTAAGGCCAAATCGAGTAGATCGATATTGCGGGTAGCCAATGTATTCCACAGCAGAGCCATCAGCAATGGATTGTAGGATAGTTGGCACTCTTCAGGGGCAATATATTTGATGACCTCATCAGGATGTACAATGGCTTCCGACTTGAATAACATCGCCGGGGCAGCGATTTGAACCACCGCGTTATAGGCCTGGATCAGCATATGGGCTTCGGGGAGGTTTTCACAATTTGTTCCCATTTCTTTCCAGGTGAAGGCCACGGCGTCTAGCCGCAAAACCTCGACGCCCACATTCGCAATCGAAAGTAGTTCCTCGGCCATTCGAGTGAACACGGCGGGATTGGCGTAATTCAAATCCCATTGAAAACTATTGAAAGTTGTCCACACCCAGCGCTCGAAGTCGGGATAGTAAGTGAATGATCCCGGCCGCTGATCCGGGAAGATTTCGCGCAGGTGGCGTTCGTGAGCATCCGGCAGCTGGCGGTCGGGGAACATGCGGTAGTATTCTTGATATTCGGAATCCCCCGCTTTGGCTTTCAAAGCCCACTCATGTTCATCGGAAGTGTGGTTGAAGACGAAATCGAGCACCAGACTGATTCCTGCGGCACGGAGGGCATCACTAAGTTGGTGTAGTTCTTCAATAGTTCCCAGGTTCGGATCCACCTCGCGATAACTGCTGATGGCGTAACCCCCGTCACTGTTCCCTTCTGGCGATTTAAAGAGTGGCATCAAGTGCAAATATGTTAGCCCAAGTTCTTTGAAGTACGGGATTTTTTCTTGAATGCCGGCTAAATCTCCAGCAAACAGGTCCACATAGCAAACTCCACCCACCATTTCGTGGGTTTGGAACCAGGTTGGGTTGGCAACCCGTTCCGAATCCAGTATTTTTAGGGCCGCCGGGCGATCGATCCAAAATTGGGTGATCGAAATCAGTAATTCTTCTAAATGATAGAAGAAATCGTACTGATCTTGATAGAGATGCAGTAACAATCCAAACAACCGTCCGAAATGGTTTTCCAGGCGGTTGAGATAGATATTCCAATCCTTGGGGTTTTTCTGGATGAAGGTACTGAATTGGGATTGAAGCCGGGGGAGTAACCGGTTGAGGGTGCGTTGTGATTGCTCTGCTAGCCAGATTGGGTTGGGCATAATTTTGAAGCCTTTTTCATTCTTTGATTTTTCAATTACTCCGGTCTCAACCGTCCGACGACCACCACGCAAGGATGGCTGAAAACCCCACCGGCATGAGGGGCGTCGTTATCAAGTTCTTGGGATAAATCTTGACCAGGAAAATGTAGGCCTTCGTGCATGCCGCGCCGCCATTTGGGGCAATCGGTGACATCATAAACGATGCCTTTGTAGGCTACATACATTTCGTCTTCATCTTCCCCATTGAAACGGTGAAGATCACTCTTTGTAAAAATTCGGTCGGGAACAGACATATCAACCTCAGAATATATCTTCTATCAAATCGATTACATCTTCCAGATCGAAAAGTCCCCCAATTTTCTTCATCTTGGACTTTTTTGATTTCTTTTTCTTCTTTTTGGAGGACTTGGGATGTTTTTGGGGCCAAAGTTCATCCCCGCGGTCAACCGCTTGGGGCCCGCGATCGCGCCCTGGGGCGTCAACCACCCGCCCCAATTCGCCATAATCGAGCCAGATTAAATTGCATGTGCTGCAAGTGTCAATCACAATATTACCTGGTCCCATGTACGGATGGGTTTCCATCGTCTGGTGGCAAACCGAACAATTTAATCGCCGATTCAACTCCGCCTGATTGAGTTTGGTCATGGGTTTAGGCGGGGTGAGCGCTTTGGCCCGGCGAGTTTCGACCGCAGTGCGAAATGCGCCCCGGGCGAGTAATAAACCCTGACACTGAGGGCATTGATAGCCGCGGTGCGCATCATCCAAGGTTACCATCTGAACTGGGACTAGACATACGGGGCAGTCTACTCCGTCTAAATTTTCTCCCAATACTCGAATTCCCGCCGCCGACTCTTTCGGAAACAGATAAGTGCCACAATATTCACATTCGTAATAATCGCGTTCTCGATACAACTTCAATGGTGCTCCGCAATTTTTACAATTCATCTAAACTCCTCATTGACAGTAGCCGTCAAAAGCACTGCCCACCGACCATTTGCCGGTACTCAAGTCATAAGTTTGGACGCTGTCACTCCCTAACATCGGGACCATTAGCAGCACCCCATTTTCACAGGGATATAAACTCCAGGTCTCAAAAGTATACTCAGACTCGTTGGTTTGTCTACAGATTGGCGTTGGAATTTCCGCCAGGTAATTGGGCACCAGAAAATCAAGCTGGGTTTGAGCGACTAAGTCAGATGGGATTTCGGCGCTCTCTAGGGCACGAATGAGCGGTTGTGCCTGGCGGCGATTAACTGCCTCACAACCACGTTGATAGCTGAACGCAATGATCGGAATGCAAACCAACAAAAATGGGATCAACCAGTTCGCCAGAATTCTTGGGATTTTGGGGATATCGGCAGCTTGTTTTCTCAACCACCACCTGACAAATCCGGCGGTTAATACCGCCCCGATAGGGGCAGCCAACGATATAAAACAACCCAAGCCTGGGAAAAAATCCCCAAAAGAATAGGCAGATAGGATGCCCACTCCGATTACGGTTAAAAATGTCAGTGGCCAAATTATCTGATTGGCTTTTTGTGGTTCGGAATGGGACCACTTTAGATACCCTACTGCCAGCACGGGTCCGATGAACAAGATCAACAGAACGATCATTAACCACCCAACCAACATGTTTATTTTTTGGCCTCAATCACATGGAATTTATTGGTTTCAGCAATTCGCTTTACATGGCGGAAATATTTTTTCATATTGAGATCGTAATTCAAGAACCGATTGGCGACGATCACCAGTTTGCCATTCCAGGACAAAAATTCGGGGGCCTCCGCAATCAGTTGATCGGCCATAGATTTATTCACCGCATGCCCTTGATGAAAAGCCGGATTTGACACGATGAGATCAAAAGAAGCTTGGTTGGGTGCGGGCAGGTTAAACCCCGCCGCGGCCAGAATAGTTACCTTAGTCTCTAATTGGTTAATGTGCGCGTTTCTTTGGGCGTAATCAACACCGATTAAGTTTACGTCACTCATGATGACCCGCCCGGCGCCAGCCTGTGCAGCCGCCAAACCAATCACCCCATAGCCACAGCCAACATCCCAAACTCGCTGGGCTCGTTCAACCTGCAGGTGTTCCAACAGGAATGCGGTGCCTTCATCTAATCCGTCCCAGGAAAAAATCCCTGGATGGGTTATCAGCTTCAATTTCCCCGCAGAATGTTGAACTTCAATTTCATGGTTGGTATTTGGGGCCACCCCAACTTGCTGAAATGCCTTGGGTAACGGATCAGGAAACTTCTCACCCCGGATACAAACTGCGACCCGTTGATGGTTGCGATACCCTAAAACTGCAGCATTGCCAAAGATGCGCTTTGCATCGGTGATCATCGCTTTTGCGCCCTGTCGGGTAGGACCGGCTAAGAGCAGTTGACCGCCTGGTTGTAATGCATTCCAGGCCGCGCTGAGTAAAGTTCGAGCATAGCGCCGGCCCTTAGGCATGGTTAGTAAGACCTTGTCCCAACCGGTATCGGTCGGAAACACGGCCTCGGTCGTGGCCGCATTGGCAGTAGCCACTAACAATTTCTGCGCAGCCGCGACTGCGCGTACATCTCTGGCTAAAGTGAGTACTTCACCTTCAGGGAGTAATGCCGCGACCTCATTTGCCAGTTGGCCAGCGCCTCCTTCCAGGATCAAAATCCGATCTTTAGGCTTGGGATTCAAATATTCTAGGAGTAATTCTTGAGCGGGATCGAGCATCATACCCCAAATTATACGCCAACCCCCCTTTCATCGCCACAAATATCCCGTGATCACCAAAAGCTTTCCAACATCCCACCCACCTGTGCCATCGAAAATACCGGGCCATCTTTGCAGATCAAAATCTCCCCCAAATTGCAGCGGCCGCATTTTCCAATTCCACAATGCATTCGAGCCTCAAGGGTGACATAGCATTGTTCCGGTTTGAATCCTAACTTAGTGAGGACCTGATCGACATAATAAATCATGATCGGCGGGCCACAGGTTATCGCGATCGTATTCTTTGGGTTGGGGTTCACTTTCTCCAACAAAGTCGTGATCAAGCCGATATCTCCGTCCCAAGTTTGATCCCCCTCATCGACGGTTAAGTGCAGATCAATATTCGGCGCAGCCCGCCAAGAATCGTATTCCTCTCGAAATAACAGCAAATCAGGATTTCTCGCGGCCCACAGTATCGTTAGTTGACCATAATCTCCACGCTGATCAAGGATCGTTTGGATCACGGGGCGCAGAGGTGCCCCCCCAATTCCACCACCCAAAACTAAAACATCTCGGCCCCGGAACTGATCCATGGGGAACCAATTCCCCAGCGGTCCGCGCACCCCGATAGTATCCCCTGCCCCCATCTCGTGCAATTCGGTCGTGACGGCTCCATGTCGTTGAATGGCAAACTCAATGAGATCACCTTGTTCTGGTGTCCCCGCGATCCCAAATGGAGCTTCTCCTACACCAAACGCTGAAACAAACGCAAATTGCCCGGGTTCATATTTCTGAAATGCCTTTTCACCGCCATTCAACATCTCCACTCGAAAAAGTTTGATCTCCGGCGCCATATCTTGAATTTCAATGAGTTTGCCCAAATGGGGTTTCATTGCGTTGCCGTTTGTGTTTGTCATGGTTCACCTGTATCGTGAAACGTGATGCGTGATGATTTGTAATCCCCACGTATCACGCCTCACGTTTTATTGAATCTCAACCCCCATTGCTGAAATCTGTTCAATTACTTCCGTAATATCAATATTCACCGGGCACGATTCAATGCACCGCCCACAGCCTGTGCAGCCTAGGGGCCCATATTGTTCTGCAAAATAATCGAATTTACATAAGAAGCGGTTACGTAAGCGTTGTTCTTTTTCCGCGCGCGGATTATGCCCCCCAGCAATCCGGCGGTAGACTTCACCCGCACAGCTGTCCCAGCTTCGAATGCGCTCATAATTTTGATTCCCATTATCTGTTGACACAACTTCATCCCGGACGTCAAAACACCGGCAAGTAGGGCAGACATAGGCACAGATTCGACAGGAAAGACACCGTTCGGCCATTTCGGACCAGAACGGATTGTTGAAATGCTGGGACCAGCTCTCAATGTCCGGAATAGTGAATGGGGAATTGTGAACGGAAAATTGTGAACTCGACTTCTCAAAATCACAATTCTCAATTTCCCATTCATCATTCACAATTTTTCTCCCTTTCTTTGTCAAAACGCGTATCGAATATTCCTCTGCTTCTTCCTTCAGCATGATATCCATCCCCGCCGGGTCATCCGGCGCGCTGCCGCTGGTCGTACAGAAACAGGTGTCATCCATCTTCTGGCAGGCGATGCCAATGATGGTCGAATTTTTTCGGCGACGGGCATAATTTTCATCGCGGGGTGCAGTGTTAATAAAAACGGCATCCAATGCCGCGATGCCGCGGGCGTCACAGGGCAGCACGCCGAAAAGGATTTGTGGTTGGTTGGGGGTAGTTTCGGTCAGCTCTATGTTTTGATTGTATTTTTCGATTGTCAAAATTCGTTCCGTGGCCGGGAAGAAAAACTCTTTTGCTGATAGAACTGGGCGGCCGGTATCCCATTGGATTTGACTAACATTCGATATGGGGCGATAGAGTAGAACCCCAGCTACATTGCGAGGGGCAACCAGTGTTTTTTCTTGAGCAGTGTGGTCAAGCCAATTTTCCAGGGTTGCGCGCGTAAGCATCTTCATCCCTCCTCCCCAGCTAAGATCGTCGTAATCGGCGCGGGGATTGCCTCTAACCCCGCGCGATGACCAAATTGGGCCTCGATTTCTGCCGCGATTTTGCGGTTCAGCAACCCAATTGGAACATTCATGGGGCAGACCCGTTCGCACTCGTCACAACCCACGCAGCGCCCGGCTTGATGATAGACTCGGCCCAAATGGAAGGTTCGCTTTTCGTTGAGTTCGATATTCATCCCTACCCAAAGTGAATCCTCTTGTTCGTAGAGACAGGTTGGACAAACACAATTGGGACAGGCCTGCCGACAGGCATAACAGCGGATGCAACGATCAAATTGGGAGAGCCAGAATTCCAATCGTTCCCAGGGGTATTGATGTTCGAGCCGGTATTGGAGCTTAGGGGTTTGGGTGTCAGGAGTGGGGTGAGGTGAGGGGATTGTCTCTCCGATCAGAGTGTCTGATACGACCGGTTGCCGATCAGTGCATTCCAGACAGCGGTTTTGCAGGTGTCCGTTTGATTTCCCAAACCCGGCCCCGACCTGGATCCCATCACAGGTTACTCCAATCACGTGAACCAAATCCCGCCAGAGCCGTCGTTCGGCCAACATGACATTGAGAGATTTACTGTCACATGGTTTGACAACAACGGCTACTTTAGGTGGGGGGTCGCCGTTATTTTTGGATTTCAATTTTTCTGAAAGGTAGGTGGTCAAATTATGGGTGCAGTTCTGGTCCCAAACTAAGCGGGTTACATCTTCAGGCTGATAAACAAATGTCGGTCGCGTCCGCCCGCGCGGGCCGACTTCATATCCGATGACGCAAGATACTTCTCCTGACGTCAGAATCTCTTGAGCTTTATTTTGAATTTTTTCAGTGATCAGTGAATGCTGGTTAGTATTCAATATTTTCTCAGCCTCAGATAATATGCGAGCGGCGGACCACTGTTTACTGTTTACTGAGAACTGTTCACTCCCCAAACCCCACTGACCATCCTCCACTCGCCACTTCACCGGCCCCAGCGCCCGGACGCCCTCCGTAAACTCCGTCACAATCTGCACAAACCGCTCACCTTCCGAGGCCGAGACCCAATCCAGTTTTAAACGGTCGGGCTCCAATCCGGCGAACGTCATCAAGGCAAGTAGGATCGGGATTCGCTTAGCCGCGCGGTGATTGCCCGTATCGTAATGGCACTCTCCAATATGACAACCTAATACTAAGACCCCATCGGCCCCCTCATCAAATGCTTTCATAACTAATTCTGGGGATACGCGTCCTGAACACGGCACCCGGATGGCCCGAAAATTCCACGGCGATTTCAACCGGGCGGTGCCAGCCAGGTCTGCACCGGTATAACTGCACCAGGAACACAGAAAGCCAACAATTTTTGGTTCGAACATACTCAACTCCGTTGAGACCTGGGACCGATGACGGGGGATCAGGGTTTTCAATCTCCAGTCCGCGGTCTTTTGAGGGTTTATGCGAGTGCCCCCACAATTTCTGCCACCAACTGCCGATCGTCAAAATGAACCAGGGTCATCGTTTTGTTTGGGCAGGCGGCGGCACAAGTCCCACAGCCCTTGCATAGATAGGGATTGACGTCGGCAATGTTATTCAAGACCGAGACTGCGTTGTATGGGCAGGATTCTTCACACTGTCCGCAACCTGCGCATAAGCTGGGATTCGAATAAGCGACCGATGGGTCCAGGGCGATCGTGCCTTGATCCATTAGCGAGAGGGCCGCTGCGGCGGCCCCCCCTGCTTGGGCGACGCTATCTGGAATATCTTTAGGGCTTTGGCAAGCGCCGGCGAGATAGATGCCATCGGTGGCGGTTTCGACTGGGCCGAGTTTGGGGTGTTTTTCGAGGAAAAAGCCATCGGGGCTGCGGCTGATCCCAAAAGTCCTGGCGACTTTTCCAGCATCCAGTTGAGGTTCAAATCCAGTCGCCAGAATGACCAGATCAACCTCAACATGATCGGGTTGGTTGAAGAAATTCTCAGTCCAGTTGACGCGCAGGTGGCCGTTATTTTTTTCAATCCCAGCAATCCGACCGTGATAGAAGTTGACCCCTTTCTGCCTGGTGCGATTGTAGAATTCCTCGTAATCTTTGCCGAAGGTGCGCATATCCCGGTAGACTTCGGTAACCTCGGCCTCAATATAATCATGGACCAGTTGGGCCAGTTTGAGTGAATACATGCAACAGGCCCGCGAGCAGTAAGCATGATAGTTCTCATTCCGGCTGCCAACACAATGCAAGATCGCTACTTTTTGGGGCGGTTTTCCATTCTTGAGTAAAACCTGACCTCCGGTTGGGCCGCTGGGGTTGATCATCCGTTCAAATTCCAGGGCTGTGATCACATTCGGGAATTGGCCATACCCATATTCCGGCGCGCTGGATGGGTCGAAATCCTGAAAGCCGGTTGCCATGGTGATGGTCCCAACCTTAATTTCAGCGAATGTATCCTGCATCTCATGATTGATGGCTCCCCGGTCGCAGGTGGCGACACATTCCAGGCATTCAGAGCAAATGCTGCATTGCAAGCAGCGTTCGGCTTCCTGTTGGGCTTGCGCGGCGGTCAAAGCCAACTCAACTTCTTTGAAATTATTGACTCGCTCTGCCGCGGGGATCGTGCTAATTGGAACGCGTGCTTTGTCGCTGCCAATACCGCGGGAAATAGCTGTTTTGATCTCATCGCGATCCATGGTGTGGACTGGGATCCTGTCAGGTTCGGGTACCCCTGCCGAACCGCGTAGGTAGCGGTCAATACAACGGGCGGCGCGATGTCCTTCGGCGACGGCATCCACCACAAAAAATGTTGTGCCACGGCGCACATCACCAGCAGTGAATACGCCAGGTTTGGTGGTCATCATCTCATCATCCGCCCAAACCCCAACGGGATAGCGGGTGTTGATGCTCCCATCCCAGGGTAAAAAAGAGAAATCCGGACGTTGCCCTAAAGCCCAAATTACCAAATCGCCCGAAACAATGTGTTCAGAATTGGGGATTTCGGTAAATTGACGCTTGCCTTCAACAACCTCGCCGACATTGGCCCGCAAACATTCCACGCCGATAATTTTGTCTTCTGCAACCACAATATGTTGGAAGGTTTTTCCGCTGAGGATCTCAATCCCTTCTTCTTGGGCCGCCTCGATTTCATTGAACGCGGCCCGCATCCCTCGGCAGACGATTTTGACTTTGGGCTGCCCCATCCGCACCGCGACCCGGGCCGCGTCCATGGCAACGTCTCCGGCCCCCAAAACGATGATTTCACGACCACACAAATCTAGTTCTTCCCCCAGACACCCTTTCCGGATCAAATCTAGACTGAGCCAATTGTCGGGATGGTTGGAGTTGCGAATTGGGAGTTTGAAGGCCTGGTGGGCCCCGGTGGCGATCAAAACTGAGTCGAAGCCCGTTTCCAGTAATCCGGGGATGTCATCTACCCAAGTATTAAGTTGGATTTCAACCCCCTCGGCCTCGATTTGTCGGATTTCCCAATCCAGGCGTTCGTAAGGCATCCGATGGGGCGGAATCCCTACCCGGATCATTCCCCCGGCGACCGGCAGCGTATCGAAAACTTTGACACTGTGTCCCAGCCGAACCAAATCTAACCCTGCGGTAAGTCCGGCCGGACCCGCGCCGATAATGGCGATTTTCTTCCCGGTGGGTGCGGCCTGCGACTCAAACGGGGTACCTACGATGGATTTATCCCGCATATCGGGGAGTTGAGCGCGGTTGGCAAAAGCCCAATCAGCCACAAAGCGCTTGATCCCCATGATATTGACCGGATCATCATATTCACCGCGGCTGCAGGCGTTTTCACAAGGATGATTACAAACCCGCCCACAGACCGATGGGAAGGGATTTTCTCGCCGGATAGCCCAATAGGCATCGGCGTAACGCCCTTCACGAACCAAAGCGATATAGCCCATGGCTCGCTGATCCGTGGGACAGGCCTCCCGGCAGGGGGCTATCCCAGTTTTTTGGATGGTAAAGGCATTGGGAACCGCTTGGGCCGAATGCCGGTAAGAAACTTTACGATCGCTTAAACCGACATCAAAGGGGTTACTAACATTAATTGGGCAGACTTCGGCACATTGACCGCAGCCCGTGCAGGTTTCCTCGTCTATGAAACGAGCTTTGCGGCGGACGGTAACCTCGAAATTGCCCACATACCCCGAGACATTTTCAACCTCGCTGTAGGTCAGTAGGTGGATGTTTTTGTGGCGTCCCACGGACACCATTTTGGGGGTCAGAATTCAAGCTGCACAATCGAGCGTAGGGAAGGTTTTATAGAGTTGGGCCATGTGCCCGCCGATACTTGCTTCCCGCTCGACCAAATAAACTTGTTTGCCCGCATCGGCTAGTTTGAGGGCCGCTTCGATCCCGGCGATACCGGCCCCAACGACGAGGGCGGATTGAGTCATATCGACGGCCCGCATCTGGAGGGGTTCGTGGTGTCGCACCCGGTGAACGGCGGCCGAAACCATTTTTTTGGCTTTTTCGGTGGCCTGATGGGGATCATCAATGACCCAGGAACACTGCTCCCGGATGTTGGCCATCTGGACATAGAAGGGATTTAGGGCAACTTCTTGGGCCGCAGCCCGGAATGTGGACTCGTGCATCAGGGGTGAACAGGAGGCTACAATCACTCGATTGAGGCCTAACTCTTGAACATCATCTTTGATCAAATCCTGTCCGGGATCAGAGCACATAAAACTATATTCCCGGGCCAGGACAACTGTATCCAACTCCTGAGCGTAATCGGTGACCGCGGCCACATCGACCGTGGCGGCGATATTCGTTCCACAGCGACAGACATAAACTCCGGTTTTTACTTTAGAGCGATTCATAAGCAACTCCGTTGCGACGGAAGACTGAAGACCAGGGACTGGTCCTCGGTCAATTTATGCTAAGATTCCTTCGATTTCGGCCATTAGTTGTTCACCAGTGAAGCCGTTTTGTTCGGCCACACTGGATGGGCAGGCCGCGACGCAAGTCCCACAGCCTTTACAGAGCACTTCGTTCACTTCAGAGATGGCGCGACCGGCAAAATCGCAGGGGGCAATGGCACTATAGGGGCAGAGATGTACGCAGGTGTGACAGCCGCTGCAGCTGTGGGGATCAATGTAGGCTGTGAAGGGCTCCATTGTGACAAAGCCGGCATCGATTAATGCCAGGGCTGCCGCCGCGGCCGCGCTGCCTTGAGCCACACTGTCTGGGATGTCTTTAGGTCCCTGGCAAGCCCCAGCCAGGAAAACGCCGTCCGTGGCAGTTTCAACGGGGGCCAGCTTGGGGTGTTTCTCAAGGAAGAAACCATCAGGGCTCAGGCTGATACCGAACGTCTTGGCCACAGATTTTTGATCGACTTGGGGTTCCATCCCAGTGCTGAGAATGACCATGTCAACAATTTCTTCGTTGAGTTTTCCGGAGAATAAATCGATACTGGCTACTTTGAGACGGCCATTTTGGGGGCTGACTTGCACTGGGGGCCTACCGGAACCGTTGAGACCCTCAAAACGAATAAACCGGACCTCATCCCGCTGCACCCGTTCGTAAAAGGCCTCGTATTGCTTGCCGAAGGTGCGCATATCTCGGTAGTATTCAACAACTTCGGCCCCAATCAACTCGCGGGCCAGATGGGCTAGTTTGAGCGAATACATACAGCATACTCGCGAGCAGTATTCGTGCTGGTCGCCGCGGCTGCCGACGCAGTGGATAATGGCGATCTTTTTTGGCTGACTGCCATCGGTGAGCAGAACCTTTCCTGTGGTTGGGCCGCCCGAATTAATCAGGCGTTCGAATTCGATCGCGGTTAGGACGTTATCGAGGACCCCATACCCGTATTGATGTGAAAATGAGGGGTCAAAATCCTTGAAACCGGTCGCCAGAACAATCGCCCCAACTTCGAGATTCAAAATTTGATCTTCCATCTCGAAATCAACCGCTTCTTTGGTGCAGAATTTCTCGCACGCCCGACATTTTCCCCGCAGAAAATAAGCACAATTCTGGGCGTCAATGACTGGTACCCGCGGCACCGCTTGTTGATATTGAAAATAAATTGCGGGACGATTACCTAATCCGAGATCAAATTCGGAGGGGATTTTCTTGAAAGGACATTTCTCGACACAGGTGCCGCAGCCGGTACACAAATCTTCGTTAACAAACCGGGTTTTTTGGCGGATCTGAACATCAAAATTGCCGACAAATCCAGCCACCGATTCAACTTCACTGTAAGTCAGGAGGGTGATGTTGGGATGGCGTCCCACGGACACCATTTTGGGGGTTAGAATTCAAGCCGCGCAATCGAGGGTAGGGAACGTTTTATAGAGCTGGGCCATGTGCCCCCCAATTCCCGGCTCACGTTCGACCAGATAGACTTGTTTACCGGAGTCTGCTAATCTTAAGGCGGCCTCCATCCCCGCGATGCCGGCGCCTACCACTAAAGCGGATTGTCGGACGCCCTTTCGTCGCTGGGATAATTCATGATGATGTCCAACCCGGTGAACCGCCGCGGACACCAAGTCTTTGGCTTTTTCGGTCGCATACTCGGGATCGTCTGCAACCCAGGCGATATGTTCCCGCAGATTGGTCATCTGGAAAAGGTAGGGGTTCAAACTCGCCTCAATGCATGCGCCTCGAAACGTGGTCTCATGCATCAACGGCGAACAGGAAGCTACAACCACCCGGTTGAGATTTAATTCCTGGACGTCCGACTTGATCAAATCCTGGCCAGGATCGGAGCACATATAAGCATATGTCCGGGAAATGACAACATCCTCCATGTCAGCGGCAAAATCGGCAACTGC
Organism: uncultured Anaerolineales bacterium; assembly: GCA_964453155.1. GTDB lineage: Bacteria > Chloroflexota > Anaerolineae > Anaerolineales > UBA11858 > CAYVQU01. The sequence goes on along the minus strand of CAYVQU010000031.1, from coordinate 24,384 downwards.
GTCTACATCAATCTTTCCAGCAATGTTCGTTCCACAATGACAGACATATACTCCGATACGGGTATCAGTGTCAGGACCTTGATGGCTAGACATCAATGGACCTCCTTTAAATCAAAACCCACCCAAACCCGATGAAAATCAGCCAAGATTCTCACTCGATATGGGTGGGTACAGTCGTTAGTCTTGCGAAACAACCTATCCCGAAAATGATATTGCGACCTGATAGGCATGTATTCGCCCTCCGCGGTTAAGCGATAAAAATCGAAAGCGAAACGGAAGCCCGGCCTCACGACCCTGTATTGTGAATTATTGCGCAATCCTCCTGATTTCAGTATAGCATAGGTTGTGAAAATAGGAGCAATATTGTGACATATTTCACATTAAAATGTGACAATTTACTCCGTTTTTCTAAATTTATTTATAAAGGGACCACAATTGGTTCAAAGTAGTTTCTAGCCGGTTGGCGAGGGGGAGACCGCGTCCAGTGGTTACATCATCCTCGTTCTCGAACACCACATAGGGTACGCGCGTGCCCTGAATTTCGATGTAGTGGGGATCAGCGGCGCTAACCGTTTCCCAATCGACATGCCGATAGAGTTTTTCAAGTTTGTCGTCAGGTAAGCCATGTTCCAGGATGCTATCGGGGCGATCAGGATTGAAACGAGACCGGTTCTTTCGTAGGGATTCTTCCCAACTCACATTGATGTACAAGATCCCCATTTTCGCTGCGATCTCAGGGGTAAGGTGTTTAAATGCCCGGGCAAACCCCCCGTGTTGGGTGCCACGGGCAAATTCAATGATGGTGGTTTTCTGCTGATGGTATTCGGAATCATCCCGTAATTTTTTCTGGTATTCCAGGCAAATTCGCTCTACTAACAAATCCCACAAATAAGTTTCTTTAAATTCAACATTTTCATCCGTGTGTAGGCGAGGATGCCCTAATTTTGTTAAAATGGCATCTTCTTCAAACCAAGTCCATAACATTGGAAAATCATCAATCTCTTCAAATTTCCCAATATGGAAGCGCTCAATTCGTTCTGAGACGGGGGTTTTCTTTAGGTGATCAATGATCTCACTTTTTCCCGCGGCTGGGCGGGCAATGAGTAGAATAATGTCGAATGTATTTTTCATAAGTATTTTTTCCTCTCCGAAATTAAATTGCTTGGTAATTATACTGCCAACCCACCTATCAAAACTTGTCAACTCCGCTTACGACGATTACAATGCCAGCAATCTTAGAAAAGAAGGTGAGATCTGAAATGTCGTTTAAATGGTATGCGCTGCGAAGCAAACCCCGGAAAGAGGATATGATCTGGGGACAACTAAACGCTCAGGGAATTGAAAATTTCTATCCACGCTTACGGGTTCATCCGGTTAATCCCCGGTCGAGGAAAATCAAACCCTATTTTCCCGGGTATATGTTTGTCAGGGTAGATTTGGAGTCTAGCGGAATATCGCAATTTAAATGGATGCCCCACACCTTGGGGTTGGTTTCATTTGGAGGCGAACCTGCCATGGTACCCGACAACTTGATTTTTGAGTTGCAGAAACGGGTTAAGGAAATTAATGACGCAGGCGGGGAAGTTTTTGATGGTCTAAAAGCAGGCGACAAAGTTCAGATTCAGGCGGGACCTTTTGAGGGGTATGATGCCATTTTTGATTCTCGGATCGATGGAAAAGACCGGGTTCGGGTTCTTTTGCAGTTCTTAGGTAATCCGCGCGATGTTCCGATTGAACTTGATGTCTCTCAAATCAATAAAGAAGATTGATCCAGCTTGAATTGGAAATTGGCGTAAGGTATACTTTTTCAGTCTTCAGTCTTCAGTCTTCAGTCTTCAGTCTTCAGTCTTCAGTCTTCAGTCTTCAGGAGGTCCCATGTATCGAAAACTCGTTTTCTGGTTGATTATTTTGCTAATGTTCGTGAGTATTTCTGCCTGTGGGGCTGTGGGGGGCGGAGCAGAACCAACCCCTGACACGCAGGCAACCATCGATGCTGCCATTGCGGGGACAGCCACTGCCCAAACCGAGATGGATGCTCAGATTGAAGCCGCAGTTGAAGCCACTGTTACGGCTATGCCTGCAGAGGAGCCTTCAAATGAAGAACTGGCAGAGGCGTATGGTGAACTTTCTGAGGAGGAATTAGCGCTCTTAATCGAAGACCACGTTGATGAAACCATGGCAGCTTCCGAACAGGTCAATACGGTTACGGCGGAGGCCACCGCCGATGGCACCATCACCCAGGAAGAGTACGATGAGATCGAGACCTATGTCTACGAGATGGAAGAAGCCATTGAACTTACCGAAGAGCTAATCTATGCTTATTACGGTATCTACGGTGAATTGGCGATGGAAACCCTCTATCTTCTCGAAGCATTAGAAGATGACTTGGTCGTCTTAGCCGAAGTCGCGGTGGAGATGGTCGAATTATTGATTGAGGTGGAAGGAGCTTTAGGGGCTGGTGGGGAGGTCGCTTTAGAAGTTATCGAACAGCTTGATACCGCGATCCAAACCGCTGAAGAGAAATTGCCTGAATTGCAAGCCAAGCGCGAAACCTGGATGGTAGATCATCAAGTAGAAATTGAAGCTCGGATTGCTGAACTGCAAACTCTGGTTCCCACCGAAGTCGCCGGTAATCGCCGCGAAGCGCTTTTGAGCGCATTTGATTATGTTGATGCGGTCCGTAATGGGCTGGCCGATCGCCAATTAAACCTAACGGAGTTACGCAATATTGCCCAATTGGGTGTCAATGCCCAGGCTGGCCTAGATCAATTTGGGGGGCCAAAATTGAATGATGTATCTGGAAATATCGGTAACATTACCAATCAATTGGCTCGCGGGCAGAATACTTCGGCTCTGAGCGGGTTAGGGCAGTTGGAAGGGGCCTTAGGCGCGCGGCCATAAAGCGTGACTCAAAAAACGAAACCGGGATTCAACGCGAATCCCGGTTTTTCTTTTCCAAGTAATCACGAATTTGACTGGCTATTTCCGCCGCTTCTTCTTTAGAATTCACCACCCTTTTCCACCCTAACCGGTTCAACCACCTGCGCCAGACAATCCAAATCGTCAACCGGATATTACTGGTTGGCATTTCTTCTATCCTGGGTGTAACAATGAAATGAATATGTTTGATGCCCTCACCATAAGACGCTACGTGGATTTTTTCTGGCTTGATGACTTCACTTACTGCTTCACAGATTAGCTGAATGATCGGTCCTAATGTGTCTGTTTCAGGGGGTGTGAGTTTGGCTAAATGCTCGCAGTGCCGTTTGAGTTTGATGATTAATTGCCCGCGGATTAAGACTGGGGGTAAAGTATGATCTACCAACCAATATTCATCTTCAAAAATTATCCCGCCGGGGACCTGAAGTTCTCTTGATAGCGTTTTACAAGCGACGCAATCCGAGTGATTTATGGTGTTCATGAAATGTTAGCGATAAATTAACCACAAAGGACACAAAGCGACCCGAAGAAAAGACAAAACTTTGTGTCCTTCGCGGAGCATATCCTTGGGAAATCGTGGTCTAAAGTGGCAGCCAGGTTCCGATTCCCATCTCTTTAGCCCGGCGATAGATTTCGGGGGCGACTGCGACATCATTGAGGGCTAACCCCAAATTACAGGCGATGGTGCGCTCGGCAGGATTCTCGCGTCCCGGTTTCTGGCCGGTGACCAGTTCGCCCAAATCAGCATGGACAGGGGGAATATCCTTGAAATAGCCGACATCGATGTAATGCTGGAGTTGAGCTTGATCATCGGTGCAGAATTTATCAACCTCCTTGAGAGCGGCCCGGCTCCAATAGGAGTCAAAATCGATCAAGGAGGCGAACGCGCCGGACTCCAGCCAACCCGCAGGGATGGTAGCGTGCGGCGTTTTCAAAATTGGTCCTGCGGTGACGACCAGATCACAGCCGATTACGGCTGCTTGGGGTGTTTCTACGGGAATAACTTCTAACCCAAAACGGCTGGACACTTCTTGCGTGAAATGTTCAGTGGCCGTGGGATCGATATCGTAGGCCAACACTTTTTCGAGGGGGAAATCGACATTTAAAGCCTCGGTATTGGTGAGTCCTTGAACCCCGCAGCCCAAAACACCCAAAACTGCCGAATCTTTCCGGGCCAGTCGTCTGGCCGAGACCGCGGTGGCCGCTGCGGTGCGCATAGCCGTAATCCAGACGCAATCCATGACTGCTATCGGCAGGCCGGTTTCGGCATCGTTCAATACCATCAATCCGGTGATGTAGGGCAGGCCTCGTTGGGCATTTTCGGGAAATCCGCTAACCCATTTTAAACCCGCAGCCTGCATAGCCGGGATATAGGCTGGCATGGCGTGGATGAAATTATCTCCTCCACCGGGATGAATCCCCGGTTTGGGGGGCATTTCAAAACGTCCGGCTCCCTTTTCCTGGTAAGCGCTCTCCAACAGTTCGATGATTTCGGCCATACTCAGCCCGACCGATTCAACTTCGGCTCGAGAGAGATACAGTAGTTGGTTTTCAGACATTGATGCTCCTTTTAAACATGAAGCGTGAAGTGTGATACATGATAACTGCAAGACTCACGTATCACGCTTCACGTTTTCAAGAATTTCATTTCTCAAACCACTGGTTAATGGTCTCAATATCTATTTCTGCCATATCCGTAATAACAATATCAGCCCCATTGGTTTTTAAATCAGCTTCGTTATCCTCACGGGCAATTCCTAAAACCAGACCAAAATTACCATTCCGTCCAGCTTGAACACCCGAAACGGCATCCTCGACAATCACGGTCCGGTCATAGGATATCCCAAGATTATCGCAGGCGGTAGTGAAAATGTCGGGTTCGGGTTTACCCTTCAATCCGATCTCGGCAGAGACGACGCCGTCCACGCGGGTTTCGAATTGATCCAATATTCCGACGGCTTCCAGCACAGTTTTACAATTTTTACTGGAGGAAGCAACCCCAATGCGGATGCCCAAATCCTTGAGTTGCTGGATCAAATCCACTGTGGATTGGAAAACGATGACGTTTCCGCCGGCGATGATTTCGTTGAAAAGCTGATTTTTCCGGTTTCCCAGGCCGCAGATCGATTCCTGAGAGGGGGGATTATCGGAATCTCCATAGGGTAGAGAAATATCTCTTGATGCCAAAAAATCGGCGACCCCTTTGTAACGGGGTTTACCATCCACATGTGGAAGATAATCATTTTCATGAGTGAACTCATCGAACGGAATCCCTTCCCTTTCCGAGTATGCCCGCAGATATTCATCGAACATCTGCTTCCAAGCGGTGCTGTGGACCGCGGCCGTGTCGGTGATCACGCCATCTAAATCAAAAATTACTGCTTCAAAGAAAAGTTTATTCATAATTCATTAAATTGGACGCAGATTTACAGGATAAACGCAGATAGAGAAAGAAAAATCTGCGTTCATCAGCATTGATCTGCGTCCAAAATCAGACTTGTCGCCGTTTCCAGCGACCTAATTTGAACCAAATGCCAAATGCCAGACCATTCGCGACATTGGCGATTGCCCGTCCCCAAAAAATACCAATGACACCCAGCCCGGCCCATTTGGCCAACCCGTAGGCGGCGGGAATTTCCAATATCCATAAGGTGGACAGGTTGACCAGCATCGCGGGGACAGTGTCGCCCGCGCCATCAAATGCTCGGCCTAAGGCGATCCCAATCGCGCTGATCACCAGGGAAGGGGCCACAATCCGCAGGCAGTTGACGCCCATCTCCACAACTTGTGGTGTGGGATCAAAGAAGCTGATCAATGGTCGGGCGAAAATGAAGAGCAAAGCCCCCGCCGTGGCCAGATAAATGGCTCCATAAGCACTGACCCACCAGGCGCTGACTTCGGCCCGGTTGGGGTTTTTTGCCCCTAGATTTTGACCCACCAGTGTGCTGGCTGAATTGGACAGCCCAAATGCCGGAATCAGGGCGATGAGGATCATCCGGTTGGCGACCCCGTATCCAGCAGTAGCAAAAGTCCCGTAGATGCCAACCAGCCCAATGATGATCGGCCGGGATGATGACCGGAAAACCATTTGCATGGTACTGGGTAACGCAATCCGAATGATTTGGCCGATTAACGAAAAATCGGGCCGGAGATCATTCAATTTGATGCGAATCCGGGCGCGGCCTCGGAACAATATAACGAATTGCAGCAGTAGCCCGGCCCCAAAGCCAAGAACATTCGACCAGGCGGCGCCATTAATGCCCATCTCTGGGAAAGGACCCCAGCCAAAAACCATCAGCGGTTCCAGGATTACGGTGACGGCGGTCGCCAGGAAAAGCACATTCATCGCCAGTTTGGCTTCGCCGGCACCCCGCAGCATGGAATTGATCGCAAAAACCAAAACAATGGTGAATAGCCCCCCTAAAGTGATGCGGAGGTAGGATATCCCCAGGGGTAAGACCTCAGCATCCGCGCCCAAAATAGTGAGGAACGGTTTGGCCAGCAACACGCCAGGGATGGTCAGTAAGATTGATAAACCGATGCCCAACAGAATTGTCTGCCAGACTGCGTGTTCGGCCGCAGCTTCGTTCTTTTCGCCAATCCGCCGGGCGACGACGGCCATGCCGCCGATCCCCAGTCCGTTGGCCAGGCTGTTGAGCACCCAGCGGATGGTCACGCTGATGGTGACGGCCGCCAGTGCGGCTGAACCGAGTTTCCCGACCCAATAAGTGTCGAGAACTTGGGCGACGTTGAGAATGCCGGTTTCTAGGATCATGGGGATCGCCAGGAACCAGATGTTGCGATGCAGGTTGCCGCTGGTCAGGTCGCGGCTGAATTGTTTGGGGGTGGTCATTGAGGGTCTCGTTGTGGGTAGTGATGATTGGTTGGATGTTACATCCTGAGTAGCGGCCGCACCCTTCGACACCTATACCTGCGGTACTGGCGCTGGTGTAAGTGCTTCACTTTGTTTTGCACTACTCAGGATGCTGGAGTTCTTTGGATATGTTATCGCGTATCGAAGGGTGGACCTTAAAGACTATGTTTTCGGATTTCCTCTCGTTCCATCCGCTCTGCGGTGGAATGTTGAGTGGGTTACGCTAGTTTTAGCCAGAGATATTGGTAGGGGTGGAGGGTGGTGGGTGGCGAGTAGAGGGAGTCTCCTGTCAGAATGTTTTTGGTGTTCGCAGGAAGTTCAAAGGGGAACGATATGGACTGGTCTTGGTCTGTAAGGTTGTTAAGTATCAGGATTTTCTCGCCCTGGTATTCGCGGAGATAAGCTGCGACCGCGGTGGTGCCGACAGCGACCCATTGGAAGCTGCCCCAGCCGAAGGCCTGGTGGGTTTTATGGGCCGCGACCATCTTTTTTAGGGCGTTGAATAATGAGTTGGGGTCAGCCTGTTGGGCCGCGACGTTGACTGTCTCGGGGCCGTAGGGCGGGGTATTGATCACTGGGGCGAAGAATCCCTCAGGATCGGCGTCTGAGAATCCGGCTGCGGGGGTGGCTTCCCACTGCATGGGGGTGCGCACGCCGTTGCGGTCATCCAACCAGATGTTGTCGCCCATCCCGATTTCGTCCCCATAATAGATGATGGGGGAGCCGATCAGGGTAAACAGAATCGAGTTGGCGATCTCAATTTTGCGGCGGTCGTTGTCGAGCAGGGGAGCCAGGCGGCGGCGGATGCCCAGGTTGAGCCGCATCCGGGGTTCAGGTGAATATTCCTGCCACATCCACTGGCGGTCTTCTTCGGTGACCATTTCGAGAGTCAGTTCGTCATGATTTCGCAGGAACGAGCACCACTGACATTCCTCGGGGATCTCGGGGGTGCGGTTGAGGATCTCAACCATGTCACTGACATCGCCTTTGCGGATCGCCATATAAACCCGCGGCATGATGGGGAAGTGAAACCCCATCTGGAATTCGGCCTGTCCGGGTGTGTTGGGATCGCCAAAATAGGGATGCACATCCTCGGGCCACATATTGGCTTCGCACAGCAGAATTCGACCGGGATAATGCTCATCGATATAAGCCCGGAGTTCTTTTAGGTATTCATGGGTTTCGGGCAAATTTTCGTTGGACATTCCCTCGCGTTCGATCAAGTAGGGGACGGCGTCGGCCCGAAAACCGTCGATGCCCATATCGAGCCAGAAACTGGCGACCTTCTTCATTTCCGCGCGGACTTCGGGATTGTCGAAGTTCAAGTCAGGCTGCTCGGCGTAAAAACGGTGCCAGAAATATTGACCCGCGACCTCGTCCCAGGCCCAATTGGAAGGTTGGTGATCCAGGAATATAATCCGGGTTTCGAGATATTTTTGATCGGTATCAGACCAAACGTAGTAATCGCGATATTTCGAGTTTTTGTCCTGTCGGGCAGCTTGGAACCAAGGGTGTTGGTCCGAGGTGTGGTTGAGTACTAAATCGGCGACCACTTTGATCCCACGGGCATGGGCTTCCTTTATGAGGTTTTTGAAATCCTCCACGGTGCCATAATCGGGGTGGATGCCGTAATAATCGGCGATATCATAGCCATCATCGACCAGGGGGGAGGGGTACATCGGCAGCATCCAGATGCAATCAACGCCCAAGTCTTTGATGTAGTCGAGTTTCTCGGTTAACCCGGCGATGTCGCCATGTCCGTCGCCGTTGGAATCCCGGTAGGCGCGGATGTAAACTTCATAAAAAACAGCGTCTTTGTACCATAAAGTGTTCATAGGTCAGGTTCTCCAATGTCAGGGGGGTGTGATCCGGTAGACAAAGTAAACAGGTAGACAGGGTTACTTATTTTCACCTGTATACCTGTTTACGAGTATCTTTTGTGACTTATTTTTTACAGATCTTCAGGCCGCGGGTAAACCTGGGGAACGAAAGTCTGATCCTCCATCGGTGGTCGGACGTAACCGTAGTTTTCCTGGCGAGGCGGGAGTTTGATCGGTTCCGGGGTCAGATCTTCATAAGGGAACAGACTTAAGAGATGGGCCATGGTGTTCAGCCGGGCATGTTTTTTGACGTCGGCATTGACCACGTACCAGGCCGATTGTTTGATGTCGGTGTATTTAAACATCTCATCTTTCGCGTGGGAGTATTCGACCCACTTGGACCGCGCCGACAAATCCATCTCGCTCAATTTCCAGCGCCGCATGGGGTCGTGAATGCGGGCCTGGAACCGGCGTTCCTGTTCGTCATCGCTCACTGAAAGCCAGTATTTAACAATTTTGATCCCCGAACGAACCAGCATCCGTTCAAATTCGGGGCAGGAACGCAGAAATTCCCAATATTCATCTTCGGTACAGAAGCCCATGACCCGCTCAACGTTGGCTCGGTTGTACCAACTGCGGTCGAAGAGCACAATTTCTCCGGCCGTGGGCAGGTGTTGAATGTAGCGCTGGAAATACCATTGACCCCGCTCCCGCTCAGTGGGAACGCCCAGGGCTACCACGCGGGCATGCCGGCCATTGAGGCGTTCCATGATCCGTTTGATGATGCCCCCTTTGCCCGCCGTGTCACGCCCCTCAAAAATAACGACCACTCTCATCTGTTCAGCGATTACCCATTGCTGGAGTTTGACCAATTCGGTTTGCAGGCACTCCAGCTCTTTGAGATAGGCCTTTTCTTTGATTTTTTTGCGTTTCTTTTTCTTCTTTGGTTTTTCCAAAGCTTCCGCTTCCGGTTGACCATCACCGCCGGCGACAACTTCAACTTCTTCGGTGGGAACATTTTCTTGTTCAGTCATTGGGGCTCCTCTCCACATGAATGGGCGATAATTCCTACTAAAGAGTATACAGGAAATTTGGGTAGAACTCAAGCGAAGGTCAACAAATGAACTTGAGTAGGATCAAGGTTGCCATTATCATTCTTTAACTTAGCGAAATTCGTTTTTCTAGGTGTTATTCGGGATACAATTGATATCATGACGGTATTCCAGCATATCCGCCAAACACTCAGCCCAGCGCAACGCGGGGGGCTGTATTATCTGGCCTTTTTCTTGTGCATGGGGTCGTTTGGCCCATTCTTGAACATTTACTACCTTGATTTGGGTTTTACGGGCCAGCAAATCGGGATTTTGGCAACTTTCTTCCCCCTGATGAATTTCTTATTTGCTACTCCCCTGTCTGCGCTGGCAGACCGCCGGGGCTGGCGCATCCAGGTGATGCAAATTTCGATTTTGGGAACCGCCATATTCGTTTTTCTGTTGAAATTCCCGCCCACGTTTGTCATGATCGCACTGGTGTTGGCTGGTATGGCGTTTTTTGCTAGCCCAATCTTGTCGATCGCGGATGGTTTGATTGCGAACATGGCGGCTACGCACCAACTCAACTACGGCAGTATGCGCTTGTGGGGTTCGATTGGATTTGCGGCCAGTGCATCTTTGTTTGGGGTGATCTGGCAGCGGTTTGAATTTTCTCCGATGTTTCTGATCGGGGCGTTATTATTCATTCCTATTTTTGTCATCGGCAGTAGTCTGAACCCAGGATTGCGCGCGTCTCAATCGGAACGACAACCAGTCTCCACTGTTTTTCGCGATGTTGGCATGGTTCTTCTGATTATTATCGCGTTTCTGATGGGGATTTCCGATAGTATGGCGCGCAACTTTGAAGGAATCTACGTCCTGTATCTTGGTGGCGGAAATATGTTGGTCGGATTCTTGATTGGATTCTCAGCTTCGAGTGAGATTTTGACGATGCAATTTGGTCACAAAGTTGCCCTACGTCTCAATAACGCTTATACCCTGATATTATCTTTAGGCTTGTTGATTGTGGCCTATATCGGATACTCGCTGGCTCCGGCGGCGTGGGTGCTGCTTCCCCTGGCCGTTTTCAAGGGGTTAGGGTTTGGACTGTTTTTTCCGAACATCGTTCGGATTGTAAATGAGCGCGCACCCCAGGAATGGGTTACTACAGCCCAATCTTTACGCTCGGTGGCGATGTTCGGCCTTGCTCCGCTCTTAGGCGGACCCTTGGGAGGCTGGCTCCTGGATGCCATTTCCCCTCGGTCAATTTTTGTTGTCAGCTTTTTGGCTTTGGGCGTGGCAGTTATCCTGGTTGGGATTGCCAGAGGGAGGCGAATTCTAGACTAACATTTTTGGACACGGATTCCACGGATCACACGGATTCTAAAGTTGAAAATCCATGTGATCCGTGTCATATTTTCTATTTGCTAGTTAAGACTACCCCATCTCTGGCAGGCAGGGTCAGCGTGATGGAATCTGCTTCCGGTTGAACCTTAATATCGGTATGATGCGGCCAGGCTTGAACAAAATCGGCATCGGAGGAGGTTGTTGGCAGAGTCACAGACTGTTCTTTCTTCGAGGCGTTGTAAACGACAATGGCCTGTTCTCCCTCTAGTTTCCGAACACAGGCGTAGACATTGCCCTCGGCGTAAATGGTCTCAAAAGAACCGGTCCGCAGCACCTCATAACCATTCCGCAGGGCGATGGCATCTTGATAATGGGCGAGAAGATCGCGATCCCAAAAGTCTTGAGCATGCCAGGGGAAAGCTTCCCGACAGAAGGGGTCACCCGCAGCCGAGAGACCAACTTCATCCCCATAGTAGATACAAGGCGCGCCGGGGAGCGTCATCATCGCCAGGATCGACAATTTTAGGGCCGATTTATCCTCCCCAACGATGTAGAGTGCCCGGGCCATGTCGTGGCTGTCGAGCATATTCATCTGGGCGTAGTTGATTTCCCAATCGTAGAGGCCGTACATCGCTTCGATCATCTCAGCGAATTTCTTCGCTTTGATTTTCTTTAGTGTCAGGTGATTGTGTGAATAAGTTGGGTTTAAGGTTTTCCCGCCGAAAAAGCTCAATGTCGGGGAAGTGAAAATATAGTTCATGACCGCGTCGAATTGATCACCTTGCAGCCAGCGCCGCGAATCCGTCCAGATTTCGCCGCAGATATAGGCCTCGGGGTTGACCCCTTTGACTACCTGGCGAAATTCCTGCCAGAACGAGTCATCATCGATGTCACCGGGGACGTCTAACCGCCAGCCGTCGATGCCGAATTCGAGCCAATATTTGGCGATGTCGAAAATGTATGCACGCACCGCGGGGTTGTCGGTGTTGAATTCAGGCAAGGCCGCGTTATCCCACCAGGATTGGTAATTGATCGGGTTCTTTTTTGAGTGTTGGTAGGGACGCAGGGGCCAATCTTGGATCACGAACCAATCGATATAGGGAGAGTTGCCACCCGTCTCGAGGATGTGGTGGAACTGCCAGAATCCGCGGCTGGCGTGGTTGAAAACGCCGTCGAGGACGATCCGGATGTCGCGTTTGTGGGCTTCATCGAGAAGTTCTCTCAAGGCTTCGTTCCCGCCTAAAAGCGGATCGACCTGGTAAAAGTCGAAGGTGTGGTAACGGTGGTTGGCGGCCGATGAAAAAATGGGGTTGAAATAGATGGCGTTAATCCCCAAATCCTGGAGATAATCGAGTTTTTCGATGACGCCATACAAATCTCCACCCTGAAAACCTTGCTCTTCCGGTGCGGTGCCCCAAGGTTTGAGATTCAATCCGGGGGGATGGGGGGTGCGCTCGCTGCGGGCAAAGCGATCGGGGAAAATCTGGTAAAAAACAGCGTGTTTGACCCATTCGGGGGTTTGAATTTTCATGGGTGTAAATTCTCCTTAAAAATTAAAGGTAGAACACGAATTGAACGATTGTTTCGAATGGCACGAATAAAAGCAATATCCAAAAATAATTCGTGCCATTCGTTTTATTCGTGAAAATTCGGGTTTTACTGCCGAATATACTTCCACATCCGGGCATCTTCGCCGACCTCGGTGACGTAGAGATCACTGTGCGAGTCGGCCCAGATATCGTGGGGGAAGGCCAGGAACTCGCCGGGAGCGGTGCTTGCGGCTAATCCGCCCCATTGGGTGACCAACTTGCCCTCCAAGGTGTAAATACTGATCTGGCGGTCCATCTCGGCGATGTAGACAATATCGTCGTGGGGATCGAAGTAGATGCCGCCAGGATATTGGATATCTTTCCACTCGGTCAGGAAATTCCCATCCAGGTCGAAAATTTGAATGCGGTAATTCTCGCGGTCGCAGATCCAGACTCGATCGTAGCGGTCAATGCGGACGTTGTGGGGCCGGGCAAATTCTCCGGGACCGGTGCCATCTGCACCCCAAGAGAGCAGGTGTTCTCCTTCAGGTGAATATTTGTGAACCCGATAGTTTTCATAGCCGTCGGAGATGAATAGATCCCCGGTAGAGGCAATTGCTAAATTCGTCGGGGCGCGGAACGGATCGCCAGCGGTTTTTGCTGCTTGACCGTGAGTGCCGATGACCATTTCTAACTCACCGGTTGCATCGAATTTGTAGACACAGTGGGTGGTGTGATCCGTCAACCAGACGTTATCGTCGCCATCGATATAAATTCCATGGGCGTCTTCGAGAATGTCAGCACCCCAGGTTTCGATTAAGTTGCCCTCCCGGTCAAAAACAGCTAAAGGGTGTTCACTTCGTGAGTAAACAAAAACCCGATCTTGGGAGTCGCAGGCTACCCCGGCCACCCATCCCCAGGGGATATTCGCGGGGAATTTGGGCCAGTCGGGATCTAATTTGTAAGTGTATTTTCCAGAACCAAAAAGCATAATGTTTCCTCTTCTAAAGTGGGGTTATTCATGGGATTATTTTAATCGGTCAATGTCAATTTGGGGAGTTTATTTGTTGGTTTGCTTGTCGCCGGGTAGGGCTGAAGGAAGAGACGAAAAAATAAAACACGAATGTCACGAATTATACAAATACCGCGAATGGCGTTCTTCTAATAATCCTAATATTCTGGAATCATCAACAGAAGGTTGAACACCACACACCGCCCCGAGAGCGAAGCGGTGCGGGGGGACGCCGAGCGCGCAGAGATTTTCACGCCTACTTGAGAAGAACTCTGCGAACTCCGCGTCTCCGCGGTGAAAAAAAGTGTTCAAGCTTCTTTTGACTAACACAATAATCCTAAAATTCGTGCAATTCGTTTTATTCGTGGTATCCCAAGATTTTCAGCAATCAGGGGGTATCACTCTAGATTTATTCAGTTTCTGAATACTCAGCCAGAACTTCGCTGTGTTCGAACAATGTTAGCATGACCTTGAACGCGCCAGCTCTGCGACTGCGTTCCTGGAGATTGGAAAGGACGATCACGCCGGTATCCGCGGCTGGTTCGAAGAACATCAGCGTGGCGACCCCGTAATTTTGGCCGATATGCCCTTTCAGAATGTGAACGCCGCGTCCCCAACGTTGGCGGCCGTGATACCAGAATATAGCCTGATTATCATCATAAACCGGAGTCAGCATCATTTTTACCGAAGCCGCGCTCAGAATTTGGCCGCCCTCATATTGCCCCGCATTCATAATCACGATCAGAAATTTGGCTAGGTCCTCGACGTTGGACCAGACCCCACCCGCGGGCCAGGGCGCATAGGTATAGGGCGGCATGGGGATGATCTGATCTCCATCCGGGATATGGGGATAGGCGATTTCAGCGGGATCAAAATCTTTAAAACCGATGCGGGTGTTTTCCATTGCCAAAGGTTGGAAGATGTTTTCTTCAAGATAGGTATCAAAAGGGATGCCTGTGCTGGTTTCTACCAGATAACCCGCCAAGGCAGTGCCAGCATTGGTATAGGAGAATTTGTCGGGTGTCGTGAAGTTCAGGTTTTCATCATAAAGATCCCCGGTGGATGTCAGATATTCTTCGAGGTAGGTTCCCGACTCCAGCGGGGTTAGGTTTGGGCAGACGATTTTTTCTTTGACCCAATTTGCCAGGCTGGCGGGGTGCTCATTCTCATCGAAATAGTACGTCGCACACTGGACAATGGCTCCATTTTCGACGATGCCCGAAGTATGAGTCGCCAGATTTAAGGGGGTGATGGGTTCTGGTGCTTTGAGGGGATTCTCAACTTCGAAAGGAAGATAATCATTGTTATCCGCCACCCATTCAAAGGCCCCCCGTTCCCAGGCCATCATCATCGCAGTTCCGGTGAAAAGTTTGCTGACGGAGGCCAAGCGAAACGGCGTTGACGTAGTGACCGGTGCTTGGGTTTTGGTATTTCGGACCCCAAATCCTTGGGCCCAGACCACTTCGTCCCCGACAATCACCGCCACGGCTAGCCCTGGGATTTGTTCCCGCTCGATCTCGGCCTGGATAAAAGTTTCAATGTCAAATTGGGATTCACCAGGCAGATAAATGAAATCAGATTCCGTCCGCTGGGGGGTATTTCCAGGAGAGCAACTTCCTAAAAGAAAAATCGCCCCTACAAGGATGCCAACCATGATTGACCTCTTCATAACCCTGCTCCAAATGTGAATTGAGTTCTGTATCGTGATACGTGAAATTTGTCGTTTTTGATCAGATAGGAGGTTTATGTGCGTGGCGGTTGTGTTCTGAAATAAAACTGGCAAGAAAAACCGCCACGCCTGAGCAGTTTTCGGTTTAAGCTTGTATTTTTTCTGAATCTTTTCAAAAACTGCTTATAATCATGTTTGAGATAGTACGCTAGGTAGTATTGACATTTCAAGTAATCGCTAGAGAAATTAGCGAAAGTTGAAATTATCCATTTCTAGAGAGAAATATCCAAATGTCAACACGGCCTAATAACGCACTTTAAATCCGCGCTCATCTGCAAAATCGGCGTCATCTGCGTTCAAATATCACTCTCAGGAGAGAATTATGTCAAATCAAAATCGCGACCCCTGGCAAGCTGTCAAAACATATAATGGCTATCCAGCTGACCAAATTATTTCTGCACTGCAGAAGGAAATCCGGCGCGGCAACACCGAGAATGCCGCCCTGATTGCCCATGAGATGGTCATCACCAGCCCGGCACTGGAAGATTATCTCTGGCAACGGTTGATGGTCATTTCAGTAGAGGACATCGGCTTTGGTGATCCCAATGCTCCAGTTTTAATCAACTCTCTGTATCAAATGATTTGCACGTTCGACCGCAGCTTGGGGGAGCGGAAACTTTTCGCCGTTCATGCAGTGCGGTATTTGTGTGGATGCCAGAAAGACCGCACCAGTGATGAGATGATCGTATGGGTCAACCTGATGGCCGCACAAGGGGCGGCTCAACCCGAAATCCCGGATTATGCCCTCGATATGCATACGGCTGCCGGGCAAGAAATGGGTCGCGGCCGCCGGCATTTCTTTGAGATTGGGGCCCAATTGAACCCCGAAGTTCCTGATCGCGATTTGACTTATCGCGACCGAATTATGGAAATTCTAGATGAAATTGAACCATAACCAACCCAATTCGGAGAATGAAATTGTCAGTTGTACTCCAAGGGTATGCTCCGCGAAAACTGCACCAACCCTTGCGAAGTCCCCCTTCGGCGACTAAATCCCAACCTGCGCAGGCAGGTTTCGCAGTTGTTGCCGCGATTTTAATCGCTGGAGGTTGTTTCCATGACCATGACCACCCAGAAATTTTACGATCAAATGAGCTCGCTTTATCATTTGCTGTTCTGGCAAGGATTTGACGCCTCGATAAAGAAACACGGCAACTGGATCGATCAAATCATCTGCCGAGAGTGGGGGAACCATGTGCTGGATGTTCTGGACATTTCCTGCGGTATCGGTACGCAGAGTTTGGGTTTGGCCGGATTGGGGTATTCGGTCACAGCCTCAGATTTATCACCAGCCGCGATTGCGCGCGCCAAAGATGAAGCCGCGCAACGGGAGTTGGTAATCAATTTTCGAGCCGGAGATATGCGTCAGGCCTACGATCTCCATCAAGGTCAATTTGATCTGGTGCTCTCAACGGATAATTCGGTCCCCCATTTACTCACGGATGATGATATCTTGACCGCGTTCCACCAGTTTTATCAATGTTGCAAACCTGGGGGCGGCTGCTTGATCTCGGTTCGAGACTATGAGGCTGAAGGTCGTGAAGATGGCAAGCTGATTCCCCATGGTGTCCGCCAGGAGGGGGATAAACGCTATTTTATCTTCCAGGTGCGGGATTATGAGGGCGATCAATACACCGTCTCGATGTATTTCGTCGAAGATGATGGCAGCTCTCCGCCAAAAACCCACGTCATGCGGGCCAAATATTATGCCGTCGAGATAGAGAAATTGATGGATTTATTGGAACTAGCTGGGTTTCAAGATGTTCGCAGATTGGATGAAGGTTATTTTCAGCCAGTGATTATTGGCACTCGAAGAAAACTGGCGAAAAAAGGAGTGGTCTTGAAGGTTGATCCTAAATAATAAGGAAACCAGGAAACCAAGAAGCCAGGAAATTTTTCTCCTGCTTTCCTGGCTTCCTCATTAAACTATCATGATCTTTATTGACAAAAAATCACTTCAGCCAGTGTTCCGCTGCCTCCGGCTTCAAGATGCGACCCTCTTGTTTTTTTCCATTGATTGACACCAATAGGGGCGAGTGGGTGCGGATGTGCTTGAAGTAGGCGGTTTCCGTGATAACGTCCTGAGAATCCAGCCATGCCCAATCCAGATAATCGGTCTTTGAGCGCTGCTTCACACATAGATAGGGAATCCCCATTGAGATAATGTTGTGGAAGAAATGACTCCCCTGGGAGTGATCGACGATGAAGTTGGGCAGGTCTACTTCCATGATGACCCGCGCCCCGTTGATGGCTGTCCAATCCACTGGGATCCCCAGATGCCGGTCGTGAGTCCCCCACCGTCCGGGGCCGATTAAAATATAAGGGGTCTGCGTGGCAACTAATCCAGCATTGATTCGGCTGATTTCTTTGACCATGAGCAGGGTCTGAGTGTTATCAAAAGTCTCGGGTTTGACATAGACGATATCGCACACATTTTTCAGTACCCGGTTTCCGGAAATCTGGGTGGAAAATACGAACATATCTTCCCGCGTTACCTCGGCTTCGTAACTCAAAGTCTCCTCGTGTTCTACAAACGGGCGGATTTGGAGCAAGCTAAACGTGGGCTGTTCATCCGTATCGGTGGGGAACCCACCCGCAAATTCGATTTCCACCGGACATCCCATGGCCTCCTCTCCAAGTTGCAGGACGCGGTTAATTACCTGGGCCATCGGGAAGGTTTTATATTTAATCTGGCGATCAAAGGTGATGACCGGTGCGCCGCTATTATTGTCCCAATAACCGCTTGAAAACCGGCCATCGTTGGGGTTGAAGGTATCGGCAATTTCGGTGAGGGTTTGATCCTGAATAGCAGCGCCCAGATCGAAATTATTCAGGAAACTATACTCGCCCTTCTGGATATCGACGCCTTGATTACAGGCCAGTTGGACCGCATAAAAGCTTTGCTGACTCTCTTTGATCTTTTGTACTGTATCTGAATAGATATTTACCTTGGGACGTTTGGGGCTGAAACGCCGGGCCAGTCCGCCATCCACAATCGTTTTCCCCAGTCCCAAGACGAGATAGGCGATCCGGTCTTCGGGTTTGAGATGCTCGCCGAGGGGGTAATAGTTATATGAAGCCGCCGTTCCCGAGTAGCAGGGGTAATATCGATCGCCGTGTTTCTGCCCGACGACTTCTTGGATGACCACAGCCATGCGCGAACCAGCCAGTGATACTTGCAAAGTATCCGCATACGAACGGGCCAGGTTCAAATAGGTGGACGCATAAACCATTTTGATGGCATCCAATAGTTGGTTGACCCGAAAATCGGGATCTGGGTGACAATTGGGGATCATGTAGGTTGCAAAAACCCCTGCAAATGGCTGAAAAAGGGAATCCTCGAATATATTGGATGATCGCACTGCGAGCGGCCGGTGCATATTTTCGAAAATAAATTTCAGATCAGACCGCAGCGAATCAGAGATGTGAGCCTGCAGGAAGCGTTCTTTGATGATCTCATCTGAAACCTCGGTAAAGGCAAAATCATACAAGTTATTGCGTTGCATGAATTTCTCGAACTCATCGGTTCCAATTACGAAAGTTTTGGGAACTTGAATGGAGATGTTTGGAAATTCTTTGCGGAATCCGGCATTGAAGAGGCTGCGCAGATAGACGAGGAACGCGATCCCGCGGCCTTTACCACCCAATGACCCTGGCCGCAGGCGGACATAGCGGGAATTAGGTTGGTAGTTCTCCCGATCAAAGTCGACGATCACCCCCAGCCGCTCCTGCAAAATTTCGTCAATCGAGTTGATGAGCAGTTGCCGCAAACCCTCCTCATTATCGAAATCCGAAACTTTGCGGGGTTTCAGTTTCCGTGCCATCCCAAATTCACCCCGCGCCGATAACCACCCAGAAAAATGATCATGCCCGGCATGATAAACCACCGATTGGATCGGAATTCTTTGGATGATCTCTTTAAGCTCGAAAACATTATTGGCAACCCCGATGATTTCGTCGGTTTGGCTGCGGAAGGTAAAGGATCCAAACCCCATATATTCCAGCATAAAGTTGCGGACTTCGTGAACGAGAGAGCGATTGTTTTTGTTCACAAAATAAGCCTGGAGATCTTGCGCCCGTTCCCGGTTATTTTCCTCGCTGGATTGGATCAAAATTGGCAGAGTCGGGGCTTCTTGCCGGATCGTGTGGACCAAATCGAAGCCCGCGTCCTTGGTGTGGATTCCATCTTTTGGGAACCGGACATCGCTGATTAACCCGAGTAAGTTGTTTTTGTAGTGCTCATAATACGCCATTGCCTCTTCATAAGTACGCGCCAGTAGTATTTTGGGGCGCGAACTCATTTGCAGCAGGGTGTGGTAATCGTTACTCCCCTCGTAAATCAACCGCCGGGTCTGCCGCATGATTTCGCCGTATAACTCGGGTAAATACAGCGATGAAAACCGGATCGAATCCTCGACCACAATGATGGCGCGCACATCGCCATGCCGGATGTCATCATCGATGTTCATCCGGTCTTCGAGTAATTTAATGATCGCCACAAAGACGTTTGAATTCCCGTTCCAGACAAACACATCATCAATATGGTTGGCCTGCATCTGGTTGGGCTGCACATATTGAATCTCGGTTGAATTATTCAGTAACAGGATGACGGGCAGGTCGTATTTCTGCTTGACTTTTTCGGCAAAGGACCACGGGTTGAGTTCCCCAATGCGGCGCATCGTGATGACCAAATCGAATTCCCGCTCCTCGAGTAACTCCATGGCTTGCTGGACCGTAGAAGCTCTCGAAATATGCGGCAGGGTCCGCAAACTCAGGTTGTGGAACTCCTCATAAATCTGGTCTGAAAGCCGGGCATCTTCTTCCATGATGAAAGAATCATAGATGCTGGAAACCAGCAGGATATCGATGACTCTTTTCCGCATGAGCAGCCGGAATTTTCGATATTTGGGATGGTACTTGATAATAAAATCGTCTTCGTTATGTGCCATCATGTTCCGGTATCACCCCAGATTTTCAGTTCTTCAAACTGCAGCGCAGTACCCGTCGGATACGCGCCTGGATAAATCAACCGGTTGATATGGCCGTTGGCATGCAAACCGGGATAAATGGGTTCCCCGGTTGGAATGTGCGTTTCGCCGACAAAGTACCAGTCCTGGCCATCGGGGCTGCAATAAGCCGCAATCTGATACCCGCGTTTTTCGAGCCGCAAATGGGCGGTGTTGGCGTGTAAGCGGCCCCGGCCGAATACCCGGTCATAGTTATCCTGAAAACCTCTGAAGATCATTTCATCGGGGCCGCGGGCGCCCAACTCCAGGCACAGCCAATTTTTATCGTTTTGCCAGATCAGTAGGCCTCCGATTCCGGGTTGCTCGTCTGAAGACTGTGAGCAAATTGTCTGGATTGTAAAATCACCTGAGAGGGGCGTGCGGTAGATGAAGCGGGGTGCGCTGCGGTTGATATGGTGAAAATTGCGTTCATTGGCTGCTTGAATGATCAAACCCTGATCGACAGCATAGGCGCAATCGTCAAATGGGTCAACCCATTTCCAAACGGAGGAAATATCGGTTGCGAATGTCTCCAGGCAGTCTGGCTCGTCCGCCATAGGCGTTAATTCGCATGGTGTCAGATACCATTGATTGAAGGGCGCGTGGCTAATTTCGGGATGATTCTGACGAAATTCATCTGCATAATTTTTAAAGAATGTTGGATCATCGAAAGACCGTTCGAGTTTGCTGAGAATATTAGTCGCCTGATAGGGATTTCGATAGATCAAAAAAGCGTCTTCCTCTAAAATGGATTGGAAGTCCCCCATAATTTCCTGGGCATTGGCCTGGGAGAAATGAACCTGACCCAAACCTAAGAATGCCCACCCCCCGCGGATCACTTTGATTTCTTGGGCCAGTACCTCCGCCTTTTTGAAGGTTGCGGCAGCTTCTTCTAATAAACCCGCGCAGCGTTGTATTTGGGCTTCGAACCAATATCCCAGGGCAAAATCAATGGGATTGTCAATAACTTTGGCTTTTTCCAGCGATAACCGAATGCTGTCTTTGGCATTTTCCAAATTTCCGGCCTGTAAATAGCAGGCTCCTAACCCGCGCAGTGATCGACAGGTGTGTTTGTCATCGCCGATTTGCGAGAAATGATCGATTGCTTTGCGGTAGTTTCGAATTGCCGCCCTCAAATCTCCTTGCCGATAGAGCAATGACGCGGTGTGGTTGTATACTTCTCCTAAGGCGCGCACGTCATGCAGTTCTTCAGCTTTTTGTTTGAAAATGGAAATCCAGTGTTCGGCGGCGGAAATTTCTTTGAGGGAATACGCGTGGAGTCCGACAATATGATCGTAAGCGGGGCGTAATTCTTCGGTATAAGGTAATTTCTGGATGAAACTGGCGGTTCTTTGGGTGAATTCGATGAATTTTTCATGATCCCCGAGTTGGGAGCAACCAATGGCGATCAATTGGTTCATTAGGGCGGCCTCGACATTTTGGTTGTTTTCCCCTAAATAGTAGAGCCCCTCCTCCCCGAGATGAATTGGTTCATCATATTGGTTTTGCCAAAATAGGACTTCGCCCAGCCAATAAAAAAGGCGGGTTAACCCTTGGGGATCAACGCCCATCTCCCGGCCCAGATTAACCGCCGTCCGCAGGTGTTCTTCGGCGGTGGCAATTTCGCCGATCCCAAAATTGATTTTTCCTAGTCCGGTCAAGGCCTCTAAGCGCCATTCGTTGATAACCTGATGGGTAGGGGGATCATCGCAGTCGTCTAACTCATCTAGTAAATCTAAAGCGCGCGAATATTGTTTTAAGGCCTCTGAATTGGCGTAAACTTTTTGCGCATTTTCAGCAGCTAATAGCGTGTGGAATAACTCTTTTTGACAAACATCAGCTTGTCGATAATGGTAGGCGATAAAACCGTGATACTGGGGTAACACAGTCTCTTGGACCAGTTTTTCTAGGAATTCGGCAATAACCAGATGATACTCGGCTCGTTGGGTGGCTAACAGACTTTCGTAAGCCGCATCTCGGATTAGGGCCGACAAGAACACATACTCGGTCCCCAGATCTGAAAGACACCCTCGTTCTCGGATCAAGCGATTCCGTTGGAGGGCGGTCAACTGCTTGTCGATATCCGCGGCTTCCCCCGCTAAAGCCGGCAAAATATCCGCCCAAAACACTGTCCCAATGACCGCGGCTAATTGCAAAATTGTTCGTTCTTCCCGTGATAGCCGCGCGATTCGGGCAGATAACAGGTTGATCAGGGAACTAGGTAAATCGAGTGTGGCCTGTGGTTGGGTGATTTTCCAACCCCCATTGTCAGAATGGCGCACCAAAATTTCGCGGTCGATCATCGAGCGCACGATCTCGGCCAGAAAATACGGATTCCCTTCGGCGCGAGTGACAATATCAGCCTGCAGCGGATCAGGGAGAATATTGGGGTTGATCAAATAATCCAACAACGTTTTACCATCGGTATCGGATAACGGCGCCAATTCGATGGACGTCAACCGATGGGGAAATTCGGTCTCAACAAAATGATTGAAATTCCAGGTCATCGCGGTTGGATCGGGACGGTAGACGACCATCCACAGTACGGGCAACTGCTCACACAAATCCAGACAGTGTTCGAGCAATGCTAACGAAGCCCCATCGGCCCAATGGGCTTCGGTGAATACAAAAATGACCGGGCCTCTCTCCGCCAGGGCCTCTACCCATTTGCGGATCACATGGAAAAATTGCTGTCGCAGCCCTTCGGCCTCCAAGTGTTCAATCCAATCTAAAAACGTCTTTTCAAGCGTTAAGGATAAGAATTTGGCCAGGTAAGGATAATACTCTTCATAGGAATCCCCCCACAACTCCTGCGATTTGTGGCGCAGTCGTTCCAAAATTTCATCCTGACTGGCCCAATCTTCCATGCCCAACCAGCGGTGAACGGCATCAATCCACATCGAGTGGGGCAGCGAATGACCATAAGACCGGGCGCGCCCCCGCAGCCAGGTGATCACGGGTTCCCCTGCGGGCGCCAGGGCCTCCTCCCGGCGGACGGCCTGTTCAACTTCGGTGATCAGGCGGGATTTGCCCAACCCGGCCATGCCACTGACCATCGCGATCCCCCCGACCCCGTTGCGTAAATCGTCTATTGCGGATAAAAGTTGCCGACTCTCCGATTCCCGCCCAATTAGGGGGATAGACAGCCCATACTCCTGCAACCGGTGTTCTTGCTCGGATTCAGAGAGGGGTGCCAATGGCCGGAATACGGCCACCGGACGGCTGATCCCGCGCACCGTCACCTCTCCTAATGGTTCCCACCGAAATTGATGTTCAGTCAACCGATAGGTGTTCTCGCTAACCAAAACCGTCCCAGGTTCAGCCGTGCTCTCTAATCGGGCCGCCAGAGCGATTGAGCCGCCCATAGCGGTATCTTCACTGTGTTGGGTTCCGTTGCCAATACTGCCCGCGATCACTTCCCCGGTGTTGATCCCCACTCGGATTTTTAGGTCGATTTCTTGGGATGTATCCAATTCTTCCGCCAGTTTTCCGATTGCAAACTGCATCATCAAGCTGGCCAAGACCGCCCGTTCAGGATCATCTTCGTGGGCCGAGCGAGTACCAAAGAAAGCCACCAACCCATCGCCGCGGAATTGATCGACTTCTCCGCCAAACCGATGGATTTCTCCCGCCATCGTCTGCAAAACCTTGTTCATGACGATTACCCATTCCTCGGTCCCCAATACTTCCATCAATTTCGTCGAACCTTTAACGTCCGCGATCACAATCGTCGCGTACCGCCGCTCACCAACCAGCGGCGTCGGTCCTGAACTTGGAGATGGGGATTCGGTCGAAAGGGGGGGGAGTTGGGAGGCAGTCGCCGCAACCGGTATTGCATTCATTTCAAGCGTGGCTGCTTCCGTCTGCCCCTCGGTGAGTTTGGCTCCGCATTTTCCGCAGAATTGGAATGGCAGCGGCATCACCGCCTGACAGTTTTCACAAGCCGTGGCGATATGAGTCCCACACATCCCACAGAACAGCATTTCGTGGGGATTGTCGAAGTTGCAATTAGGGCACAGCATGAAGCAATTATACGCCAAAGTAGGGGCACAGCATGCTGTGCCCCTACCAAAGATTATTAGGATTGTTTTTGCGA
>CAYVQU010000030.1:0-39789 GCA_964453155.1 uncultured Anaerolineales bacterium | reverse complement strand
CTTTTTTGTTGCTCAACGCTTCTGTTTTGCCTGAGTTACTGCAGTAGAGTCTAGTACAGATGTCATTGATTAGATTACATTTTAAGGTGTCAAGCGCGAAAGGTCAAAGGTTTTGGGGTTATAAGTTTTGTGCTAGAATAAATTTTGTTGATATGTACAGAAAAAAGGAAGAATTCAGCATACCAACAACTCATAATAGGAGAAAAAGATGACAGATTATCAACCCCGCGGCTACTATTTTGAAGAGTTTGAAGTGGGTCAAAAGTTTTTTAGCTCGGCTCGCACCATTACCGAGAGTGATATTGTCCAATTTGCTGGTTTGTCGGGTGATTACAACCAAATCCATACCGATGTCGAATTTAGCAAATCGACGCCGTTTGGCCAGCGGATCGCACATGGATTGTTAGTTACCTCGATCGCTTCTGGGCTGATCGCGCAAAGTGGTTTCATAGAGGGTACGGTTCTTGCATTCCGTGAGATCAGTTCTTGGAAATTTACACGTCCAACCTTTATTGGCGATACGATCCATGTGATTACCGAAATTTTAGAGACCAAAGCGATGCGGCGTTTAGGCGGTGGCTTGGTAGTGATCGGTGTGGATGTCCGCAAACAAGACAATGAAACCGTCATGAAAGGTAAGTGGACTTGTTTGATGGCCGGAAAACCGGAATAAAAATTTAATCATTTTTGAATGAAGCGCACCTCCCGATACGATCTTCGGGAGGCGCTTCTCAAATTCGGTTCAGGTTCGAAATAAACCAATTCTATGCCCGATAATACCCCGTCTCATCCTAAAGAAGACCCCCGCGATCGATTTCGGCGGCTGCTCGAAGAGGCTGAAAAAGCAGAAAAAGATGCCACCATCCCGATGGGAGTGGATGAGTTTCCGCTGGAAGCACCGACTGCCGAGACAGAAATTAATGTGCCGGAAGCGCCTGAGACGCCTCCCGATGAAATGCCGACCCAAGTCATCTCAGAGGCGACCTCGCTAGACGAGCAAGAAACGGAGGTCCTACCGGCACCGGTCGATCCTGAAACCCGCCCCGATGATATGGCCACGGCCCAGCAAGTGCTGTCTGAAACCCCGCCGCCACCAATGTTGGGAACGACGCCCATAGCTGCCCGGCCGGCGGTGGATGAACGCGGCATGCCTTTACCCCGGCGAGTTGATGAGATTGATTTGGATGCGACCCGGGTGACCCCCGCGGCTTACGAACCCCGAACTGCCCCACAACCGCCACCTTCCCAACCCCCCAGCCCCCCTCCGGTGCGCTATCGGCGGCCGCTGCCCAAGCAACCCGTCCCATCCCGTCCATCCATCGATTTTTCGCGGTGGTCTGGGTGTTTTGTGCGCATGATTATTTTGGGTCTATTTGTCACCGCGTTGATCGGTCTGATCGCGGGGTCGTTTATGCTGATCAAGTACTACTCCATTATTAGCGCTGAAGATTGGCCGGATGTGGGCGAACTTTATAGCCGCACTTCACAATTTGAGACCACTCGAATATTAGACCGGCGCGGGAATGTTTTATATGAGATCAATGATCCGAGTGCCGGGCGTAGAAGTTATGTCAGCCTTGATGAGATTTCTCCGTTTTTGGTCGCGGCAACCATCGCAACTGAAGATAAAGAATTTTACAATCATCCCGGCTTTGACCCGTGGGCTATCGTTCGGGCGTTTTGGCAAAATTTGAGTAGTGGAGAAACGGTTTCTGGGGCGTCGACCATTACCCAACAATTAGGGAAAGCTCTTTTCATTTCTCCTGAAGAACGGGCCCAAGGAACCTATGCCCGGAAGATCAAGGAAGCCTTGCTGGCGGTCGAATTAACCCGGTTGTTCTCGAAGGATGAAATCCTCGAACTTTATTTAAATGAAATTTATTACGGTAATTTAGCCTACGGGATTGAAGCGGCCTCCCAAACCTATTTTGGTACTTCGGCCAAAAATTTGACTCTTTCCCAGGCCTCATTCTTGTCCGGATTGCCGCAATTGCCCGCCGTGTACGATGTCTACACCAATCGGGAGGCGACCTTAGCCCGTCAGCAAGATGTCTTGCTACTCATGTTCCAAACCAGCCAGGAACAAGGTTGTATTTTTGTCAGCAATAATGCGACTTCAATATGTATCGAAGCGGGTAAAGCCGCCGAAGCTGCGCAGGCCATGGAGAACCATGACTTCGCACCCCCGGATTTCAAAATTAAATATCCCCATTGGGTAAATTTTGTTCGCACCCAACTTGAATCCCAGTTTGATCCCCAAACGATTTATCGCTCCGGTTTTACGGTTTACACGTCCTTGGAACCCGCGTTACAGGATTTTGCTCAGGATGTTGTATTTGACCAGGTTTCAACCCTGGCGGACCGCCATGTGACCAATGGAGCCCTGGTAGCCATTCGGCCCGCGACGGGCGAAATCCTGGCAATGGTCGGTTCGGCCGATTTTTATAACGACGCCATCGATGGTCAGATCAATATGGCGATCAGCCCCCGCCAACCTGGATCATCCATTAAGCCCTTGACGTTTTTGGCCGCATTTGAACGAGGGTGGACACCTTCTACTTTGATCTGGGATGTGCGGTCTGAATTCCCCCCCTCCGGTGACCCCAATGACCCGCGGGAACCGTATGTCCCTGTGAATTATGATGAACGCTACCACGGTCCAGTGACGGTTCGGTCCGCGTTGGCCAATTCTTACAATATCCCCGCGGTCAAGGCTTTGCAATATGTGGGCGTCTATGACGATCCCACGACGGCAGATGAAGATGGCTTGGTGGCCTTTGCCCGGAGACTAGGGATCACGACCCTCACCCGAAATGATTATGGCTTGTCACTGACCCTGGGAGGGGGCGATGTGACTTTGCTGGAAATGGCTGGGGCATACGCGGTTTTCGCAAATGGCGGCCGTCAGATACCCCCGGTAGCCATTACCCGCATCGAAGATCGCAGTGGTGATGTCGTTTACCAATACACTCCGCCAGCTGGTGAACAGGTCATTCGGGCTGAACATGCCTTTTTGATTTCATCTATTCTTTCGGATAACCAGGCCCGGACTCCGGCTTTTGGCCCCAACTCATATCTCCATTTACCATTCCAGGTCGCGGCCAAAACCGGCACGACCAACGATTTCCGAGATAATTGGACTGTAGGTTATACCCCGGATGTTGTGGTAGGAACCTGGGTAGGGAATGCCGATTACACTCCAATGCAGGGCACCAGCGGTCTCACTGGGGCCGCCCCAATTTGGTCGACGTTTATCAATACGGCGGTATCCCAAATCACGGGCGGGAACCCAACGCCATTTATTAAACCCGCCGGGGTGATTGAGCGGCAGGTTTGCACCATTTCGGGCACCGAACCATCCCAGTGGTGTCCTAATCAGCGCAATGAATATTTTGTTGCCGATCAACTTCCAGAGCCAAAAAGTTCAGACTTATGGCAGAAAGTAAACATTGATACCTGGACGGGTAAATTAGCTTCGGCGGCTTGTCCGAATTTCACCGATCAAAAAATCGCGCTCAATGTAACTGATCCTTGGGCGGTTAAATGGATCAAAGATACCGGTCAAGGAAAATCGTGGGCTGAACAAGTTGGTTTTAAGGACCCCATCTTCTTCTCTCCGACAAAAACTTGTAAAGAAAGTGATTCCCGCCCTCTGCTGGAATTCAAATCTCCGGAAAAAGACGCGGTGATCCAAACGAATAAAATTAAAATTTTCGGAACTGCGGGAGCAACCTCCAATTTTGATAAATTTGAGTTGTCCTATGGAGTTGGCACAGATCCCTCGGATTGGGATGAACTGGTATCTGGCCGCGACCCAATAAATTATCCCGATGAGCTTTATGAATGGGATATCAGTGAGTTTCCAGCCGGAAAAGTGACCTTGCGCCTATTTGTTGAATCGACTCGGGACCGTTACGCTGAAACGTTCCTCACACTGGATTTACAGGTGCCTACCGCAACCCCAACCGAAACGCCGACTCTGACTCCCACGCCAACCAGTACAACCACGGCTTCTCCCACCTTGACGCCATCCATAACTCTGACACCGACACCGACCCACACAGCCTCCGCGACCCCCATACCGACGGATACTTCGACTGCAGAGCCGTCCCCCACCCCAACGAGTACAGAAGTGGTCCCCGATACACCAACCCCAACTGAAACGCCAACTCCGACACCCTCCCCGTAATTCTACCGGGCGGCGGCAACGTCGCCCTAAATTTTTTGTTATGGCCGACCCGAACAATCATTCCCAATATCAAGCTGTCCGCCGGGTTTTGTGGGGAGTTCTTTTTGCCAATCTGACCATTACGGTTTTGAAAATAACATTAGGGATGATGACTGGCGCACTATCGATTGTGGCCGATGGTTTTCATTCACTGGTAGATACCTCGTCTAATCTGATTGGGCTGGCTGCCATCCGATTAGCGGATCGTCCAGCTGATGAGCGTTATCCCTATGGCTATCAGAAATATGAAACCTTAGGGGCTTTAGCCATTGGTGGAATGATGTTAGCTGCCTCGTGGGAAATTTTGCAAAGTATTGTCGAGCGTCTCATCAACGGGGCTACTCCTGAAGTCTCTTGGCTGACCATTGGTATTGTGGCGTTCACATTGCCGATTAACATTGGGGTAGTTGTCCTTGAAACGAGACTGGGCCGCAAGTTGAATTCTGAGATATTAATCGCCGATGCCACGCACACTAAAACAGATTTGTATGTTACTGGTTCGGTGCTCCTATCTCTTGGTGGGGTTTGGTTGGGTTGGGCCTGGCTGGATTTACTCGTTGCCATGATCGTAGTTGGCCTAATATTGCGGGCCGCCTTTGGTATTTTACGGAGCGCGGCCGGTGCACTTGCCGATGTTGTGGGTGTGGATGCCCACAACGTTGAACAGATTGCACGCGAAGTTGTGGGGGTTCGATTTGTCCATAACATTCGTTCTCGGGGAACCGCTGAAACGGTCTTTGTAGATTTACATGTCAAGGTGGACCCGGCAATGAGTACTTCTCAGGCTCATGCAGTGGCATCCGAGGTCGAACGCCGCCTCCAAACTCGAATTAAGAATGTGGTTGATGCCGTGGTCCACATTGAGCCGGCGCGCTTTGAAGATTCCAATAATTGGGATCGGATTGCTTATGGTCTACGCCAAATTGCGGAAGGGATGGGGTTAGGCTTACACGATCTTCATATCCATGTTGACCCTAATGGTGAATATATCATCGATATGGATTTAGAAATTAGCGGCGAAAAAACCCTCCATCAAGCTCACCAACTTGCCGAAGATTTTGAAAATCGGGCCAAGCGCTATTGGCCCCAGGCAAAACGGGTGAATACGCATATGGAACCGCTGGCCAGTGAATTATTTTTTCCTCAGCTTATTCAGGATGAAGCCCTTAACCAAAAAATTTCTGACTTGTTAGATTATTATGCGGACATTGAAGGAGTTACCGAAATTTACAGCCATCAAGTTGATGACCATTTGCATGTTTCATTAAAACTGTGTATGGATCCAAATTTATCCCTTGCCGATGCTCATGCAAACGCAGAACGGATAAAACGACAGTTATATGCTTTCGTCCCTGAAATGTCCCGAGTGGTCATCCATGTTGAACCTTTTGAACAATCTTCAAATTAAGAAAAGGAAATCTAATGCCCCGCGATAATCGTCCTACCGTATGGTCTTCTGGAAAAGGGGATTTACGCAAGAAAAAAGGCCAAAAACCGAAACCAGTTTTCAAGACTTCATTGCCTCCCAACCAACAAACGGCTTATCTCCACCGGGAGTCTAAAGGCCGGGGTGGAAAAAACGTTTCTTTGGTAAAGAATCTACAGCTATCAGAAAAAGATCTAAAAGTCCTAGCGAAAAAACTTAAGCAATCTTGTGGCAGTGGGGGGACGATTAAGAATGGTGTGATCGAAATTCAGGGTGAGCACCGCGAGAAAATTGCCGCCACATTGCAAAAATTAGGTTACAAAGTAAAAATATCTGGAGGTTGATCGTTCGCCAGATCAGTTGAACAAAAACGCTCAAATTTCAGCTAAATTTGAGCGTTTTTTGTTGATGAGTCAAATATTCGGGATACTTATTTTTCTTCGAAGGGACTTAACTTCCACCGGCCATAAGCAATGAAACCGGCAAGCAGGGCGAGAACAACATTGAACATGATATTGCTAAATTCACCGCGTTGCACATGCCAAGCGATCGCACCGACCATCACAAAAACCAATCCTAATCCAGCAAACTTGGTAAGTTGAGTTTGAATTTTTGTCAATCCAGGCAAGATCAGCCCCAGTCCCCCCAGTATTTCAGCTAATCCACTGAACGTATGCAGTCCGGGTGATAACTCATACATCCATCCCATTTGTTCCGGTAATCCCGGTGGCAGGGTGAAATGGGTCACGCCGATGAAGACGAAATACACCCCTAGAAAAATTTGCAGAATCCATAAGATAATATTCATGATATTGCTCCTAATATGGTAAAAAAAGTCTGAATTTCTGAAGACTATAACACGAGATTAGAAAAAATGTCACGATAAATTGAAAATCCACCCGAAAATAAAGATCGACCGCGATCACCTTAGGCTCTGACTGCTATAAAAAAGATAAGGTTACTCACACAAAAACACTCCTGCAATAAGGGAGTGTTTTTGTGTAGACTGAGTGGGAGTCGAACCCACAAGATCTTGCGATCGGCGGATTTTAAGCTTGGGTTTAAGGTCTCGATACCGTATATATGGTATTTTATCTATTTTGCGCCCCTGTATTTGGGGGTATTTTTGTCGAAAGTGGTGCAGATTTTCTTATGTTTATTATGAAAATTTCTGGATCTGCACCGATCTGCACCACTTTGGGGCGGATTTTGGAAAAGCGACTTGCAATTTTGATCATCTTTGATCATCAGTCGGTAAGGGGTAACATAATACACTCCTGAACAAATCTTTGCTGTTCAAAATGATGAAATAATTGCAAGAACCTGCAGGAAGTAAATTTCCGACGTCGAAAATGGATGAGATCTTTCGCGGAATATAGGTATAATTTGATTGTAGTTGGGTCGGTTGTGACCCCGTTTAGTAATGACATTAGGCAAGGGGACTCTATCAAAATAGGACAAATTCGGTGGTTGAATCGTAGTCGGATAAATCCATGGAGTTTTTAGCTCTTTTTTTCCACAAGGCTTTGGTGCTTATTGCATTAAATTAGCGGTAGAATGAATTTGGAGATGATGAGATGAATGATCGTTTCCCAATATTTCTCAAATTAATCCTTTGTGCAATGTTTTGGTTCCTGGGGGCGTGCAATACATCAACAGATAATAGAGTTACAACAACCCAACCAAATCATGCAATTGATTCACCGACCGAAGATGAAAACAATCTAAATCTGACCATAATCGCTTCTAATAAGTGTCCTGGCGCGCCAGATCAAAGGGTTGAAGTAGGAGATCGCGTTATTGTTTGCACCCGAGAAGATCTGGTCTTATTGAAGTTAGAGCCACACCATAAAGCAGACTATTCGCACCGACTGGTACCTGGCGCGGAGTTAGATGTAACTGGTGAGCCAGTTTGTGATTCAATACGTTCTTATTGGTATTGGCCAGTTAGAACAAAATCGGGTTATGAAGGTTGGATTGCTGAAGGCGGAGACAATCGGGACCCATATTTCATTTGTCCGGTTGATGAATCTGACTGATAGCAATTTGACAATAGGTAGGCATGAATGATGATATCTAGGAATCGTTTGTTGCTTTTTGTAGTTTTTGTGGGGGGATTTATGATTTCAGGATGCCAAAATACTCCTGATGAACAAGTGGTAACCCTAACCCCTGCAGTTACCCTTTCACCAACTCCAGATTTCAAGAGTACCCAGGTTTTTGAGCAGCTTAGTACTTTAGGGAATATCGTTTTCACTTGCCAGCTGGATTACTATGATCAAATTTGTATTATGAAACCCGACGGTAGCCAACAGCGTCGTTTAACCCATGCCTTAGCTACGAATTTTTACGCTACAATATCCCAAGATCGTCAACAGGTTGTATTCGCTTCGAAACGAGACGGCCCCTTTGAAATCTATTCAATGGAAATTGATGGTAGTAAACAAAAACGCCTCACTGAAAACATTGGCAATCCGGCTGGCCCAGTGATATCCCCCAATGGGAAGCGGATTGCTTTCCAGAACTTTGCGGATGCTAATTACTCGATTTGGGTGATGAAGCTGAATGGGGGCAAGCAGCGACGGATCACAAATGAGAAAGGCAATGAAACTGGACCCGAATGGGGTCCAGATAGTAATCAAATTGCTTTTGTATCAGATCGCTCTGGATCAAGCCAAATTCACATTTTAGATTTAGGAACCGATGAAATGCGACAGGTTACCCATGATATTGCTAATCTGGGCGGACGGATCAGTTGGTCCCAAGATGGCAGTACAATCGCATTTTACGCCGGTATCAAAGAACATCGGAAAATCTACTTGATTGATCCTGATGGAGAAAACTTGCGACAAGTTACAGATAAGGGTGACAAAATTTCTCCCAGTATCTCTCCGAACGGAGAATGGATCGCGTTTCTTTCTTATGATGACGGGGATAGCGATATCTATGTGATGCGCACTGATGGTTCTGATATCATTCAATTAACTGAGAATAACACTTCAGACTGGCAGCCCCGTTGGGGACCGTAATCGGTACATAGAAGGATTGCCGATGACTACAAATAATAAAAATTCACCCGAGTCGCCCTCAGATCGCAAGAAAGCTGAAATTGGGACGATCTCTAATATCC
Organism: uncultured Anaerolineales bacterium; assembly: GCA_964453155.1. Classification (GTDB taxonomy): domain Bacteria; phylum Chloroflexota; class Anaerolineae; order Anaerolineales; family UBA11858; genus CAYVQU01. The sequence goes on along the minus strand of CAYVQU010000030.1, from coordinate 31,005 downwards.
ATGGCGGTAGTATTAATATTGCTGGGGGCGATATCTACATCCAATATCCCGAATTACTTTCAGCTGCCATCACGCCGGGTAAATCCCCATTCCCAGGCTTGGATCACTTCGATCTCGATCGCGCCCCCTTTTTTTTCGGGCGTTCAGACGAAATAATTGATCTCTATGACTTATTGAATCCCACTGACTCGAAAGCTCATTTTGTTTCGGTAGTTGGCCCTTCAGGAAGTGGAAAATCATCTTTGGTGCGAGCTGGTCTAGTAAACTACATACAACTTCGAGAACCGGACAGCTGGATTGTTGTGCCCCCATTTGTCCCTGGCGAAGGCCCGGTTGGGCAATTGGCCCGGGCAGTTGAAAGAGCCAGTTTAGCCCATTTAGAAGATATCCCATTCGACTATTGGAAAATTGTTCAGGCCGAAATCCAAGAATCTCCAGAGCGCTTAATTGATTATTTGAGACGCTTATTGCGCAATATTCAACTCGATGGAAAGATCCTCCTGGTTGTTGATCAATTCGAAGAATTAGTCACCCGTTCTGAGCAGCAGGCGATGGAATGCTTTGCTAATATAATCAAAGCATCCTTAGATGTTCCTGACAATCCCCTTTCAATTGTTGTCACACTCCGCTCAGATTTTGTGACCCCGGTATTACAAAGTACCGAACTCCAAAATATTCTTCGCAAATCGTTGTTACTGCCTTCGATAAGTCATGATCGGTTAGGTGAAGTTATTGAAGGTCCGGCAAAAATATCGGGGTTGGATTTTGAAGCTGGATTAATCCAACGCATGGTTACGGATACGGGGCAAGGTGAAGCTTTACCCTTACTGGCGTTTACCTTGCGTGAAATGTATGAAAAACTAAAAGGGAAAAAACGGTTTGACCACCTGATTTATGAAGCGGTGGGCGGAATCAGTGGGGCCTTGACCAAGCAGGCCGAGAGAGTTATTGATCAGTTAAAAGAAAATAACCCGGCTGTTGTTGAACACGTCTTTCCAACCTTACTAAAGTTGGTCACCATCAATGAGAATAATAAGCCAGCCAAAAAGCGGGTACCATTGGCAATGTTATCACCTACCGAAACGGAAATCGTGCAAGCTTTTGTCCAGGCCCGATTGTTACGCACGGAAGATGAGAATGACATTCAAGTGGTGGGTGTGACTCATGAAACACTGTTTCGGGTGTGGGAACCATTCGAAGACCTGATCAATGATTCGCGCGAAGATCTTCGCATCCACCGTGAGATTAATCGCTCTTCACTTCAATGGGAACGCGGGAATCAAGACCCCAGTTATTTATTGAGTGGTACGCGTTTAGATCGGGCCAAAGAATGGGTTGGACGCTATCCGAACCAAATGAACGCGTTCGAGAGCGAATTCCTGGATGCCAGTTTGGATGCATTTCAGCGCGAGAATCAGGCCGTACAAAAATGACGAGTAACGATTATCAGTGTGATTTCTGCCGCCGTACTTCTGATTACTGTAGCCGTAACACTGGCCCTGACCGGGCAATTAAATAAGGTCATATATCGTCCCTTGCCTATGGATTGGATCGAGATACAAGCCGGGACTTTTACGATGGGGAATGTGATAGAAGAAGATGCCGAGTTCTACCCTTCTGAAAAACCCCCCCATCAGGTCTATTTAGATGCTTATTTCATCGGTCGCTTCGAAGTTACCAATCAACAATACAATCAATGTGTGAAAGCCGGGGTTTGTCGTCCACCAGCCTATCAAGAATATGCCTATGAAGAGTATGCCGATTATCCCGTTACTTATGTAAGTTGGGATGACGCCTATACGTTTTGTGAGTGGACCGGGGGGCGGTTACCGACGGAAGCCGAATGGGAAAAAGCAGCTCGGGGCAGTGAAGAACCACTTTTATATCCGTGGGGTTCAGATTTACCCGAGTGTCATTTAGTGAATTATTCGAATTGTGTTGCCAACACCGAACCGGTTGGAAGTCATCCCGAAGGAGCCAGTCCTTACGGAGTATTAGACATGGCTGGGAATGCCTCGGAATGGGTGGCCGATTGGTATGCTGAGAATTACTACCAAGACTCGCCCACAGAAAATCCCACCGGCCCCACTGGTGGAACGGTTAGAGTAGTGCGTGGGGGAGCCTGGTTTGATACCGATTGGTTGTTGCGAACCACGACCCGGATTTCAAATAACCCGGCTACTCGGGATAGTTATAACGGTATTCGGTGCGTAAAAACACCGTGAGAATCATAATCGGTGAATAAATAGTAGTTAGGCTTTCAAGGAGCATCTAGCCATGAGTGGTAATGAAATCTTCATTTCTTATGCCTGGAAGGGGGCTAGTGAGGCCATCGTTGATGATATTTGTGTAGCCTTTGCGGCCAAAGGATTCACAATAACTCGAGATAAAAGCGCGCTAAACTATCGCGGTAGTATCAAAGATTTTATGGATCGGATTGGACGCGGAAAATTTATCATAGTTGTAGTCAATGACAAATACATGAAATCGGAATATTGCATGTACGAAGCGTATCGCATGTTTCAATCTCCGGCCTTCCATGAACGTGCATTTCCAATTGTTCTTCCAGATGTTGATATTTTCAGCTTTCAAGGCCAGACTGCGTATTTGAAGTATTGGGATCAGGCTTATCAGGCCATAGAGACAGAATATCGGAAAATCGCGGCTTCTTCGCCCACAATGGTGGCCCCGCTAACCCAACGTTTGAAGGATATTGAAATTACTACTCGATTTATAAATGATTTTATGGCTGCCATAAGCGACATGAATGTTCTCACGAGTGAAATGCATACCGAATCGGATTTTCAAATTCTAATTCAAGCGATTGAAAGTAAAATGCAAACCAGCGATTCTCTTGAACCAAATCCGAACTATCCGACGCTAACTACACCCCCTGATACTCCCCAAGAGTCAAGTGGGATTAACATCGGGAGTATCTCGGATGTCAGTGGGGGAGAGATCAATATTGCTGGGGGTGATATGGATAAGCGCTCCGCCAATACAGGAGGCGGGGCTTACGTTGCTGGCGACGTCAATACCGGTGGGGGTGAGTTTGTGGGCCGGGATAAAAATGTCACCGCAACCGAAGGGGGGATTGCCATCGGCGGTAACGTTAGCGGTAGCACGCTCATCACCGGGAATGACAACGTAGTCAACTCGCCCAACTCACAACAAACCGACCTGCGCGAGGAAATCTATACGGCCATCGAGCAGAACCATCAACTGCCCGCTTACGCCAAACAAGACCTGACTGCCAAAGTCAAAGATTTGGAAGCCGAAGACGCCCAAGGTGACCAGGCCAACGCGGGGAAGATCGAGTACATTCTCAAAGCCATGGCGCCCGACATCCTGGAAGTCGCCCTGGTAACGATCACCAACCCGGCCGCAGGATTTGGTTTGATTGCTCGCAAAGTGGCGCAGAAGCTGCAAGCGGAGGCGGGATAACTTGGATGGCCATCAACGAGTAAGGAGACTGCAATGACTAGGAATGAAGCGCAAAAAGTTCATGCTGAGAGCGGCGGAGTTGCAGTGGGTGGTGATGTCATCGACAGTACAATCATTGTTAAATATTATGCCGCGCCGGTAACCCCGGATAGACAACAAGAACGCGATTATATTGCAAGAACCCTACAACGGATCAATAGGAATCTTCTACACAAAGCGATTGAAAAGCGTCTCAATGGACTGCCACAAGTCCAGCTGGGCCTGGTGCGCCATACAAAACTGGTCATTGATCCCCTGGCTGAATTACGGGAATTTGACGAAAGTTCCCAGCAAGAAATTCCAACCGGGCAAAATATTGTGAATGTTTTTCAAGATTCTGGTCTGGCACTCTTGCTGCTGGGCGCACCCGGATCCGGGAAATCGGTACAGTTATACGAGTTAGCCGGCCATATTATGAGACTCGCCGGGCAAACGGATAACCCCAAAATCCCCTTCATCCTGAGTCTTTCATCCTGGAAAGAACACCACAAAACCCTCGATAACTGGATTCGGGGAGAATTAGATCGCTTCTACAACATCACGCCAGCCAATAACTACGCGACAAAATGGCTGGCAGATGATCGCCTGATCTTACTGCTGGATGGTCTAGATGAGGTGCCCCCTTCGGAACAAAACTCTTGTCTCACCGCGCTCAACCAATTCCGTGCCGATCATGTTAACACCGGGATCGTAGTCGCCTGTCGATTTAAAGATTATGTAAATATGCCCCAAAAGCTGAATTTAGGTTGGGCAGTTGAGCTACAGCCTCTTACGGACGCGCAATTCAATTCGTTTTTCCAACGAGCGAAACCTGAGTTAGAGAATATCCAAAAAAAGATAACCGGCAATGAACGACTAAAAAAACTAGCTGCCAGTCCGATGCTTCTCAATATTTTGGCTACGGTTTATCAGGATCAAACTGAAATTGACCTGGATGAAATCAGAATCGGGCCAAATGGCGAACTACCACCTGAACTCATTGAGAAATACATCCATCAAATGGTCACTCAGCGGGGGAAGCGATGTAATTTTCCCCCCGATAAAACGATCCAGTGGTTAGGGGTGCTGGCCAGGCGCGTAAAAGAAGCCAATTTTCTTTTAGAAGACATTCAACCCGACTGGCTGGAAAAATCAACCCATAAATGGGCGTATTGGACGGGTTTAGCTACCCTTACACTCACGCCAATTTTGTTCCTATCATTACGCTGGGTCACTGTAGCGGTTTATACGTTTTTCTTTGGAGAAGATGTTCCTTATGTCCTGTCCCATTACCAGCTCAACTTCACACCTTATTTTGCCTTATCATTTCTCTGGATTATGTGGCGCATGCTGCGCAAGAAATTTGGTGCGGTTTATGCGTCGATTGCCGGAATCCTGTTTGGCATAACCATCGCGATGGGAATTGGAGATCCCGCCAATGATTTTATATTTTCTCTCTTCGGTGGCTTGGGGATCGGTGGGGCAGTTGGCTTGGGTTTGTGGTGGTTTGGGAACCGTCAACTTACTAAGCGTAATCAAGATATCCCGGATATTGATCCAATAGTCCTTAGAAAATTTGAGTGGCGGCAATTCTTGGGGGGATTGGGTTTTGGTAGCTTTGTCGGTTTACTGGCATATTTGATCATTGCCTTTACAATCATCAATAACCGCCATGGTAGTTTGAGCAACTTAGAGAATTTCACCTATCCCAGCGATACGGGTTCGCTCCACTTTTGGCCGTTCATGCAGTGGATTTGGCGTTCTGGGGGGCAGGCTGTGTTTGGGTTGTTGACCATCGTTTTCGGACTGATCATGGGGTTGGTTGGCGGCGTTGTGGAAGCTGAAGAGCGCACCGAAATCAATCGTGGTATTTGGCTATCATTACGCAATGGACTTCGAGTGGGAGGTATCATCCTAGTCGGAATTTGCCTGACGATACTATTAATCCAAGACGCTCAATTTGGAGCAATGGTTCCCAACTGGTTGGATTATGCCCGGCAATTTATCCTCGTCACCGCACTCATACTCGCTTATATTTTTGGTCAGTATTATGGGGTGTTTGCTTTTCTGCAGCACTTTTTGTTGCGTTTTTTCTTATGGGTGACTGGCCTGTTACCCTGGGATATTCCCAAATTTTTATCGGATGCCGACAGTTTGAACCTGTTCCACAAGACCGGGTATGCATTTAGTTTCAATCACCTGGTTCAAAAAGCGTATTTTGAATCATTAGGGGATCAATCCTCGGAGTAACATACTATGCCTGATAACAATACCGAAATCAATACCCATGGTGGGGCTCATATCGATGGTGACGTGAATACTTCAGGGGGTGATTTCATTGGGCGTGACAAAATTGAGCTAAACATCTTTTCTGGATTCTCAGCTACGACTGATAGGCTAAGGCGATCATTTGATGCCTTGATGCGAGATAAGATAAGAGATTTCGTTGGGCGAGATTTTGTGTTTTCTGAACTGGATCGCTTTTTAGAAACGAACGCCTCGGGTTACTTTATTATCAGGGGTAATCCTGGGATTGGTAAATCAGCTTGGTTGTCAAAACTCATCAACGATCGCGGCTACATCCATCACTTCAATATTGCCTCCCAAAATATCCGTAGCCCGCGCGCTTTTCTAGAAAATGTCACCGCCCAAATAATCGAACGCTACGAATTGCCCAGGGATGAACTCACTTCAACTACATTTTCAGACAGTAGTTATTTGGTCACTTGTCTACAGGCTGCCATTAATCAACGCTCAGATCCTGATGAAAAGATTGTGATTGCCATCGATGCTTTAGATGAAGCCGATCGCCAGAATTTACCAGCCTGGGCGAACGTACTTTACTTACCATCATCGCTGCCAGAGAATGTGTATATTATCCTGACAACTCGCCCTTTAGACGATATTCGCTTGCAAGTATCTCAATTCCAAATTTATGATCTCGATTCGCGATCCACTCAAAACATGGCTGATATTGAGATTTATATTCAAGACTATCTTCAACAAGATCAGCTAAAACATCGATTGGATGCTTGGCGCGTAAGCCCCGATCAATTTATATCCGGCTTAGGGCAAAAAAGCCAAGGAAACTTCATGTATCTCTATCATGTATTGCCTGCAATCGAGCGAGGTGAATTTGTTGATGGTGCTTTAGCCGAATTGCCCGATGGGCTACTGGCTTATTACCACCGTCATTGGCGACAAATGCAAATGAGTGACTTCAAAACCTTTGAAGAGATATATGCCCCAATCGTGTGTATTTTAGGGGTCGCTCGAGAACCAATCTCTGTCAAACAAATTTCAAAATGGACTCAGGTAAATCTTGAGGTTGTCAAACGTAGTATTCGAATGTGGCGGGAGTTTTTGGACGAAGATTACCTGGGTAAGGTTGCCCTCTATCGCATTTATCATGCCAGTTTCCAGGATTTCCTAAAAGATCAGGTCGATTTATCCCAGTATGAAGATGTCATAATTGATTACTATTTAGCAATGGCGCGTACTAATGAAGACTAATCCGTACGAGGCGTTTGATGAATACGGGCTTTTCCACTTAGCTGGCCATCTTTTCTCCCGGCGCTCAGTTCCGGCACACCGGGCGGCTTTATATGAATTGATCTGTGAAGACTTCATGCGCCAGAAACAGAATCGCACATTAACCCATCGCGCTTTTCAAGATGATGTCAATCTGGCTTATATTGCTGCTGGGGAAGAAAATCCCCCCAATATCTTTCAAGAAACCCGGTGTGCCTTACTCAATGCTACCGTAGGGAGTTTGGCAACGAAAATTCCAGATGAATTAATTCAGATTTTGACCCAAACCGGACAGATAGACCAGGCGATGGACTTGGCTGACTTACTTCAAGATGCAGTCAAGCGCTGTCGAGCTTACCTGGGGATTGCGGAAGCATTATTGGCTGAGAGTCATCAAGAGCGTGCCAGTGAGGCTCTTGAAAAGGCTTTAGTGTCTACTCGGGATCCTTGGCGTGATCCCCTGACCGAAGCCTACAGAGAATTTGAATCCACAGCCTGGTCACGGGGATATGATACCGACGCGTTTGCAGATGCGATGGCCGAAGATATGGAGCCGGCTTGGTCGCGGGGAGATGCCGTCGCCGAAATTGCCGGTCTAATGGTGCGGGCGGGAAATTACGAGCGCGGGCTTGAAATCGCCCACGCGGCAGACAACCAAACCAATCGAGAGCAAGCTATCGCAGCCGTGTATACAGCCTTGCTCGATACCCAGCAACTGGAACAGGCTCAGGCTATAGAATCTGAGGTTGTCGGCTGGTTGAGCGGAGGCGCTAGCCTGGCCTTAGTCAAATATTGGACTACCCAAGGTGATATTGATCAAGCTTTGACCGTCGCTCGCAATTCCACGGTTGATAAATGGCACCGGGGGCGGTCTTTTCAACATATCGTTCAGCAGTTGATCCCCCAAGACCTTGACCGGGCTGGCTCGTTGGCAGAATCAATTGAAGACCGGGATTTGGCAGCCCTGGCCATGTTAGATGTTGCTCAAGCGTGGGCTGCGCTTGAGCAACCAAATACGGCGGAAGATTGGGTCAGCGCGGCTTATGAACGTTCCCAAAGTTTTGGGACTCGCATGGCTGCCGCCCAAGTATATGTAGATACAAAAAACATTCTCGAAGCAGGTTGGGCAGCCAGTCAGGCCATCAACATCGTGCGGCGAGGTAGGATTTTGGGTTGGCCTGACCAACAGGAAGCTTTAAAGAGTTTAGCCGATCCCCTGGCGGGTATTGCTGGGGTAGTTGGGGAAACAAGGGTTCGAAAAATGATTACCGCGCTTCCTGAAAGTCGCCAACGAGCCTGGACTTTGGGGTGGGTCGCCACCCGATTGGCCCAGAGTGGTCTTGATGCAATCGGGGTAAAGATGGCCCAAGGGGCTTTTACACTCATCCAAGATCATCGCCAAGCCGAAATCTGGCGTGCGGTAGCTAAGGCAACTGGTGGGGCTTTGAAATTCAATCAGGTCACCGAATTGATCTCTACGCAGGTGCCTGAATCTTTTCAAGTGGAAGTTCTAATTGGGGTAGCAACCACTTGGGCCTCACGAGATGACTCCGGTGATTTACTGAAAATTATCGGTGAGATTTTAGTACAAATCGAGACGCCGGAATCGGGTTTGCCTCTAACCGCCTTGGCTCAAGGTTTTGCAGAATTGGGGCAGGTGGAAGCGGTTATGGCTCTCATTCCAGCCCTTCAGGATGGCCGGGATGATAATGTCACTTGGGCAAAATTAGCCCACACGCTGGCGGAAGCCGGGTGCTTCGACGCAGCCCAGGAGCTAATTTACAGGATAGACCATCCTGTAAAGGCTATTGAAGCGCAGGTACATGTGGTGTCTGCCCTGTGGCAGTCAGATCATCTTACTGAAGCTCAAGATTTACGCAACCAGACTATGGTGGCGGCTCAGTCTTTGGAAAATGAAGAACAAAGAGCAAATGCACTAATTTCAGTATGTGAATCCCTGGCACAAGGGAGCCATCCGCAAACAATTGAACTTGCCCAGCAAGCCCTGCAGTCCGCCCTTTCAATCTCCAACCGTTGGCAGCAGGCAGATCTAATCGGCCGCAGCGCTCAAGTATTTGCTCAACTTGGCAACGATCAGGCTGCCTTGGATGTCGTCAGACAGATCCGTGATCGCTATCACCGGGATTCTAAGTTGGAAGCCCTGGTGGCAACCTGTGCTGAACGGGGCGATTTAGAATTGGCTGAACAAGTCGCAGCACATATTGAATCGACCACTTCCCAGGCTGCGGCTTGGGTTCATATTGCCGGGTATCTGGATCGGATCGGAAAGTCACAAGCCGCCCGTGACCGGACGGCTTCGGCAATCGAGCAAATTATGCAATCCAAGTTTCTTGACAAAGGAGATGTGCGAGATTTTGTCAATGTGCTCGCTAACTACCGAATGGTGGAAAATAACCTCCAGGAACTCGTAGCCGTCGCGTTAGAATTATCCTTTCCCGAAGATCGGGCCGAAGCCCTGGTAAGTATTGCAACCGCCTTGGCTGACTTGGGGAATCCAGATCAAGCCAGAACGATTGCTCGGCAAGCCTATGACGTTGCCCCAAAACCTTACCATATTTATGGTCGGTTTGATGCCCCCGCCTCCGTAGCCCGAAGTAACCAGGCCGAAACAATGGGGAAAATTGCTTTTATTCTGGCCCGAGTTGCCGATTTTGATTTAGCACAAGCTGTTGTGGGGCATGTTGAAAAGGCCAAGTGGCGGGATTATGTGATTAAACAAATGACCCTGGGTATGATCCAAGCGGGAGCCATAAACCTAGCGCTAGTGAAAGCTACAAAAATCGAGACCATGTGGCAACACGTGAATACGCTTACCGCAGCAGTTAAATATTGCGTTGAAAACCATGATACCGAACAAGCATTGGGAACTTGGCGGCGAGCATTAGATACAGCTCGACAGGCTGGGCGCGCCGAAGTAATCCAGGTGATTGCTGCCGGTGTATCATTAATTGGGTCTTTGGGTGGTGGGGCATTCCTTTTTGAGATGTATAAGGCCCTAGATGAAGTGGAAAGTTGGTGGATAAGCACAGAAAGCGATTGCTAGGTGTGATAATGATTTTCAGATTTCCACCTATCCACCAAACAGGGATTTGGCGAGATGTAGGTCGCCCTATCCCCCTAAGTAATTGTAGAGCAAAGCTTACATTCTTCAGTTGAACCATTCTCCAATGTTGGAGAATAAACTAAAAATCCCCTTCGTGAGTGTGACCCCATAATAAGTAATGTTCTAGAACACCAAAAGTGAACTACCCCCCCTTATAGCTTTGCTTGAGCTGACAGAAAGAAAAGCCCAGGTCGCTCTCCCAATCCCGGCTAACCCTGGCCCCTTGATGCGTAATGTTTCAGGGGGCTTTTTGATTCCTGCCCACCCGATGGGTGGTAGGAGGGGCTCAGTACCCATCAGTAGATTTCTCCTACCGTAGGAGAAAGTGTTATTGATCAACCCGGCTTCGGCCGGGATTTTTTGGTTTAAAGGAGTAACCATGAAACCCAAAGTTCAAATCTTGATGACCTGCCCGCACTGTGACGGTGCCGCCTATCTCCCCGACCGGGAAGCTGTCAGTGCGACCGGGGAACCGTACATGCACCATTCTCCCTGTGCTTTCTGTCAGGGCTTCGGCACCCAGAAAGTGTGGATCGAGTTGGAAGACCTAATCGATATGCTGGTCGTAGTAGCTAACCGCGATCCGATGGAGCCCGACTGGCGCGAGTTAGCCAGACAGCAGCCCATCAGCCAAACACAGGAAAGCCGCGAAGCCGCGGGTCTGTGGTAGGGAAAATAATCAACCTGTCATGTCACTCCCCCCTAATATAGGGCCGATGACATGACAAGTTTATTCACAGTAGGAGTAAAGGAAAATGACAAACCAAACTCAAGCAATACCCACTTCAGAAGCCCCAGCTTCTTGGAACACTCGCTATCTCTCGCCCACCGGCTTCGTTTGCCAGCTAACCATTCGGGGGGATACGGGCAGCGAGTTGTTGGAGAAGGCTACTGCGGCCCTGACCAAGCTGCAGGCTAGCGGCTGCCAACCCCACTACAACAGCTACAAAGCCAAGTCGAATGGAAACGGCTCAGCCGATAAAACCGGCCCCGGCTGGTGTGCCTTTCACCAAGTCGAAATGCGCCGTCGTGAGAAGGATGGCAAGGTCTGGTACAGCCACAAGGATGGGGAAATGTGGTGCAAAGGTAAATCAAAATCCTGAGCGATTTTCTCCAACTGTTGGAGAAACTTAATCAAAGTATTCAACCTATGTCGGTGTTGAGACGATCTCAGCACCGGCATTTTTTACGTTAAGGAGCCCCAATGAATTCCCAACCGTCTCTATTTCCCGTCATCAATCAGATTGAAGACCGGCCAACCGTTGGTCGCCGTTATCACAGTCGCCGGGTTGAGCAAACGCTGACCCAGGTGCGACAACTTCACGAAGAGCTGAATAACTTGCTGTATGCCCATCCCGCCCAACGCCCAGCAATCCAGTCACCTAAAGATGTTTATGACATTCTACGCAGCTTCCTGGAGCATCTCGATCATGAGGAATTGTGGGTGGCCGTTCTCGATACTCGCAACCGGGTGCTGGCCTTGGTTGCCCTTTACAAGGGCAGTGTCAACGCTTCTCAGGTGCGGGTGGCCGAAGTCTTTCGGCAGGCCATCGTTGAAAACGCGCCGGCGATCGTGGTCGCGCATAATCATCCGAGCGGCGACCCCACGCCCTCACCGGATGATGTCTCCGGAACAGATCCGCATGGATAATGGTCCTGAGTTGATATCCCAAGCTGTGGCAACTTGGGCTGAGCAACATGCCGTCAAATTGGCTTTCATTCAGCCGGGCAAGCCCACCCAAAATGCCTACATCGAACGCTTCAATCGGACTTACCGGGAAGATGTTTTGGATGCTTATCTGTTTTCTACCCTGCAAGAAGCCCGAGATATCTCCGAAGAATGGTTAGAAGAATACAATGCGATTCGACCCCATGAAGCCTTGGGTAATTTGACACCGTATCAGTATGCCAGTGCCCAGACCTAAACCGCTAGTGACCTTGATCCCCAGAATGAACGGCGCAGGAATTTTATTCCCGGGTTGGGGTGAGGAATAAAATTCCTGCGCCTTCCTTGCCCGAATAATGGTACTTTGGGCTTCGTAATTCAGCTATTTTTTCCACTCCCAACTGGTACTAAAATTGGGAGGTTGACATGCCCACTCAATTTACACCCCCATTTTTCGCACCATTTGTGGGTTGGTCAATTCACAGACCCTATGCTGGCAGGCTGCCGCTGCTAATTCTGCATAAACTCTTCTTTTGATACCAAGCGAGAAGCTCAAAAGTGGATCCGTAGTATGCAGAACCAGATTGATCAAGGGTTGACTTTCGAAAACACCAAGCTAACGGTAGAAGATTATTTCTCTGGATGGATGAAGGTCCACAATACACAACTACGCCATCGCTCAGCTGTTCGCTATGAACAAATTGCTCGGGATTATCTATTACCTTACCTGGGTAAACACAAGATCACAGACCTTCGTCTAGAGCATGTTGAGCACTTGTATCAACGATTAGAACAAGATGGGGCTTCGGTGCGGACGATCAGGTATGTTCATTCGCTCTTACACCGGGCTTTGGAGGACGCGATTCGGCGCGGAATCGTGGGTTTGAATGCTGCTCATGGAGCTAGAAAACCCAAGCTGGTTCAGAAGGAAATGCAGATTTTGGATGAGATCAGGTTACCCAACTGCTAATCGCTGCGAAAGGGCATCGGTATGAAACCTTATTTGCCCTGGCTGTAAAAACGGGTATGCGCCAGGGAGAATTGCTAGGGCTCAAATGGTCAGACCTAGATTGGCAGCGGGGCACACTTCGAGTTCAGCGCCAGGTTCAGCCCAAAAAGGGTGTGGGGAAGGTATTTGTTCCACTCAAAACTAAGGCGAGTAACCGTACGATTCCCATCGGTAATGAAATGCTGCAGAGCTTGCGCGAGCACCAACAACGGGTCTTGATTGATAAGGCCGTTTCAGGAAAGAATTGGCAAGAGCAGAACTTGATTTTTCCATCGATATTTGGCACCCCAATCAGCGCGACGAATATGATCAAAGAGTTCAAAGCAATGCTCACGGAAGCTGGATTGCCGAAAATCCGTTTCCATGACCTACGGCATACCGCGGCCTCAATCATGCTCAATCGGGGTATTCCAGTGTTGGTCGCCTCCCGAGTTCTAGGCCACTCACAACCCAGTACTACCTTGAACGTTTACGGACATCTGATCCCCATAATGCATGAAGATTTGGGAAATCAAATCGATGATTGGGTGACACCGGTACCGATTGTCCTGGACGACAAAGTGTCACAAGTCATAGAATGATCGAGTTTATCTGCACCACTTCTGCACCACCCCAGTTATGCCCAAGAAAAAAGACCTGTTTGTACAGGTCGGTATCCCCAATATATAAGGGGTGCTCAGGTGAGCACCCCTTTATTTGGTGGTAGACCGGGTGGGAGTCGAACCCACAAGATCTTGCGATCGGCGGATTTTAAGTCCGCTGCGTCTGCCAATTCCGCCACCGGTCCGCGGGCTTAATTCTACATTAACTTTGCCGTTGGTCAAGAGATGAATTTAAATTCAATGTTGATCTAAAAATTCCCTAAAAATTATCACTTGGACTTGCTTTGTCCGAATTTTTGAGTATAATCATGGCTCGTCAAGTAAATGGTCCATACAACCAACGATATTCTAATATTTTACACATTCTTGACTATTCCATTCATCACTTCAATTTCTTCAAACGAGTCGTTTTTTTACCTCGCGACGCAGCCCCTGTGAACAGGTTCGGCGTAATTTGCATTTTAACTTTCGAGTAAAACGAACCAAATTTACTATTGCTCCTGGAAGGAAAAAGGCGTATTCTGAGAAGGATATTTATCACAAGTAGAATTCGAACGAAATCAAATTTCCAGGACAAGGTAAGTTGATGATAGCTAACATTTTTCACCTTGAAATGAATCTGTTGGCATCTTCCACTCATTTTTAGCTTGAGTACAAATTTCAAAAATAAGTAGGGTGTCCATTTTATTTTTAGGCTAAAACCCTGATCAAAATTCTCCGTAATATAAGTAATAAGCGTTTGCCATTATCCCAATCCACAGTTGATTGGTCGCATTGGAGAAAATATGCTTGATGAGTCTTTGTTGAATGCAATTGAAGCTTCGGAAAACCCGTTGGTCGAGGGTGTATCAGACTTGAATACAATCTCCCAATTGCTGATTTTGGGTCGCAAAAAAGGTTTTGTTACCCTGGATGACATTTTAGGGATTTTTCCAGATGCAGAACGGGATGTAGATCAACTCGAAGAAGCATTTATGGCCCTAATATCGGCTGGAATTCCTTATATTGATGAAATTGGAACGGGGGAATTACCGAATAATGAAGATGGCGATGATGATGATGATCTGAAAGAAACCCAGCCGGGGGCAAATCCGCAAGCAGAAAATGTTTTGGCGAATATCGACACTGAAGATACGATTGGTTTATATCTTAAAGAAGTTGGGAGAGTCCCGTTATTAACCGCGGATGAAGAAGTTGATTTGGCTCAAAGGATTGAACGCGGGCGTTTGGCTCGTGAAGAAATGGCCCGCGGGGGAGTCGGGCAGCATCGCCGGTATGAACTGCAACAGTTTATTCATGATGGCTGGGCCGCCCGCGAGCATTTGATCACTGCCAACTCGCGTTTGGTAATTAGCGTGGCGAAAAAATATATGGGTCGTGGCGTACCTTTTTTAGATTTGATCCAGGAGGGGAATATCGGCCTGATTCGGGCGGCGAAGAAATTTGATTACCATCGAGGTCATAAATTCAGTACTTACGCAACTTGGTGGATTCGGCAAGCTGTCACGCGCGCGATCGCCGATCAGGGCCGCACGATTCGGGTTCCAGTCCATATGGGGGACCAGATTAACAAACTCTTGCGGATTCAACATCAATTGACGCAAAAGTTGGGCCGGGCCCCGCAAGTTGATGAATTGGCACAAACATTAGAAGTTCCCCCTCAGAAGGTGGAATATATGATCAAGGTCGCCCGCCGGCCGCTCTCTCTAGAAACCCCCACCGATGACGAGGAAGATTCGGTCTTGGGGGATTTCATCCCAGATGATGATATGCCCGGCCCAGATGCCTCGGCAACCCATAATCTACTCAAAGAGCATATTTACACCGTTTTAGATGGTCTGCCTCCGAGAGAAGTCCGCATTCTGCAGCTCCGTTATGGGTTGGTAGATGGGCAGTCATACACTTTGGAAGAAGTCGGTCGAAAAATGGGCGTTACTCGGGAAAGGGTTCGCCAAATCGAAGCTCAAGCGCTGAGCCGATTGCGGCATCCCCATGTGCAGCGAAAATTAAGGGAATATCTCGGATAAATCCAACCCCCGTTCAAATTTGAGCGGGGGTTCTTTTTGGCCGAAGTCCGGCTAATCCATAAGCCATGAATAGGCAGCAAAAAGGAATTACGGGGAGACTAAACCGGGCCCAAGGGAGGGGAACTGCTGCAATGAGAGCTCCGGTTTGTAGCCCGGCAGCCAAGAGCAAAATACTGATTGATCGCACTCGTTCCATGTTTTTGGATCTCAAACTGCGTATAGTCATATAGACTCCGAGTGTAGTAAGGATTGCCCCAAACGCTCCCCAAGCCAAGCCGCGCATCAAGTTGTGTCCTGGGATGTCAATGTAACGGTTGACAGCCTCAATAGTGGGCTCTAAATTTGCGACTAAGCTATGTTCTGCCGGTCCAACATAAATGTTGGCAAACAGAACCAGGAGCCGCTGACCATAACTACCGAGGTATTTGTCAGAGGCAATTTCTTGGGTATCGCTAATTTGTTGTTGGGTTAGTGAAATACGGGTAGTCACCGTCGCTTGTAAAGCTTGAGCGGGATGTTTCCAATAAACTGGATTTAGAGCGAATGTAATGATCAGGAAAAACACACCGAATTGGACAATATTTGAAAAAACTTTTTTTATCAAATTACCATCTTTATGAGTGGACCAAATAATTGCGATTAATCCAACTGGGAGCATTGGTAGGGCGGAATGTTTGGCGTTGATGGCTAAGGCCACTCCTAGCCCAATTAGCCAAGGTCTGGGCCTATTTTGGAGACAGGCCCACAGGGTGAACAGAATCCCAAAAACTAATACCCCTTCGGTCATGGCTCGCCGGGAATGCAGCAAAACAATCGCCTGCGTACCTAAAAGTAGAGCTGCAAGAAATCCAGTAAGTTTTCCTTGGATTTGAATACCGATCAAATAGATAAGAACCAAGCTTAGGGGTAACAACGAGGTAATTGCCATTCGGGCTGAAAAAAGTAAGTTCTCATTTGGATATGCCTCGTTTCCCAAATTCTCTTCCCAAGATTTACTCCAATCCCAATCAACAGTCAAAGCCTCTTGCCCCGAAATCGTGCGCCCGAACCCGATCAGATAACGAGTTAATGGCGCATCAATCGTGCGGTAATGTTGGCGGAGGTCACCTTCATTTTCATGTTGCCAGGATAACGAATTTGGCTTGGAGACTAATATCTCGAAATCGCTGCTCATGAAAATATTGGTGCTTTCATCGGGATGAAAAGGCACGAAAGGGATACCCCACACAAAAAACAGACTTAGTATGCTGAGCAGAACACCAAATGGCCAGTGTGAAGTAATAATTTGTTTCATTTCAGAGCTTGAAAAATCTTGTGGAGGCAACTACTCGATAACTCAACCGGATTTTGCGTTAGGGAGTTTCAGCGGAATTGATGAAAACCATTCCACCTGCTCCAGAATGGATTAGGTTGTACTCAGGGGAATCAACTAGGGCTTTTGTCATCATTTGATAGGCTAGCGTTTGATTTTCAGGATTATGGTTCGCGATATAAATGTGGGTGAACTTGATATTGTTGGTTTGAACCCACTCGCTAAGACATCCCAGCCCTTTTTCGTTGCAAATTTGGACAGAACGATGAAGTTCAATACGCTGATTAAATGCTTGATCTGGTAACCATTCGTGAAATTGGGGCGTTGTCAAGCTGTGGCGGTGAGTAAGGGTGGGGAACCACTCTGAGACGTGGTCGATTCCATATTCCGGTTGACCGGTGAGAACAATAAATCGACTCAATTCTGGCGTATTTGCTTGAATCCAAGCCATTATTTGCCGTTGGGGGCTTGAAACTGACTCATAATTAATGGCCATAAAGGCCGCGATGGTGCTATATAAAAGCAGGTATCCAACCAAGATTTTTGGCAACATCTTTTGGATTTTGGATAAGGTGTTTGAATTTGGTTTTTTCAAGAGGGGCAGGATGGCGCTATCGAAGCCGACCCCAACCAACAGGGTCATTGGGACCACTGAATAAGTGGGGCCTAATCGCGTTTCAAACACAAACACGGACAACAACCAAACGGGTAGAAAATATTTCCCTAAAAATAGGCAGGCAATTACCCCCAATAAACCGCCGAACGCAAAGATGTCGAGTAGGGGTTCATTCGTAAACAGAAAAGTGAAGGGCGTAATTATGGAAGCTAATGAAAAGCCTTCAGTCTGGAATGGATAGGCCAAGACTGCAATACCATGGGTTTTATGCAGCCTAATTAACCAGGGTGAAATCAATACCAGGCTCCCAACACCGATTATTATTGATTTTCGCAGCGCATGGGGCCGATTTTTGAAATGAAATAGGAAAATGGTCAGAGAACTGTAGAAAAGAAACCAGGCTGTTCCAGGGTGGCTGAGAATCGTGAGACCCGCGAAAAGTGAGCCTAAAAAAATTGGTTTATTGTAGCGGGTTGTATAAAGTTCGTAGATTTGCTGTAAACACAAAATCGCAAAAAGATAGCCAAATGAACGCGTTAGTCCTCCCCCCACAACTAACCAATCAAAGGCTGTTGGCATCAATGTAAACCCAAATGTAGCCACCAAGATTTGCAATGGATTTTTTAGAATTCTGCGTGCTAATCCGTAAAAGGCAGGGATCGTAAGGATACTCACCACGGCTGGGAGCATCCGAATGATGTTGGGTAATGACCATTGGAAAATTTTGGTAATAAAAGCAGTTGTGTAAAATACCAGCGGTGGATAGGCGAAAGGGATATTACTAAGATTATAAGTAGCAAATTTGGGGAAAGCGAAATTGTTAGCCACGATATCTTGCGTGATTGCTAAAAATGCCCCTCCATCATTGAGTGGAAAATCAAGTTGAATGATGGGGCTAAGCCTGAGAAAGGTGCCGAGTAATATCGCAGCAAAGACCCCCAGGAATTCGATGCTTTTTGGGGGCTTCTCCCCGGGATTATGTTTATCTACCATGATCATAAAACAATTGCGTAGACATGCTGAACTTGGTTTGGTATGATGTGATGACATTATACCGCTCAAAAAAATGATCGCACTACAAAAAATAATTTTATCTAAACCCCGTTTATCTTATGCTCTTCATTTGATCGCCGCGCTGCTTAGTGCGGCGCTCTTAAAACTATGGCTGGTGCTCCAAGATGTTTTACCGTTTAATAGCGATGAAGCCGTAGTAGCACTGATGGCCCGGCATATCTTGCAAGGGGACCGTCCTATTTTCTTTTATGGGCAGGCTTATATGGGTAGCTTGGATGCCTGGTTGATCGCGGGGGGTTTTTGGTTGTTTGGTGAACATGTTTGGGTGATACGTTTGGTTCAAGGTTTGTTATATCTGGGGGTAATTTTAACCACTGCAAAAATAGGAGAAATTGGTTTAGGTTCCCGGCGAGTTGGCATCATTGCCGCCTGGTTTTTGGCGATTCCAAATGTAATTGTGACCCTCTACACCTCTGTTTCTTTAGGCGGGTATGGGGAAGCGTTGTTATTGGGCAATTTGATCGTAATTTGGGGTTTAAAAATATCTACTGATCTGAAACCGGGTAGGCGAATATCAGCCTGGCGATTAGGTCTCTGGGGATTTATGGCTGGGTTAGGGTTGTGGATTTTTGGGTTTACGCTCGTGTTTAGTATCCCTATGGGGATATTCCTGTTTATTCGTGTTTGGCAGCAAGGAGGCGGTCTTCGAAAATATCAACGCTGGCTTCATATCGGACGCATTTTGGCCGTAATTGGTTTGGGTGGTCTCATTGGGGCTGCTCCCTGGTGGTGGTTTGCCCTTCAGAATGGATTTGAACAACTTCTGCGTGAATTGGCTGGATCAGCTGTGGCGGTTGAACACGGTCCCTGGATTTGGGTCGTTTTCAGCCATTTTAGCAATCTCATTTTATTTGGGGGGACGGCTGCTTTTGGTCTGCGTCCCTCGTGGGAAATTCGGTGGTTGGGATTGCAATTGTTACCCGCAATTTTGGCTTTTTGGGTTGGGGTGCTGGTTTTCATCTCCCGTCGCTTCCGATCAGGGCAAAAACATCGCTTTGGCGCGGGCGTTTTAGCCGGCATAATGCTCACATTGGCATTCGGTTTCATTTTTACCTCGTTTGGCGTTGATCCCTCGGGTCGGTATTTTGTGCCCCTGGCAATTCCATTGGCCTTATTCGCGGCTGAAATGGTCATATCCTTAGTAAATCAATACGGCCGGTGGTTGTGGGCCTTGGTGGCCTTGGTTATTGTTTATCAATTCTGGGGAATTTGGCAGTCTGTGGAACGCTTTCCACCCGGTTTGACGACTCAATTTAATCCAATTACTCAGGTTGATCACCGCGCCCTGGATGACTTGGTGGAATTTCTGGAAGAAAAAGACCATTATTTCGGTTACACAAATTATTGGGTCAGTTACCCCTTGGCTTTTCAGACTGCGGAGGAGTTTATTTTTCTGCCTCGGTTACCCTATCACAACGACCTACGGTACACCTCCCGCGATGATCGCTATGAGCCGTATGCCGAAATCGTCGAAAATGCCGACAAAATTGCGTACATCACAACTCATAATCCAACCTTAGATGGGATATTAGAAGCCGAATTTCAAATGCGGGATATTTCTTGGGAACTGCACCAAATTGGGGATTATCGAATTTATTATGATTTCTCGGGGGTTATCAGACCAGAAGATATGGGGCTGGGTTTAGCCGCACCATGAGGACTGCGCGTCCATTTTTTGCTGATTGGGCGTTTTGGGGGCTCATCTTGGCAGCATTGATTTTTAGTGCCGGGGGACATCTTGTCCGCGGGGATGAAGAAACCATGTTTCAAGTTACCCAAAGTCTGCTGCGGGGACAAGGTGTGGCCATATCTCGCGATGAAATCGTGTTGCCCGTCCAAAATCATCCCACTTTCTTGCCGATTGAAGCTGAAACGGTCTGGACTACCTCTGCTGTACCGGGCCGGGATGGAAAAGAATATTCTAAGTATGGCCTCGGTCAATCGATAATTGTAATTCCCCTCTATTTCGTCGGCACTTTTTTTGAACAAATCGCTTCCAATGATCAAGCCTTTTGGCCAGATGGATGGTACATCCGGTTATGGGTATCATTTCTCAATCCCCTCGCGCTGGCTGGCATTGGCTGGTTACTGATGAAAACCAGCAGTGTCTTGGAGTATAAAGTCGCCACAGGTCGTTGGCTGGCAGTAGCGGCCATCTTTTCGACCATGCTGTGGCCTTATGTAAAAACTTTCTACCCACAACCGAGTGTGACATTTTTGTTGCTCCTTTGCTTTTATGCCGCGCTACAATGGAAGCAAACCTCACAGGAGCGGTGGTTATGGACGATGGCTATCGCCAGTGGTCTCGGTATTCTATTCCGTTTAAGTTTCATGGTCGTATTAGTGCCAGTCTGCGGCTATTTGACCTGGAGTGTGAGCCCCACCCTTAGGTGGAAATGGATCAAACCCCAGTCGGTTGGACTTGGGATCGGCGTTGGCATTACAGCCGCATATAACTGGCTCCGATTTGGCTCGTTATTTGAAACCGGTTATCATGAAGTGGCCTGGACAAATCCACCGATTGTGGGGCTTTATGGTCTTTTGTTCAGCCCAGGGAAAGGGATTCTGTTTTATGCCCCCATGCTGATCCTGTTGATTGTGGCCGGCCGGGTTTTTTCACAAAAATACCGCTCCGAATTGTTTTTGATCTATGGGCTATGGGGTGTTTTATTAGCTTTTTATGCTCCCTACAATTTTTGGACCGGGGGTTTCAATTGGGGTCCGCGCTTTTTGATGCCCATCATTCCGCTTTCATTCCTGCCGTTGGGGGTTCTCCTAGAAAACATCGAGATGAAAGGGTCTAAATTGATTTTCCATATTTTCTTTCTGGTTGGCCTGATAATCCAAATTCCGGCCATAATTGTGGATCACAGTCGTTACCTGTTTCAACAATTTTCGGAGCAAGATACGACCAGCGCTTACGGGCGGACGATACTTGAGATGGAATATTCTCCCGTCGTCCGCCAATGGCCGACTGCGATTGATCTATTGAAAGCATATTCTCAACCTGATACCTGGGAACAGGCTAAGTTCGCTTTGGAGAAAATAGGTGCTGAATTTCCAACCGAAGCGAATATTTCTGCCTTGGTAGTATCTGATTTCTTGCGGATGAATACGATTGATTTTTGGTGGCTGGGAGGTCATTACGATTCATGACAGGAAAACGAACGTTTCCGTTTCATTCGATATTAATCAGCATTTACCCCATATTATTTTTATTAGCCCATAATTTAAGATTCGTGCCATTAAATTACACTTATCGTGCCCTGTTATGGTCGGTAGGTTTCTCCATAATTTTTGGGGTTAGTTTTTTTGTAATTATGCGAAATTGGGAAAAAGCAGGGCTGATTTGTTTTGCCATTTTCATCTTGTTTTATTCATTTGGCCATGTACTGAATAATATTGAACAAAACGGCGCGATTCTGGTAGATCCGAAAATCTTGGGATGGCTCTATCTTGCAATTCTGCTGATCAGTATTTTGATCGTAATTCGGGCAAATATTCCTCAAAATTTGACTAAGTTCTTAAACTATGTCAGTTTTGTTGCCCTCATATTTCCGCTGAGCTCTATTCTCTTCTTTAAATTCCCTATCTTGCAATTTGGGCAGGAAAGTACGGATGCCTTTGCGCGTTTACGGGCAGAAAACCAGGCTGAACGGAATTTGCCCGTATTGCCTGCTGCTGAACTTCCCGATATTTATTATATTATCTTTGATTCCTATGAGCGCGCGGATAAACTCTTAGCGTATTATAACTACGACAATTCTGAATTCATCACTGAACTAAGGCACAGGGGGTTTTATATTGTTGAGGAGAGTCGCTCAAATTATTTAAATACATCTTATTCGTTGAATACTTCGCTCAATTTAATATATGTTCACGAATTGCCTTTAAAACCATTTTTTGAAACATTATCGAATTTAGAACATAACCACGTTTCTGCATTTTTGCGAGAACAAGGGTATCAAATCGTTGTTTTCCAATCTGGGACGGGGGATACGGATAAACAATATGCTGATGTTTTTATCGAATCAGAAGTAGAGGGCGAACGAAAATCGCGACCGATTAATCCCTTCGAACAATTTCTCCTCAAAACATCTTTGGCCAGACTCTTCTTTGTTAAATCAGACGACGCCTCCTCAGAAAATTTGAATTCCAATGTTTTCATTACATCTGTAAATCGTCAACTAGACACCCGTCGAGAAATCATTTCCCATGCGTTCGCGAACTTGCCCAATTATGCTGATCAAATGGGGAATTATTTTCTGTTTTCGCATATTTATTTACCGCATATTCCATTTTTATATGGACCTAATGCCGAACCACTCCAGTACGAGGAAAACTTGAGTACTTATTGGTATGAACCCCCGCCCGAAAATTACCATGAACACTATGGCTATCAAATCGATTATTTGAATCAAGAGATTTTAGACACCGTCGATCACATTTTGTCGCAAACAAAAAAACCGGTAGTCATCATTTTACAGGCGGATCACGGTGATGGTAATTACATTGATCAGAATGGTCTTTCGCAAATTGGAGTAGATACCCGCTCTGCAATCTTCAATGCGATCTATTTTTCGGATGGCGATTACACTCAACTTTATCCAACGCTAACGCCAGTAAATACTTTCCGGATCGTTTTCAATCATTGGTTTGGCACCCAATATCCTTTGGTGCCCGATAAAGTGTTTGCCAATGAACACCCCTCTAAGATCCGGCCAAACACCCGTCCAAAGTTTTGGGATGCGTGTTTAGCCTATGAAATTTGTGTATCCACGAATCAAGATTAGTAGAAAATGAAAATTACACTCCAAAAGCATTTGAAACCTACAATAATCTGTCTTGGTTTGCTGGTCATAATCCGGGTTTATTTGGGTTTGTTTCAAAATGCGTTCATCGATGATGCTTTTATAACTTTTCAATATGCGCGCAATCTTAGAGATCATTTAACTTGGGGATTTTTTCCCGGTGTCACGACGAATACAGCCACCTCCCCCCTAAATGTAATTTTGACAGCCCTTATGGGGGTTGTTTTCAAAGATTTTGTAGAGGCCGCGGTCTGGTTAGCTACCCTGGAAGTAACTGCGTTGAGTGTTTTATTACTGCGCCTTTCAAAACGAATGACCAATAATTTGGGGTTTGGAATTGTGGGCATATTCCTGACCCTGGGGAACCCGTTGCTCATATCAACATTTGGCTTAGAAACTTTATTATTTGGTTTGCTCGTGGTTTTGAGTTTGTATTTATTCGAAAACCAGCGGTGGCTGGGGTTAGCGCTATCGTTGGCTGCATTAGTACTCACCCGGCCGGATGGACTTCTCTTATTTGTAATAATGTTTGGCTTCACAATCCGAAAAAAAATAGCCTTCACTGAAAAAATTAGATTTCTGATCTTGTTTGTAGTAACTCTCATGCCCTGGTATTTGTTTTCATGGATCCAATTGGGGTCACTGCTGCCAGATACATTTTTGCTCAAGGTGAACCAAAATTGGCAGGGATTGCATTATGTGTTTGGCATTGGCCTTTACTTATTTAAATATCCCCTTGCAACCATCCTGGCATTGATAGCCGTTCCGCTTGGAATTTTGGGGATGATAACGAAGCGTAAGGAAATACCCCCAACCATTAGGGCGCTATTTTGGTTTGGCGTCAGCTATTTTTGTGCCTACTCATTATTACGTGTTCCCCCTTATCACTGGTATTACACCCCGGTCGCGGTTTCGATTAATCTGGTGGGAATTTGGATATTCACCCAATGGTTTCAGCCCCGCCGATTTTTTGGGGAACAGAATTTGAACCGGAAAACGGTTCTTCCAGTAGCGAGTGTCATATTGAGTTTAAGTTTGGTTGGTTTCTTGATCTTACAAGAACCACTTCAAGAGATGCCGATCCACTCAAACTGGGCCACCCAACAGCAGTACCAGGAAATTGGAAATTGGTTGAAAAATAATCTTGATCCCTCGGCAAAAATTAAGCTAAATGGAGAAATTGGCACCCTCGCGTTTTATTCTGAGCGGGTGCTGATTGATATGTTTAGCTGTCGGTATGAGCAGCAATTGGACGTAAATCAGTTCTTGCAACGCGACGGACTGATCCGTTTATTGGCCCAAATCAATTTTTTCTGGTTTGATCCCGGTGAACCTTGTTGGCAGTCTGATTATTTATTAGGATTTGATCAACGCCGGGCTTCAAATAGTGAAGAGATAGATTATCTGATGGAATGGCCAATCAATACCGCTTGGTCCGAAGATAAACGTGTTGTTTTATGGCCGCAAGAAACGGATAAATGAGGTCGCAGTTCCGAATACCCTTGCAAATCTCGCGGGAATCGTCTAAAAATAACATCCCGTCCGCAGGGGTGTGCAGAGATCGCTAAATATGGATCTGAAAATTGAAAACCCCTGGGATCTTTATCGGAAATAATTTTTGGATGTTTACTTGGGTTTCCGGTAATCGTAACTTACGCTAGTTATAATATAATTTATCTGTTGCGCAGAGAGAATCATTAATATCAAAATTACCATTGGGAACGAACATTGATCACTTCTAGAAATATTTTTACTCGGAATTGGTTTGTTAGTTTTATTATTGTGCTGGGAATATTTGTTGGCATTATTTGGGCGAATCTTCGGTTTGTTGAAAATGGTTTTTTTAGCCCGGATTTTTATAAGTATTATCGGAGTACCCGTACGTTTATTATGGAGGGGGTTAGTCCGTATAATTCCTCAATTTCGAAAGATATCCAACAGGAAATTTATGGACGCGCGGCCAAGCCAAGTGAAGATCCGTTCGTGGTGTCGTACCCTTTTTATGCCAATGTGATTTTTATACCATTCGCATTAGTCTCCAATTTCGTTTGGGCTCAAACTCTCTGGATAATTTTTTTAGAGTTTGCTTTAGTACTGATCGCATTTCTTTCTTTACGATTAGCAAAATGGCAACCAAGTTTATGGTTACTTCCATTTTATTTCGTGTTTACGCTATTTTGGTTTCATGGGTTTGAACCCTTTCGGAATGGAAATATGATCATCATTGTGGCAATATTGTTTTTGGCCGCAATGGTTGCGATGCGTAACCAGCAAGATATAACTGCGGGATTATTGCTCGCACTGATGACCATCATGCCATTGATATCGATTCCGCTGATATTATTCGTGATTTTGTGGTCGATATTTCATCGCCGGCTGACATTAATCGGTTGGTTTTTTGGCGGCTGTCTCATACTGATTGTTTTTGGGATGTTGTTCATCCCAGATTGGTTGATTCAATATGGCTGGAACTTGTTCAGTTTACCTAATCAGACCCCCAGTTGGTCTTTAGGGGCCGCGTTTGAAGATTGGTGGCCAGGAATTGGAACCCAATTACGCTGGGGGTTGACGATTTTTTTAACAGGACTACTTATTTTTGAGTGGTGGGCAACCTGGGGGAAAGACTATGATCGATTTCTCTGGACTGCTAGTTTGACTCTGACTCTTAGCCCTTGGATTGGTATTGCAGTGGATCCCGAAAATTTGATCATTCTCTCCTTACCATTGGTGATTGTTTTTTCGATTATTAAGGAGCGCTGGGGGAAAACCGGTGATTGGATTGTTTTTGGGATCATGATGGCATTCTTTGTGGGTTTGTGGGCGTTGTATTATCAAAAACTCATCATAAATCAAGTGCACCCGGCAATCATGTCGATACCGCTCCCCTTATTCCTGATTATCGGACTGTATTGGACCCGGTGGTGGGTTTTGCGGCCCACCAGGGGGATCGGTGATGGCTAAATCGTCATCAAAAGCAATTAGTAATCATTTCACCAAAGCCTGGGACTGGGGGAAGAATAGGGGCACCAGGTTAGGTTTTAGCCTGATCATTAGTTTGATTTTCAGCCTTACCCTCGTTACGTCCGTTTTTGCACTGGGGAAATCAAGTTGGCCGAATGAAACCCCATCAGTAATTGGAAATCTAGGTGATCGGCTCGAAAATTCAACCTTCTCTCTTGATTGGCGCATATTCATGGCAGCCACAACGCAGTGGTGGCGAGGTGAAAACCCCTATGGAATTTTGCCATCTGAGTTGGGCCTTCCTGCATCATCTGAATATGGCTTTCACAAGCCCGGGGCGTTTGCATATCCACCGACAGCCTTAACCTGGCTCGCACTTTTTTTACCTTTTGGCTCGCTTAGTTTTTATGTGTGGACCCTGGTCCAGCTTGGAGCCTGGTGGTTCATCATTCTTCGCCGCTATAAATTTCAATTGGCGCTCTTCAGTTGGGCCCCATTAATCGTTCATCTTGTTTTGGGCCAAAATACGCTAGGGATCGTTTTCGTATTATGGGCCGCGACATTAGCTCAAAAACGCGGTTTTCTGTGGGGGCTGGCGCTGGCCTGGACTTTGACGAAACCTCAGGTAGCGATTTTGCCTATCCTTTGGTTATTGTGGCAAGATTGCAATGCCTCCCAAAAGTATAAATTGTGGTTGGGGATCATCACTGGAACGATCCTCTTGGCAATACCACCGACGATTCTGACTCCCTATATATGGCAAGATTGGCTCGCTTCTCTCTTGGATTACCGCTCCCGATTGCAGCATACGGCCGCTTGGGAAGGATTTGGAATTTTTATATTATTATTCGCGGCTTTTTTATGGTTTCGACGCTTCCGCGGTATTCAGAACCAAGCTGGCTGGCAATGGTGGTTGACCGCCGCGCTTGTTCCGCAAACTGGGGTTTATGCCGCGGTCGTGTTGCTTCCTGTGCTGAAGCCGCAGCAAAGTTATTGGACGATTGGAGGAATTTTGATGGCAGGCTTGCTGATTGGTCCGGCTACCCCAATTACACTTCCAATCCTACTATCTGGTCAAGTTTTAGCTGCCTGGTTGATATGTGGCGGCCCAAAATCTAAACCTCAAAATTTACCAGCGCAATGACAAAAAAATGGTTTCAGTTTCCAATTGAATATTTGTGGGTTGTAACTGTTTTGGTGGGAATTTTCGCTTTTGTAAACACGCACCCCATTCGCCCGCAAGATTTTTGGTTTCACCTTGCCGTTGGCAAAATAATTCTGGCGAACGGGCAAATTCCAACAGTCGATACATTTAGTCACACGGCTGCTGGGATGGCATATGCCTCGTACCAAAATTTTTGGTTGATGGATATTGTGATGTACAAAATTTATCAGTGGGGTGGGGCCGCTTTGACGGTCTTCTTGCATAGTCTCACGATAACCGGGGCTTACACCATCATTTTCTTGACTTGCTATCGGGTGACGCGTAATCTGCGCGCGGCGGCTTTCGGGGCATTATTGGCCGCCGCGTTGGGGTTGAGTGACTGGAATGTACGGCCCCAGGCCATAACCTTTTTGATTGGAGCTCTTTTTATCCTGGCAATATCTGAGCTTCGCCAAACCAGGCGCCGAGAATGGTTGTTGGTCTTCCCCGTAGGAATGATTTTTTGGGTAAATAGTCATGGCTCTTACGTCATCGGGTTAGTTTTAGTTGGCACCTGGATGGCAATCGAATTGTGGGCATTTTGGCAGCGCCGCGTTGCAACTGATCTGTGGTTGGCTTTGATTGCTTTTTTATCAGTCATTTTGTTTTGTTTATTCAATCCCCGCGGCATCGATGTTCTTCAATATACCAGCGGTATGGCCAGTAACCCTGTCATTCAGAATATGGTCGCTGAGTGGGCCGCACCAACCTTTGATACCTTAAATGGTGCTCTTTTTTTAAGTGGTTTTTTGGTCGCGGTTACAGTTTTAATGATTTCGCCCAAACGCCCTAGTCTTTTTCAATTGGTTTTGTTCCTTGGTTTTAGCGTTTTGGGACTAAAAACCTTGCGAGGCAGTATTTGGTTTGGTCTGGTTTTGGCCCCCACCATTGCAGATCATTTTTCCCATTTGATGGCGAAATTATTGCCGAGTCTTGATACAGCTACAAATCAATCTGGATCGAAGCTGATCAATGGATTTGTGATTGCCTTCTTCGGATTATCAGCAATACTAAGTTTGCCCTGGTTTAAAAATCATTTACCTTATCCTCCTCAAAAAGCCGGTTTAATTTCATTTGAAACCCCAACCTTAGCTACCCAAGAACTGATGGAATCTGCCTATGCACAAGAAGTATTCCACTCAATGTCCTTTGGTAGTTATCTCATTTGGGCTGCTCAACCTGAATATCCAGTTTTTGTGGACTCGCGCATTGAGCTTTATCCTGCAGAAATTTGGCGTGATTATCTCTTAATTAGCGCGGCTTTAACCGGTTGGGATGATCTCCTGGATCAATATCAGGTGAATACACTGATGCTAAGCCCCACTGACCAGTCGACTCTGATAACTGCAGTTGAAGCCCATCGACAGTGGGAGCGTGTTTACCAGGATTCTGCGGCTGAAATTTTTATTCGCAAATAGAAATATGAATTGGGGGTGATTGGTGGTTTTATTGCTTGTATAGTACTCTTGTGCTATACTTTTTTCACATAAATGCTAGTAAGAATTCTGGATAGGAAAAAACCATTGGGCAATCCATGTGCCTTTGAGTTGATCAGATAACCTATTCAAATTATGTCTGGCAACAACAGGATTTATCTGCGTTCTCTCAAGGAAAGGGAGGCCCACTGTGAAACAAATTGAAGTTGTAATTGTTGATGATCACCCGTTATTTCGGCAAGGTGTAGTTGATGCAATGTCTTTTGCTGAGGATATAAAGGTCATCGGTGAAGCGGATAACGGCGATGAAGCCTTAGCTTTGATTGAGGAAGTTCGCCCTGAGGTCGTTATCTTGGACGTCAATCTCCCAGGCATGAACGGTTTAGTCGTTACGAAGAAGATCAAAGAGAAAAAAATTCCTACTCAAGTGATCTTGCTGACAGCTTATGATGATTTAGAACAAATCATTCATTCAATGCGTTCTGGGGCCTCCGCATATCGCCCCAAACATGTTAAGCCAGAAGAATTGGTTGAAACCGTTCGCAAAGTTGCTGGAGGGAGTTTTATTGTCGGTGATGATGTATTGGATCAAGCTGGTCTTGATCAGTGGCTCCAGGTGCGAACAGAGGGCGTTGCTCGGTCTTACAGTGATCCAGGAGAGCCTCTGCACCCTTTATCTAACCGTGAAATGGAAGTTTTATCTCATCTTACTCGTGGCATGAGCAATAAAGAAATCGCGGCGCTACTTGGTATTAGTCACCAAACCGTTAAGAATCATGTCACTTCAATTTTGCGCAAGTTGGATGTTGATGATCGAACCCAGGCAGCCGTGTTCGCGCTTAGACGTGGTTGGTTCCGGCTGCATGAAGAAGAACCCGGATCTGGAAATTAGAGATTTGGTATTTCACTGCATTTCTGGAAAATAGAAAGAGATACCCGACACAATTTCCAGAAAAATTAAACTAATGTCAATATTGGTTGGAGTAAACAATGGTATTCTCAGATGCTGATGAAAATGGCAATGATCCCTGGGAAGAGTTGGGGAAAGAAATTGAAATCGAAAATGAGACTGTTGACCGCGAGTTACAAGAAATCTCATTAATGTTGGAACAAAGCCAAGTTGAAGTAAATAAATTGGCCCAACGAAATGCTTTGGTGACCGCTCAACTTCAACAAATCCAGGGGCATTATGATTCAGCCCCACGCGAAGATATTCGCACCACGTATGATGATGCCTTGGATGCTCAACAACGCCTATTTTTAATGCGGGGCCAATCTGAGAAACTACAAAGCGATAAAAAACATTTAGAACGGTACCAAACCTATTTGAAAAAAATAAGCGATATCCTTCTAACCAGTGACCAGATCCCAAAAGCAAACTATCGATCAAGTGAAATGTTTGGAACCGTAGAGGCCATTATTCAGGCCCAGGAAGCCGAACGGCAGAGATTATCACGCCAAATGCATGATGGTCCCGCCCAAGCCTTATCCAACTTCATCCTCCAAACCGAAATTGCCGTCCGCCTGTTCGATATGGATCAGGATAAAGCCCGAGAAGAATTGAGTAATTTAAAAGATTCGGCAACCTCTGCTTTTCAAAAAGTGCGAGATTTTGTTTTTGAACTGCGTCCTATGATGTTGGATGATTTGGGTTTAGTTCCAACCCTAAAACGTTACGTTGAAGCCTTTAAAGAACAAAATGATGTCAATATCCGCTTATCGGTTACCGGGGTAGAAAGACGCCTGGAATCCTATATTGAGGTCATTATATTCCGAGCTATCCAAGAAATTTTAGGGTTTGCCGTTCGACAAAATCAAGCCAATCAAATCACCATTCATATGGATATTACTGATTTGCACTTAAGAATTACAATCGACGATGATGGTAAAACCGTGGACGTTGATGCCGTTCTTGAAGGAAGTGGTGTCGGAATAAAAATAATTAAAGAACGCGTTGAAATGTTGGGCGGTTATCTTGATATCGATAGTAGGGCGGGCAAAGGCAGTCAAATCGTCTTCCAAGTGCCGGTAGGAACTTCAGGCCAGTCGGTGTTTGCATAATTGTAAGGAACTAGAAACGTTTTGCGGTATTGCAAAAATTTTTAAAAATGCCTATAATAGAGTTTATGCAGAATTAGCAGCGGCAGTTCGCCATCGTTGGGTCTGTGAA
>CAYVQU010000029.1:0-40019 GCA_964453155.1 uncultured Anaerolineales bacterium | reverse complement strand
ATTGTTGTGACCGCCCTATTAGGTTGGATTGATGAGGGCATCCAATTTCTTCTGCCCAATCGGGTCTATGACATTATCGATGTCGGGTTCAACGCCCTGGCGGGTTTGATGGCGGTCGTCGCGATGCTGGTTTTAGGATGGGCGCGTAAACAGGGGGAGAAGTTTGTCATGAAATCAAAAAATACACCGTAGTACCGCTTCGCGAAGATACAAAGAACGCTGAGAAAATCAGAGCAATAACTCTGCGATCTCAGCGTCCTCCGCGGTTAACTTTTTGTTACTAACTTTTGATTAGCTCTTTACTCTTTTCAATCTGGGATCATACATCGGCCGCAGCGAAACTTTGGCAGGATAGCGGACTCCGGCGATATCGATTTCATATGAACCATTCATGACAAAGTCATTGGTGATGATCTCACCTTCCATTTCGACGGGACCGACTCCAACCGAGGCGCCCAGGGTATGGCCATATGCGCCCGACATGATGTAGCCGACCGCCACCCCATCCCGATAAATGATTTCACCGTAGTGCATGAGCGGTTCCGGGTCTTCTAGGAGGAACTGCGGCATTTGATAGCGATAGCCGGTTTCTTTTAGTTGTTGGAGGGCATCGCGGCCGATGAAGCCACCGGGTTTGTCCAATTTTACGAAAAAGCCCAACCCAACTTCCAGGGGAGTATCGGTGTTATCAATATCGCCGCCGTAGTCCCGATAGGCTTTTTCCAGCCGCAGCGAATCCAAGGCTTGCAGCCCGATATGTTTCAGTCCGAAATCGGCGCCGGCTTCAATCAGAATATCGTAAACGTGTTGGGAAAATTCGGTAGGGATATACAACTCCCAACCCAACTCACCAACATAGGTCACTCGGATGGCCTTGACCAGGGCGTAGCCGATATCAATCTCCTGCAAGGTCAGGAAGGGAAAGGCCTCGTGAGACATATCGGCATGGGTCAATTTGCTCAAAAATTCCCGGGATTTAGGTCCCTGGATGTTCAGCACGCTGTAGGCTGAACCGATGTTGGTTACAAAGGCATGGGCCTCCGGGGGGATATGCCGTCGGAGCCAAGCCATCACTTGAACGACAGTCGCATCACCGGTGAGAATCAGGAATTGGTCTTCGGCCAAGCGGGTGACAGTTAGATCGGCCTCAATCCCACCAGCTTCGTTACACCACTGGGTGTAAACACAGCGCCCAATGGGAACCGCAACATTATTGGCAGAAATATAGTTGAGATATTTTTCAGCATCGCGGCCTTGGACCAGAATTTTTCCCATGACGGAATAATCCATGATGGTGACGTTTTCACGCGTCGCCCGATGTTCAGCGGCCGCGTATTCAAACCAATTTTGTCGCCCCCAGGAGTATTCGACTTTGGGTTCAACGCCCTCGGGCGCGAACCAATCGGCGTACTCCCAACCCGCATAGGCCCCAAAATAGGCCCCCGCTTTCTTCAAGGGTTCATAGAATGCGGATTTGCGTACGTTACGGGCGGTTGTAAACTGCTTGTTGGGATAACTATCTTCAAACATAAATCCGAGGACTTCGGTGATACGATCTTGAAGATAGTTGGGCGTGTTCTCAAACGGAGACATCCGGGAGATATCGACCCCGGTGATATCGACGTCGGAGATGCCGTCAACGATCCATTGGGCCATGACTTTTCCGGCTCCACCGCCCATCAAAATCCCCAGGGAGTTAAAACCCGCGGCGACAAAGAAGTTGTCGAGTTCGGGGGCCAGCCCCATCATGGGGCTGATATCAGGGGTAAAACTCTCGGGTCCGCAAAAGAATTTATGAATTCCAGCGGTTTCCAGGGCGGGGATGCGCTGCATGGCGTTTTCGACATAGGGCATCATGCGGTCCCAATCGGGTTGGATTTCGCCGAAAGTAAAATCCTTGGGAACGCCGTCCACCGACCAGGGGGCGGCGTTGGGCTCGAATAGACCGAACAAAATCCCA
Source organism: uncultured Anaerolineales bacterium (assembly GCA_964453155.1). Classification (GTDB taxonomy): domain Bacteria; phylum Chloroflexota; class Anaerolineae; order Anaerolineales; family UBA11858; genus CAYVQU01. The sequence continues at coordinate 38,059 of CAYVQU010000029.1, read as the reverse complement.
CCCACTTCTTCGCGGTAGTAAGCGTATTTGTCGAGATCCACCAGAACGGGCAATTCGGCGTGGACCCCATCCATTTCTTCGGTGATCAGGTAGTAGTGTTCGGCCGGTTGCAGCGGTACACTGACTCCAGCTAGCAACCCCAATTCCCGCGCCCACATTCCGGCACAATTGACGACATATTCGACCTCAATCTCGCCTTTTTCGGTCACTACTTTGGTAACTTTGTGCCCCTCGGTGACGAAATCGGTGACCGGTGATTCTTCGAAAATTTTGACTCCCTGATCGCGCGCGCCGCGGGCTAGAGCCATGGTCACATCAATGGGGTTGACCCGGCCATCCCCAGGCGTGTAGAACCCGGCGATGACATCGTCTAAATTGGCCAGCGGCCAGATTTCCTTGAGCTCTGCGGGGGTGAGTTCTTTTACATCAACCCCAAATTCACGGGAAAAGGCTGCGACCCGGCGCGATTCTTCCAGGCGGTCGGGAGTACTGGCCAGAGTGATCATCCCCACATTCTTATTACCGGTCGCCAAGCCGGTCTCTCCCTCGAGCGACTTATATAACTCGAGCGTGTATCGGCTCATTTCGACATCGGTGGCACTGAAAAAACCACCCGCTTCGATCAAACCGGCCGCGTGCCAGGTTGTTCCAGAAGTGAGTTGGGCGCGTTCGAGCAAGACGATATCCTGCCAGCCCGACTTGGCGAGGTGATAAGCGGTACTACAGCCAATGATGCCGCCACCGATGACGACGACTTTGGCGCGCTCAGGGAGATTGTTTTTGGCATTCTCGGATGTTTGATTCTCTGTCATATTGTCTCCTCATAGCTAAGCATCCTGAGTAGTGCGAAAAGGAATGGAGCACATATCGCCTGTACTGAGCATAGACGTAGTGAAGGGTGCGTTTCATTTTGCCGCACCCTTCGATACGATCTTCATTCCATTCAGGTCTACTCAGGATGCTAAATTTCATTAATTTAAATAGGATTATCCTTCTAATTCTTTAGCAATCGCATCAGCAGCGGCCAGGATCTGATCCATTTCTTTTAGGACGGCATCCGGTAAGGGCTCGGGATGGTGGTTGTCGAAAATTTTCTGGAATCCTTCGATAGCCATTTCACGCGGTTCCCGTAAATTCCCTTCCAAATCTTGCTGGTGGAAATGGGGTGAGTAGTGGAAATCGCGCATATACTTGCGGGTATGTTTTTGACGCAGGTAATGACCGCGCGGCCCAACAGCTTTGATCACATCGAGCGAAACATCCAAATCTTTGAACTCGAATTCTTTGAAGGTGCCTAAAACATTCATGGCGATCTCGTTATCGAGGATGATTTGCTCGGGATACAGGATCATGGATGAATTCATTAAGCCCATATAGCCGCAAATCTCGCCAGCCGCCAATGGAATTAGGGCGCTGCCAAATCCGCCTTCGAAAGCCGACTGCCAGCCAATATCATCGGCATCGCTGCTGAACGAACCGCCGCCCAAACTGGGGACATTCCAAGAATGGGCGAGCTGCACCGCAATCAGGGAAGTCGGTAAGGGGAAATCACCGATATAGCCACCAGTGCGGGGGTTCATCAACGAGGTGATGATTGAATGGAACACCGGCGCGCCTGGATGGGCCAACTGCATCAGGACCATGGCGCTGACAACTTCAGCATCCCCTAAAACCAGGGCGCCGAGGACCGAGGCGGGTGCGGTGGATCCCATGGTAGGCATGGCCATGAAACTTTGAGGAATCCCGGCCTCGGCGTAAATTAAGGCGGTCTCGATGCCATGCTCATCTTGGGCCAGCGGGGCAATCGTGCAGATATTGGCGCAGATCGGTGGGCGGCGGCGGCGTTCAGCTTCACTGCCTCGGACGATGGTGGCTAATTCAACGATGGAGGGGGCCAGCTTGGGGTGAATGGTGGTGCCGCCACGGACATGCTTCAGGGTATTGGTCAACCCGGCGTGACATTCGTGCAGCGGGGCCGCTTTCCCAAAATCTTGAGCGCTGACCATCGGCCAGAAAAAGCTGAGCATGGGCAAGGCATCGCCAACCCGGGCCATCATCTCAACGTCGGCTTTACGAGAAGCTCGTTTTTCGCGGGTAACTGGGTCAATGACGTGAACCCCACACCCATCTGAGGCCAGGTGGGAGGCCGTTCCATCCAGAGTCAGGTCAAATCGTTCTTCACGGCCACCCAATACGAAGCTCCGCGGGGCGGTCGCCATGGCTGTGTGAACTAAATCCGGCGGAATGCGGACGATCTGCTCATCCCAATCGACTTTGGCCCCATTATCGGCAAAAATTTTCAGCGCCTCTTGGCTGGGGTAATACACCCCTACGTCGGATAATAGCTGTAAGGTCCCGTTTTTTAGGGTTTCGAGTTCCGCGGGGCTCAAAACTTCGATCTGGTGATGGGACGAAATTGAAACAATATCGGGGGTTTCGGAATATGTCATCCTATAAGTCCTCGTCGATTTTGATGTAAATCACGCCAAGGCGCAAAGGCGCAAAGTTTTTCTTTTGATTTATCTTAGCGTCTTTGCGTCTTGGCGTGAGAAAAGTTTGAAATGATTTTTCCATTACTAATTCTTTAAAACGCCCAGCAAGAATGATAATGCTTCTCACTGGGCGTTTGTGGCAATTAGATCTGACCGATGGTGCCGTCCCAGGTGTCAACTTTGTCTTGTTTCTTCTCTTCTTCGTCGAACCAGTGGGTGGTGACGCATTTGGATTCGGTGTAGAACTTAACGCCGTCTTCGCCTAAGACATGCAGATCACCGAAAAATGAGTTTTTATGACCAGCGAAGGGGAACATCCCTACCGGGACCGGGATACCGACATTGATGCCGACCATCCCCGCATCGGTCCTACGGGTAAACTCTCGACTAAAGTAGCCGTTTTGAGTGTAAATCGTGGACCCATTGGCAAACTGGTTGGCATTCATCAGATTGATCCCCTCTTCGAAATCCTTGACTCGTTTGATGGTGGTCACGGGACCAAAAATCTCTTCATCGCCAACGGTCATTCCGGGTTTGACGTGATCGAAGATGGTGGGGCCAATCCAAAATCCGCCCTCATTCCCTGCAACCGTGGCCGCGCGGCCATCCAAAATCAATTCGGCACCTTCTTCGATGCCTTTTTCAATCCAACCGGTGACAAACTTTTTGTGGGCCGCGGTCACAACCGGTCCCAACTCTGATTTTTTGTCATAGGACGGGCCCATCACGCGCTCTTGGGCCTTGCGTTTGATAGCGGCCACCAGCTCATCGGCGATGGATTCTTGGACGACCACCACAGGGAGGGCCATACAGCGTTCACCGGCACAGCCGTAAGTGGCGTTTACAATTCCGGCGGCGGTTCGTTCGATGGGCGCATCTTCGAGGACCAGGCAGTGGTTTTTGGCCTCACACAGGGCCTGGACGCGCTTGCCATGGGCTGCGGCAGTAGAGTAAATGTGCTTGCCAACCGAGGTGGAACCGACAAAGGTGATCCCTTTTACGTCTGGGTGTTTGAGGAAAATTTCGGCCTCATGGCGGCTGGCGGTGAGCACATTAACCACCCCCGCCGGGAGCCCGGCTTCATGGAGTAACTCAACCATTTTCAGGGCCGTCATCGGGGTTGTGGACGAAGCTTTGAGCACCATCGTGTTCCCCATGGCAATGCACAAGGGCACCATCCAGCCGAAGGGGATCATCGCGGGGAAATTCCAGGGCACCAGGCCGACGAAAACCCCTAACGGCTCGCGGTACATGACCGTATCGTAGCCAACTGAGGTATTCATCAGTGCTTGACCCCGCATTAAGGAGGGGGCTCCGCAGGCCATCTCGACAACTTCGATGGCTTTGAGTACATCCCCTTTGGCCTCGTCCCACACCTTGCCATTTTCGCGGGCCACGGAGTGGGTCAAGTCATCCATATGATCTTCAAGCAGCCGCTTAAATTTATACAGCACCTGAACCCGTTTTAGCACGGGCGTATCGCGCCAGGCTGGAAAAGCGTCCTTGGCGGCCGCAACCGCGCGTTCAACTTCTTCCTTCGTGACGCGGGGCGCTAGGCCAATCACCTCACCGGTGTTGGGATCGAAAATATCGTAATATTCATCTGTGGCGGAAACTTCGTTGTTACCATTAATGAAAAATCCTAAGTTTTTGGGTTTGCTCATATCTCACTCGACCTTTTTTATAACTTTTATACCCCGCTGCTCCAATTCGGCAAAGAAAGGCGCGGGGGTGATCACGGATTCAGGAGGTAGAACACCACGCTCTTTGAAATCGCCGCGGGCGATCATCTGGGCACCGATGCTCAGGGGGATACCAATATTTTTATAATACGCCGCTTCACCACCCCACTCGTTCATGGGTGGGTGTTGGGACTGGTGGGTAATCTTGATGTCTTTGCCATCTTTCTCACCGAAAACTTCCACCACCAGACCGTACGACCACAACGGGGTCACTTTGGTTTCGGGTAATTCCAGCAAAAGATCGTGGATCATCGAAAACGCGGTGGTCTCGACGCCCTGAACGGTGAGGGGTTCTTCACTAAAGAGTCCGGCTTGCAGCAAGGCGCGAGCCAGTTTAATAGCATGGGGCGGGAATGTACCCCGGACCGACACCGAATCAACCCCGAGGGCGCCGGGGATGGTGGAGGTTTCAGTATGGGGGACATAGTAGGCTTCTTGAACGCCAATTTCGCCACCAAAATCGACCTTCTTGGCCCCTTCGAATGGGGGTACCCAGACGAATTCACCGTCTTTGTAGTAACAGCGTTCTTCAGTCACCGGGTGGAACTCGTAGAGGAATGTGATCAGCAACCCGGGGGCTGGAGCCGGGCTGCGAAATGCGGCAAAGTTGATCTGGATGTCATTGACCTTGTCCATCTGGCTGACAGCATTGCGGGCCATCACGTTAGTAATCCCAGGGGTAGCACCTACACCGGGGATGAAGAGCATATCTTTTTCGACCGCGGTCTCATGGAAATCCCACTGTTCTTCTTCAGTCGAAACGTCGAGGCCGTTCACCCCAACTTCTACACAGGCTTTGGTGACTGGAACATCATATTTCCAAGGCAAACCATTGACGACCACATCGTAGCCGGGGAAAAGTTTCACCATGGAGTCGTAATCATTGGCGTCAAAAAACACCGTTTTTAACCGGGGATCACCGATGTCAGCTACCAAGGCATCCGCCGCGGCTAAATTGTAATCAGCCACCATGATTTCATCGAAGTTACTGGTTAGGGCTAAATCGCGGGTCGTTTCTTTACAAACTGCCCCCGCACCACCGAGCACTAATACACGCATTAGGTTCTCCTAATCGAACATAAATCAGTTAACGTCATTGCGAGGCAGTTTTTCCGCCGAACCAATCTCCAAAATAGTCATGTAGATTGCTTCGCTTGCCTGAACTTCGTTCAGAAACTCGCAATGACGCTAATTTTGGTTCAAGCTATCGCAATCTAGCCTTTAGCCGCTCTGAGAGCGTCATTGAAGACGTTCAGGGTTTCGGCTACATCTTCTTCGCTCAAGGCTGCGCATAAGAAGAATGGTTCGCGGGCATCCCCGTCGGGCTGGACGCCGCGGGCAATGAGTTCGAGGGCTAATTCTTCGAAAAGTTCACCATCACCCTCGAAGTAATCGCGGAAATCATGAGGTTCGGACTCAACACCCATCACAATCCCAAACATGGAGGGCACACCGGGGAGGTAGTGCGGTATGTCAGCTTCGGTGAGAATTTCACTAATCCCCGTCATCAGGACTTTGCCGCGTTTATTAATGGTTTCGATGATGGGTTCGGTTTCGAGCAGCTTGAGCGTGGCAACCCCGGCCGCCGCGCCAGCTACGTTCCCAGAATATGTGCCGCCATGAGCCATTTTTCCAGGCTCAATCGTCATCATGACTTCTTCTTTGCCCGCGATGGCGGCAATCGGATAACCATTGCCTAATGCTTTAGCGTAGGTCACCAGATCAGCTTTAATATCGAAATACTCTTGGGCGCCACCATTGGCCATCCGGAACCCGGTTTTGACTTCATCGAAAACCAGCACAACGCCGTACTTGGTGCACAGTTCGCGCATTTTCTCAAGATAACCCGGTTTGGGCATAATACCGGCGGCGTTCCCTAACATCGGCTCAACAAAAATCGCCGCGATATCGAACCAGTGAGCCGCCAAAGTTTCTTCCAGACGCTCAAAATCATTGAAGGGCAAGTTGATTACGTATTGATTGATCCCTTTGGGGATGCCAGAAGTGGCCTGGACATTAATCGGGCTACGTTTGGAACCCAATGCGCCCGGATAGGCGGAGGCTGTGCTGAACATAAAGTAGTCGGCCATGCCGTGATATTGGCCTTCGAATTTGATGAATTTTTCGCGACCGGTATAGGCCCGGGCGATACGCAAAGCGTGCATGGTGGCTTCAGTGCCCGTATTGGTCAGGCGGACTTTGTCCACTTTGCACATTTTGGTGATGCGTTCACACAGCTCAATTTCATAAGGCGTTGTCCAGGCAAAGACGGTACCACCTTCAATCGCTTCTTGAACGGCTTTCGTGACAGTCTCATCCCCATGTCCCAATATGATGGGACCAAATCCTAACCGGTAGTCAATATATTTTTTACCGTCAGCATCATATACATAGGCGCCCTCACCTTTGGAGATGACCAGGGTATCGTCATCGCCCCAATATCGGAAGTTGGAATTGACGCCATAAGGCATTACGGCTAAAGCGCGCTCAAACAGTTCGTTGGTCTTCGGTCCTTGCATACTCATGTGAATCTCTCCTTCAAAAAAATTTAATTAGCATTTATATACATCATTGCGAGGAGGTAGAGCCGACGAGGCAATCTCTCAGATGGTAGTCAGATTGCTTCACTGCGTTCGCAATGAGGTTTAATAAGAAATTTAACTAAAAGGGCAATTTCTGCCCTAACCCCTTTGCTTTTGCTTTGCGAAATACTTCGGGCAGAATGGCGGCGTACTCGCCCCAAATTCCCAGGGCGATGAATACGATAATTTCGTCATCCGATTCGCGGACGGGGAATTTCCCGGCGACAATATCAGGCCACTCGGCGTGGATGCTCTCTCGGGTAAATTTTCCAGCCTGAATGAGTTCGACCACCTCTGGAATTCTGGGGCTGACATATTTCCAACGGTCGAAGATCACTTTATCGGCTTTGGTGATCACATCTTCGTGAACTTCTTTATATGATCCTAACCGGGCAACAAAAGCACCCGGCTTAAGCCACTCGTGGTAGACCAGCTCCTGACTGCCGGTGGTGACCGTAAAAATAATATCCGACTGCCGGACGGCGGTCTCCCGCTCATCGATTAAGATCGCGGTAACTGGGAATCCCAATTGCTCATGGAGTTCGGCGGCGCAGGTTTCAGCCACTTCTGGGACGATATCGACAAAATAGGCTTGTTTGAGATCAAAACGTTTGGCCAAAGCCCTCAGGTGCAGCCGCCCAAGGGTGCCGGCCCCAAAAATTGTTACTGTCTCTGATTTCGGGCAGGCCAAATAGGAGGTCGACACCACAGTGGAGGCCGCGGTCTTCAGCCCGGTAACCCAATTGGCACTCATGTAACAGGTGGGTAATCCGGTTTCGTAATCGAGCAGAATCACCTGGGAGGAGGTGGTTGGACGGTTATATTTCTCCGGATTACCAGGGAAATAACTAAAAGATTTTACATAGGCAAACTCTTCTCCGGCGATATAGCCTGAGAAAGGTTTGATAAAGCCATCATCATTGACGTCCATGTAGAACTTATCACCTTTGACCTTGCCGGCACCATCAGCCTGGATGCCTTTTTCGGCTAGATCGACAGCTTCAGCCACGGTCACGGTTTGTTGGACATCGGCTTCAGTTAAATAGAGGATGTATTCTGGAATAGGCATAACATTTTCTCGTAAACTTACATGTGAAAATTATGACCATTTGGGAAATTTACTCCCAATGAAGTTGGGTGTGGCAGTTTCTAGTTGAAACAATAACGTAATGCTTTGCTGCCACACCTGGGCAGATTTCGGTTTCAATTTAAATTGGCAAATCAAAATGCGATCCGAAATCTACTTCTTCGCAGATATCTTTAAGTGTTGATTAGTATCTAAATATCCAGTCCAGGTGTAAACCTCCTTGGCTATCTCCATGCAAATAAAGGTCTCAGAATCTTTTATCCCCTCGACCGTATGCAGTTTGGTGGTCAAAAAATCAAGCAGGTGAGATTTATCCCGACAAACGATCTCAATATGAAGATCGTAACTACCGGTAACCAATACCAGATAAATAACTTCCTCAAAGGCGGCGATTTGATCGGCGATTTCTTTCAAACGGCCGACATCCACTTTCACCCCGATTTGAGCCATGGTCGTGAAGCCCATTAGCAGGGGGTTCGTCACCGCCACAACCTGGAGCACTCCTTCTTCAACCAGGCGATGATAACGCTGCCGGATCATTCCCGTAGAGACGCCCAATTTCTGGGCGATTTGCGAAAACGGGGTCCGGCCATCGGAATTCAAAATTTTGATGATCTGTAAATCGGTGGCATCAATGCTGGTGGAAGAATTGTTTTCTGGGTGACTCATTTCGATTAAATACCTCGTTGTTTTATTCAAACTAATTTTAGCATATATCGACACTAATTCAAGATATTTAATGCATATTTGTTACTTAATTCCATATTTAGTGCAAATTTGTCACAATTTCAACACAATTATTGCCTATTCCGTTGTTCTCCTGCGATTAACTATTTAGTTGTTAAAGTGCGATTTCGTTGTTTTGGGACTGCTTAGCGGACGACGGTGTGTTTGGTGATTTTTTCGTCAAACTCAAACGGGATCCCGCGGGCGGCCATACCCTCAAAAAACATTTGCGGATCGAGACTATCAGGGGTGATGACGCCGGGGCCTGCGGTGCCATCCAGGCACATCTGAGCACCGACCATGGCGGGCAGCGCGACATGGAGCAGTGTGGTGCCATAGGCCGCGTATAATTTTTTCTGGCGCTCTTTGTTGGGTCCATCTGTGAAGAAGTAGCTGGTGGTATGGGTAATGTCTTCACCATTTTGCTGACCAGTTACGGTGACGTCCATGATCCCAGTGAGTTCGGATTGTAAGATGGTGGTTTCGTTTTCTTTCAGAAACGCGTTTGCAGGGCGTTGAACCACTTTCATCAACACATCCCGCGGGACGACCTGCATTCCATTGACTTCGATGGCCTCGTCGGTGGCAAAACCCATTTTGATGAAAGCCCCCACGGTTTTATCGACCGGGTATTTGAAATCCAGGAATTTCAGCCCTTTGTCAAGATAAAACTTGGGAATCATATAGGGTTCTTCGTGCATGTGAGATGAGAGCAGCACCTCCCCAAGAGGTTCCGGGAAGGTGTAGGTCTCGGGATTGCTAAAGATGGGAACGTATTCGAACTTGCCATCGATCAACAAGAGGGGGTCTTCGGAATAATCTTCGAGCAATATTTCGGGGGACCAGGTCGGTTTCCAAGCACTGACCACTTCGTCGGTGCCGCCGCTATATCCCCGTCCAGCGCGGATGACAATTTCGTCGACGCGTTCCATTTGGTCGCAGGCGTAGCGGGTCATGACATTGGCAATCCCGGGCGCAAAGCCACAGCCCGCCAGGGCCGTTTTTCCAATATTCACAAAATCCTGATGCAGATCGGGTTCGTCGGCTTCAATCAAGTTCTCCAAAAATTCGCCGCCGCAGGCCGTATCGATATAATGGGCCTGGACAGCCAGGGCCGCTTGCATGATGAGGGCATTGAATTTGAGCAGGGTGAAGTTCATGATGAGGTCCACCCCCTCGGCCGCGGCAATGAGATTTTCGAGATTGCTGGCATCCAATTTAATGGCCTGAATTTTGTCACTACCAATTTTGGCAACCACTTTTTGAGCAGTCTCGAGATTGATATCCCCTAAGCGCACTTCAGTGACTGCACTTTCACCCGCTAATACTGACGCGCAGGGTCCGCCTTGGGCCCCAGCTCCGACGACCAATACTTTGACCATGTTTGCACTCCTATAATTTTTTGGTTACTTGTTCAAAATTGGTGATTTACTTAGAAATGGAATGGGACGCGGATACCCTGCTGAATAGGATTGGATCAAATTAACCACAGAGACGCGGAGAGCGCAGAGATGCTTGTCATTAGAAAACTCAGCGAACTCTGCGACTCTGCGGTGAAATCTGGATCATTTTTTGTATTGAAAATTATCAATCCGCCTCAACTTTGAGGCAGGCCACCCAATGATCCGGTCGATTTTCCAGGAACTTGGGTTCCTCCTGTGAGCAGGTGTCCATGGCCACCGGGCAGCGGGGGTGGAAACGGCATCCAGTGGGTGGATTCAAGGGACTTGGCACTTCTCCTTGTAAAATCGTGCGCTCGCGTTTCAGGTTTGGCTTGGGAATCGGTATGGCGGATATCAGTGCTTGCGTATAAGGGTGGAGGGGATTCCTGAACAATTCGTCCCGGGGAGCAAGTTCCACGATTTTTCCAAGGTACATGACCGCGACTCGATCTGAAATATGCTCAACAACCGAAAGGTTATGGGCGATAAACAAGTATGTGAGATCAAATTCTTCCTGTAAATCCATGAGCAGGTTGAGTACCTGGGATTGAATGGAAACATCCAAAGCGGACACTGGTTCATCGCAGATGATGAACTTGGGATTCATTATGATCGACCGCGCAATACCAATTCTTTGGCGCTGCCCGCCGGAGAATTCATGCGGGTATCGGTGGGCATGATACTCTTCTAAGCCAACGCGATGCAGCATCTCCATCACCTTTTCGGCGCGTTCTTTTGGACGGCCAATTTTATGGATATTGAGACCGGCCATAATCGAATCACTTACTGGTTTGCGAGGGTTTAGGGAGGCGTATGGATCTTGGAAGATAATCTGCATATCTCTTCGCAGCGGTTTCAGATCCTTCTTCTGAAGATCAAAAACTCGAGTACCGTCAAATTCCACCGATCCACTCGTAGGCTCTAGCAAGTTAAGGATGGTGCGACCAACAGTGGATTTTCCGCAGCCCGATTCCCCCACCAGTCCTAATGTTTCTCCTTCTCGAATTGTAAAGCTGACCCCATCTACTGCCTGGACCCAGTTCACTATTCTTCTGAGCACACCCCCTCGGACCGGGAAATACTTCACCAGGTCTTTGACGATTACCATATCTCCGTTGCGATTTTCAGATTTATCTTGTGTCATATGATTTATTTTCAGTCTACCGGTTATATTTTTAAGGCGTTAGGGCTTCAAGGGTGCTTTATGATTTTCATAATCGTGATACAACCAGCACCGAACAACGTGCTCTGGTAAAATCTCATCTAGATCTGGGTTGACCTCATCACAGATGGTTAATCCTTGCTCAACTCTGGCTTTACAGCGCGGGGCAAAATTACACCCTGGGGGCAAGTTGACTAGATTTGGAACAGTTCCCTCGATATCCGCCAGGCGGTGTTTGGTCTCTCCCAGGATGGGTATAGAATTGATCAAGCCTCTGGTATAGGGATGCAGCGGTTTTTCAAATAAGGGTGCCACCGCGGCTTGTTCAACGATCTGGCCAGCATACATTACAGCGACCCAGTCGGCCATCTCAGCCACCACACCCAAGTCATGCGTGATCAGGATCACAGCAGTCCCCAACTTATTTCTTAAATCCCGCATCAAGTCCAGGATCTGGGCTTGGATGGTGACATCCAAAGCTGTGGTAGGTTCGTCCGCGATGAGAAGCTCAGGCCCCATCGCCAATGCCATGGCGATCATCACCCGCTGAGCCTGGCCACCAGACATCTCATGGGGATAGGCATGCGCTTTTTGTTCCGGATCTGGGATACCAACCATTCGTAGGAGTTCTACGGATTGATCCCACATTTCATCCGAGCTCATCCCAGCGTGAATTTCAAAGACTTCCGCCAATTGGTCACCGACATTAATGACCGGATTTAGACTGGATTGGGGTTGCTGAAAGATCATCGAGATCTTGTTGCCGCGAATTTTCTGGACTTCTTCCAGGGATAATTCTCGCAGATTGGTCGATCCAAACTTGATCTCGCCTTCAACAATTTTTCCTGGGTTTCTGATCAATTGCATGATCGATAAGGCGGTAACGCTTTTGCCACACCCCGATTCCCCTACTAATCCAAGAATCTCACCTTTTTTGACATTAAAATCAACACCATCCACCGCTTTTAAAACCCCATCTTCGGTGTAAAAATAGGTTTTCATTCCCTTGATCTCTAATAAGAATTGATCAGCTATTTCAGTCAATTATCTCTCCTCCGAGGTTGATATGCTAACGCCTTGTCTAATCATCAATTTGAGCCAGGATCTTGTAGGGATCGAGGGCATCCCGTAATCCATCTCCAATATAATTGATCGAGATGATGGTCAGGAAGATCATTAATCCCGGAAAGATCGCTAACCAGGGATACTGGGAAAGGTGCTCCTGGGCATTATCTAACATATTCCCCCAACTGGGCGTCGGCGGCATGATCCCAAAACCGAGAAACGATAAGGTTGACTCTTCCATGATGGCATAACCAATGCCCAGGGTGGACTCAACAATGATTGGGCCTAACCCATTCGGCAGAATCTCACTGACGATGATGCGCAAATTCGAGGCGCCCAGCGCTTTGGCGGCAGTGACATATTCCATCTCACGGAAGGTCAGGAAAATGGCTCGAACCAACCGGGCGGAAGTCGGCCAGGACAAAACGCCCAATACCAGCGAAATCGTTAACCTGGAATTGCTTTTCAAAAAGGGTAGATCGATTTCACGCAGGATCGCGGCGAGTAGGATCATGAACATCAAAGCCGGCAGGGACATAGTTGCATCGATAACTTTTGTCAGGAAACCGTCCACCCACCCACCAAAATAACCGGCGGCAGAACCGACTGGCACCCCGATACTGAGTGAGATTCCCACAACCAAAAACCCGACCGATAAGGACACCCGCCCCCCATAAAGGACTCTGACCAAAACATCCCGGCCTAAGCCGTCTGTCCCAAACCAATTGCTGCTGGAAGGGGGTTGAAACCTGTTCTTAATATCTGATTTCTCGGGGTCGTAAGGGGATAATCCAGCCGATAACACCGCTATAATCAGAATGATCAGGATGATCGCACCGGCCATCGCGCCAGGATGGCGGCGAAATCGCCTCCAGACCAGGGCACCCATAGTATCAGGGGGTTTCAGCGTAATGTTTTGTTCCTCAGGTTTCATAGCCATAAAATACTAGAACTCCTCAATGAGTCAAAAATCTTTCAATCATAACGGACGCGGGGATCCAGATACGCATAGATGATATCTGCCGTTAGGTTGCTCAGCAGGATTACAACCGATCCCAGAATTAGGACGCCCATCAACATCGGATAATCCCTGCCGGTGGCCGCGTCGTAATACATTCGCCCCATGCCTGGCCAGGAGAATATCTGTTCAACAACGATTGCGCCGGTAAAAACATAGGGAAAATCGATCATAATCATGGTTACTAATGGAATAAGTGCATTTTTAAGCGCATGCCGATAAAGGACTTTTCTTTCGTTCTGTCCCTTGGCTCGGGCGGTACGGATATAATCCTGGTTGATGACCTCCAGCATGCTGGATCGCAGGAAACGCGACCACCAGGCCACCCAACCCACCACGCCCAATGAAACCGGCAGGATCAAGTGTCGGATCCGATCCACCAGGGAAAACTCTGCGCCAATGGTGTACATCCCGCCCCCCGGTAGCAGAGAATCTCCGGTGAAGGGGTTGTCCAGGGTTAAATAAAATACCAAGATCAGGATCAAACCTAGCCAGAATTCAGGGATGGCTTGCCCCATAAATGATAAAGTCGTAACTGTGATATCAAAAGCGGAGTACTGTTTAATTGCAGAAATGATGCCAACTGGAATGGCGATAATCGCCACCACGATTAACGTAATCCCCATCAGATAGACGGTATTGGGCAGCCGATCCATGATTTGGGGCAAGACGGGTTCGCGATTTTGATAAGAGAAGCCAAAATCTCCCCGCAGAACACCTTTGCGAGTGCCGTAACTATCGGTGATGCCGTTGCCGTCGGTGTCAATTGCCATCCAGTCGTTTCCGATCAGCCAGACAATATATTGAACTGGCAGCGGCTTATCTAAACCGAATTGCCGCTTGAGTGCTTCTGCTCTTTCTTCAGTCATCCGCCGCGAACGGCTAAATTGGGACAACGGTCCACCGGGTGCCAAATTTACCAGCGCAAACAGCAGAATGCTCACAATTAATAGCATTGGGATGGCCTGAAGCAAACGCCGAACGATATATTGTCCCATAAACACACCTTTCTACCATTGAACAGGAGAGGGGTTCAAGTATTGAACCCCTCCCATTAATCTATCTATTCAAAAATTTTCAAGAACTTACTCAGTGACAGTCCACTCAGCAACATTCCAGGTCAAGATATCAAAAGCCGTGGGCTTCACACCTTCTAGCCGATCTGAAAGGCCAAACATCTCGAGAGTTGAGAAAAGCTCAAATGCCGGTAACTCCTCTTCGAGGATCAAGGCAATTTCACAAAAGACTTCCATACGATATTCTTCATCTACCGTATAGAGCTCATCAATATAGGCTGCAACGGTTTCAGCTTCCTCGCCGGTCCAATTGGCTAAGTTCCATTCGCTATCGGAGGCATAGTAATAGTAATCCCACAGGTAGCCGGTTATATCAACTCCCGAATAACCATTGTCCCACATATTGATATCGAAATTGCCAGCCAACTCAATTCCGCCATCTTCTACTTGGGCCCACAAGACCGCGCCTTCAACAATCGAAAGCTCGGTCTGCACACCGAGATTGGCCCAGGCTTCGGCGATGAATTGGTGTGCAAATTCCAGAGTCTCGCCGTATTCAGCGTAGATCATGAATTCCATGGTCATTAAGTCGCCTTCTTCGGCATGCAGACAGCCATGACATTCATTAACACCGTCGCCATCGGTATCTTCCCAGCCAGCTTCCTTTATCAACGCCTTTGCGCCTTCCATATCGAAAGCTGGTCGGGGGATGCCACAGCTATCTTCGAATGGCGGCCGGAAAAATTCAGACCAGACCGGTTCGCCGAATCCCAGGAAGATATCATTGATAATGGTATCCACGTCAATGGCCATTCGCAGCGCATGACGAACCCGCTTATCTGCCAGGATTGGATGAGGTATCGTTTCCTCGCCGGGTGTATCACCTCTCGCCTTGGTGTTGGGGAATATTTTCATAATCCAACGCTCGGTGGGTGACACGGAGTATTTGGTACCATTGCCTTCTTCCATGTAGACCAGGGCATTGTTCTCAGCAGGCCAGTAATGGACATCGGCGTCACCTTCATCCATCATGGCGCGCTTCACAGATTCTTCGGGAACGATCCTGAGAATCACTTCGTCGATGTACGGTTTGGGCGCATCATAGTAGTTGGGGTTACGCACAAAGGTCAGGTGGTCATCCGCGACCCATTCTTCAAGTGTATAGGGGCCGTTGCTCAAAGGTTCACGGTTGCAATTCCACTCCCAGTATCCTGCTTCGGCATCACAGTAGTGCTCCGCAAAGATCGGGAAATCTTCGCCACCAAAGTGAGTTGCGTATTGAGGGTTAGGATAATAGTATTTTACTTCGATCGTGAAATCATCAATCTTTTTCACATATTCAGTCGCATCTAAGTCTCCCGACCAGATTTCAGCGGCCACCCAGGCATCCCAGGTGAAGAGGACATCATCGGCGTTAACCTGCTCGCCATCTTCCCAGTAGATATCTTGGCGCAGATTCCAGGTAACGACTACCTCCCAGGTTTCTTCATCCATGACCACGCCGCCATTTTCAACGGTGGGAATTTCAGTGGCTAATTCGGGGAAGTAGTTTCCTTGGTCATCAATTTCTGATACTGAAAGCATGACCAGCTCGCTGATTACTTCTTCAAAGCCGGTACCCGCGCCATATCCATGGAATTCAGAGGGATTATCCGGAATGAGAATGGTGATGCTGGTTTTTTCAGCAGCGGGTTCTTCAGCCATCGGTTCCTCGGCCGGCTCTTCTGCTGCCGGTTCTTCCGCTGCTGGTTCTTCTGCAGCCGGCTCTTCGACGACCGGTTCTTCCAGGGTCTCTTGGGGTGCACACCCAAAGATGAGCCCAGCCAACAATACGAAAGTGACCACCAGGATCAATTTCTTGAAGTGTCCAAATTTCAACATTTCTTCCTCCTTTATCGGTTGGTTATGTTTTTTTGCTTGGACTAAAAACTTTCTACAGAACGGGATATCCCGCTCCACTTCACACAGGTTGTTAGGCCCTAGATTTTTCTACATCAGGATCAACACAAGCAGCCTGAACCTCTGGCGGTAGCCAGGTATCGAGATCCTTAATTTTTAGGGGGAGGAGATAAGATTGGGTTCGCCGAACCCCAGGAATTTTGCCAATTTTTTCGGTAATAAAATCGAAGAGTTCTTCAATATTACGAACCCGCAAGGAAATACTGACGTCTGATTCGCCGGTAGCACAAGCGACATAACTGCTTTGGGGGAATTCGGCGGCCAGTTTAGCGACTTCGCGCACCCGCCCCGGTTCGACTTCGACAAAAACATCGGCCATGACCCCATAACCCACCGCTTCGGGGTCGACCACGGCGCGAATATTGATGATACCGTGTTCGATCAGAGCATTAATTCGATTGGTCACCGTCCGAGCCGAGACTGTCCCCAACTTACGCGCAATCTCCGCACTAGGCATGCGACCATCCTCATTGAGTAACGTTATTATTTTCCAATCAAATTCATCAGGTTTATACATAGGCCCCACCAATGAAACTTCGATAAAGAGCAGTAAAGGTATTCATCCCGTTTATAAGATAACGTAAATTTTCCGAAATGTCAATCAAAGAATATTTATATTTCAGATTCGGAAGTTTTTTTACATTTTATTTATGATCCAGAAATCAGCATGATATAATCCGTCTTATAATGAAGCCACCATCTTAACGTAGAGACGTGGAGAAGCTAAGGCGCAAAATGTAGAAAAATCCTTAGGAGACTTTATCATGACCCCTCAAATAGCTGACCTGGTTCTAAAAAATGGCGCAGTTTACACCGTTGATCAAAATCGTAATTGGGCTGAGGCCATCGCAATTTCCGGACAAGAAATCACGTATGTTGGGAATATGGCCGGAGTGGGGGCTTTTATCGGTGCAGAAACAACCGTTATCGACCTGGATGGGATAATGGTCTTGCCTGGATTTGTCGATGCGCATGCCCATCCCTCCCATGCGATGGACTTGGTCGGCAATATCAGCCTGTATAACCTGGAATCAGCCCAAAAATATACCGAAGTGATCGGGGAATATGTCACCCAGCATCCTGACAAAGATGTTTACCGCGGCAGCGGCTGGACGGATTCGTATTACGACGCGCTGGGGCCAAGTAAGGAAACTTTAGATGCCTTGATTCCGCAGCAACCCATTGCCCTGGTTTCGTATGATGGCCATTCCATGTGGGTTAACTCGGTAGCGCTGGAATGGGCCCACATCACTGCCGAAACCCCCGATCCCGATGGCGGCCGGATCGAACGCCACCCCGAAACCGGTGAACCCAGCGGCACCTTGCGCGAGACGGCCATGAATTTGATCCGGGAGGCGTTACCCGATTACACCCTGGAAGAACGAAAAAATGCCCTCCTGGCGTATCAAGAAATGGCCGCCCAGGCCGGGATCACCCTTTCACACGATTCGATGGTCGATCAGCCCACCATTGCGGCCTTCAATGCTCTCGCTCAAGATGAACAACTCACCATGCGGTTCCGCGGCTCGATCACCCTACACCCTGATCAAGACCTGGCACCCCAGGTTGAAATGGTGGTGGCCGAACGCGCGGAAAATAAGCATCCTTATTTCCAAACCAACGCAGCCAAAATATTCGTCGATGGAGTCGTAGAAGGTGGCACCGCCTATTTGCTCGAACCCTATGCTCACCGCCCGGATTTCCGCGGCGAACCCATTTGGCCCCCGGAGATACTCAATCCGGCTGCCGTGGCCTTGGAGAAAGAAAAAATCCAAATCCATGTCCATGTCATCGGTGACGCCGCAGCCCGGATCACATTGGATGCCCTGGAGGGCGCTCAAAAATCCCACGGGGCGCGGGATGCCCGGCATATGGTCACTCACCTCCAATTGGTGGAACCCGAAGATATCCTCCGCTTCAAAGAATTGGACCTGGTCGGCCTACCCCAACCATTCTGGTTCAGCGTGGATGATTATTATGAAGAGTTGGCCCTCCCCTACCTCGGCAAAGCGCGCGCCGACAAACAGTATCCGATGCAAAGTTTTATTGACGCCGGGGTGGTCGTGGCCTCCGCCAGCGACTTCCCGGTGACGATCCCGTTTGACCCCCTGATCGCGATTCAAAAAGGGATCACGCGCTTGCCCCTCACGAAAACATCCGGCGAAATCCTGTTCCCCGAAGAACGCTGTTCCCTGGAGGATATGATCGCCAGCTACACCTACAATGGGGCCTATGCCAATTTCCTCGAAGATGAAATCGGATCTCTGGAAGTCGGCAAACAGGCCGACCTGATCGTGTTGGACCAAAACCTGTTTGAACTGCCCTCAAGTGAGATATCCAAGACCAAAGTTTTGCTAACCATGGTTGCCGGGCAAGAAGTATTCCGCGCGGCGGAGTTTTGATAATCTCTGGAAAGCTCTGTAATTATGTCATTGCGAGGAGGCCCTTCGACAAGCTCAGGACTTACTCCGCCGACGAAGCAATCTACTAGACTGGCATTCAAACTGCTTCGCTCAAATGAACTTCGTTCAGACCATCGCAGTGACGTAAATTTTCGACACTTTCCGACAAGCACTTAACTAGACGTCTCATAACAAATTAGATTAACGTCATTGCGAACCCCGTAGGGTGAAGCAATCTGAATTATCTCTCTTTCTCAATTTATTTGTGAGACGGACTACTTAACGGAGAAAAACATTGAAATATTTCTCTCGCACCCACAATTGGAAGAAGAATCTCAGACCTCCCGACCTCTACGAGTATTTTATCGACAACTACTGGTTCAAAACCGTCGATCTCGAGAATCAGAAAATCAATGCGCCCCTGCGCGGCAGCCATAAGGCCGATATCGTCATCGTGGGTGGTGGTTTTACGGGGTTATCGGCGGCTTACAATATCCAGCAAAAATTCCCCGACAAAAAAATTGTCATCCTGGAGGGCGCCTGCTGTGGTTATGGCGCCAGCGGACGGAATGGGGGCTTTTGCATTGCGACCAGCCTATTGGATTGGACCCAAAAGGATCCGGACCGCCGTCAAAAAGATTGGGAAGTTTCATCTTATGGTATCAACCAAATAAAAACGGTGATTGCCGAACATGACCTTGAGTGCGAATTCTGTGAAAACGGCATGCTGGATGTCGCCATGGATACCAAACAAACCCGCGAATTAGAAACCTACCAAGCCGAACTTAAATCTTTTGGCCTAGAGTCGACCTTGCTTTCTGGGGATGATCTCAAAAGTGAGATAAACTCGCCCAACTTTGTCGCCGGTCTCAAAATGCCTTACGGTGCCACGCTCAACCCCGCCAAACTCGCCCGCGGGATGAAAAAGGTTGTGGAAGAATGCGGCGTTGAAGTGCGCGAGCGGACGGTGGTAACTCGGATCGCGCCTGGAAAAATCCATCACATTGACACCGAGTTGGGTGATATCCAAGCCCCAGTCGTGGTGATCGCCGTAAATGCCTATGCGCATAAACTTGGCTTTTTCAAGGATCGGGTTTTTCCGGTCGCTGTGCATCAAATTGTTACCGAACCACTTAGTAATCGCCAATGGGAATCCGTTGGGTGGGAAAATTGTGTCGGGTTATCGGATTTACGCGCCCTATACAGCTACAGCATCCCCACCGCGGACGGTCGCATTCTCATGGGTGGCTTAGATTTTGTTTATTATGACAATGATCAAATTAGTTCCGGGAATGACAAATCTGTAACTCAGCGAATCAAACAGAACCTGTTTGATTTTTTCCCCCAGCTCGAAGGAATTAAAATTGATCATACCTGGGGCGGCACCACGGCTTACACTTTAGGACGCATTCCATCGATAGGCGTGATGGGTGATCATCGCAACATCTATTTCGGCGTCGGCTTCAGCGAGAGAGTCCCCTCGACCCAAACCGCCGGCCGGATCATTGCTGACCTCATGACTGGTGAAAAGAATCACTTCACCGACCATTTCATCGTCAATCGCAAGATCCCCTGGACTGGCCCGCGGCCATTGCGGGGTTATTTTGGCCGCGCCGTAAAATTTATGATGGAGAAATGGGGCTTTTCGCCCATTCACTGATTCCCACCGGAAAGCAGTTGCTGCCAGCAACCGCTTTCCTATCCAGTAACTCATGTTACTAAGCAAGCATCCTGAGTAGCGAAGCGTATCGAAGGGTGAATTTTCGGGAATACTCTTCATTCAAACGTAATATTAGGCAATATTTGGAGATTATTATGCAATCACAGGCCCGCGTGGTTATCGTTGGCGGCGGCATTATGGGGGTCGGGTTGTTGTATCATCTCGCCGAAGACGGGTGGACGGATTGTGTGCTCATCGAAAAGGCGGAATTAACCTCCGGTTCCACCTGGCATGCGGCCGGGCAATGCCCGAATTTCACCGGGGACTACAACGTTGCCAAAATCCAACAATACAGCAATATTCTTTACCCAAAATTAGAGCAAATGACCGGCCAAGCCACCGGCTGGCACGGCGTCGGCGGTATTCGTTTGGCAACCACCCCAGAAGAGCTGGACAATTTAAGGCGAGTTGAAGGCATCTCGAAAAATATTGGCTTCCGGATGGAAATTATCGGTCCGGAAGAGATTCGAAAACTCAATCCCTTCATCAATCTAGATGGTGTGCTGGCGGGGGCGTGGACATTAGATGATGGCTACGTCGATCCGGCTGGGGTGACCAATGCTATGGCGATCGCAGCCAAAAACATGGGCGCGACCATCATTCGCCATAATCGCGTTACAGACATTAAGCGCCTCCCTACCGGGGAGTGGCAGGTGATCAGCGAACAAGGGACGTTCACTTGTGAACACGTAGTCAACGCCGGCGGTTGCTATGCTGCCCGGATTGGGGCCTGGGTGGGCCTCAACCTCCCCATCACGAGTATGAAACACCAATATCTCGTCACTGAACCAATCAAGGAATTTATCGACCGCGCCGAGGAAATCCCCGTTATGCGCGACCCCTATCCAAATGCCTATTATCGCCAGGAACAGGACTCGGGTTTGATCGGGATTTATGAACGCACGGGGACCCAAGAAGCCTGGTACGGTTCAGAACAGGATTGGGAATCGGAGAGCGAACTCTTTGCCGCCGACTTTGAAGTCATCATGCCCGGATTAGAGCGCGTCATGGAGCGGATGCCCATCTTTGCTGAGGCCGGGATTATGCGGGTTATCAATGGGGCTAATCCCCGTACGCCGGATCATAACCCCTTAGTGGGGCCTGCACCCGGATTACGCAATTTTTGGCTCAGTTGCGGGCAGAATATGGGAATCGGACAAGGGGCCGGGGCCGGAAAGTATTTGGCCCAATGGATGATGCACGGGGCTGCCGAAATCAATATGGTCGGAGTCGACCCGCGTCGTTTTGGACCCTACGCCGACCACGAATATGCCCGCGCCAAAGCCCATCAAGATTTCACCTTCATGTATCAACTCCACCTCCCCGGAGAAGAACGCCCCGCAGGTCGTCCGGCGCGTACCAGCCCCCTTTATGAAAAACTCAAGGCGAAAGGGGGCCAATTTGCCGAGACTTTTGGATGGGAGCGCCCCAAGTGGTTTAATCTGGATGACCGGGAGGAAGAACTCAGTTTTCGCCGCAATAATATTTTCGACGTCGTTGGGGCTGAATGCCGGGCTGTCCGGGAGCGGGTGGGGGTCTTAGACTTGTCCAGCTTCACCAAACACGAAGTCACTGGCCCAGATGCAGAATTTTTCCTAAACCGCGTTTTGGCCAATCGGGTTTCGCAAAAAAATGGCGGGATCAAATTGGCTCATGGCCTGACTGAGCAGGGGCGAATTGAAAGCGAATATACGGTTACGCGACTCGATTCTGAGCGCTTTTTTCTACTCTCAGCCGCAGCCGCCAACCTCCCCAACAACGATCAACTTACCCAGCGCAAACTAGATCATGAAGAAGTAGAGATCAAAGATATCACGAATGATTGGGGCACTTTGGTCTTAGCCGGACCAAAATGTCGCCAGCTACTCTCCAAAATCACAACTGCGGATCTGAGCAATGCAGTTTTTCCCTGGCTCACTGGGCAAGAAATCGAAGTTGCAGGTGTATCCGTGTTGGCGCTGCGGATCAATTATGTCGGCGAATTGGGTTGGGAACTCTATATGCCGATCGAGCACTTGGAAGCTGTCTATGATGCCGTTTGGGCCGCGGGTGAAGAATTCGGCATTGCCGATTTTGGGATGTATGCCCTCAGCAGCTTGGGCAAAGAAAAGGCCTATTACTCCTGGGGCGTGGAATTAATTAATGAGATCACTCTGATCGAGGCGGGGATGGAACGGTTTATCGATTTCGATAAAGGAGATTTCATCGGACGGGAGGCGCTGCTCCAGCGTCAACAAGAAAAACTGGCCTGGAATATCGCTTATGTTGAAGTGATGACCGAAGATGCCGAAGTCCGGGGGGCTGAACCCGTCCTCGCTGGCGATAAAGTGATCGGGGTGACCACCTCCGGGGCCTATGGCTATGCGGTTGAAAAAAGTCTGGCCTTTGCTTATGTCCCTCCAGAATACGCAGTCCCAGGAACTACTTTCGAGATCGAAATTCTCGGCCAGCGTTGTCCGGCGACTGTATTGGAAGAAGCGGCCTATGATCCGCTCAATAAACGGTTGAAATCCTAAAATGATATGAAAAACTGCCGTAATCAACAGAAGATTGACACCGCAGAGCCGCAAAGGACGCAAAGATTCATAATTTTTCTTGAGAAAAACTCTGCGAACTCCGCGTCTCCGCGGTGAAAAATGAATACAGCTACTGTTGAGCTATACATAATTTTATGAAAAACTTCTTCGTCATTCCCAACGCTCACACGCTAAACCCCGAAGTTGTTAAAAACTTTCGACGCAATTTTTTCGCCAACATCATGGATGCCGGATTCTGGTTCTTCGGCGATAGCTTTGCCGCCGCGTACACCATCTTGCCCGTATTTATGAGTACGTTGACCGATTCGCCCCTAGTGATCGGTTTGATCCCCGCCCTGGAAGGAGCTGGCTGGTTTTTGCCGCAGTTGTTCCTGGCCAGGTATTTAGAAGGTCGGAATCGGCGGCTGCCCCTGGTGATGAAGTTGGGTATTTTTGACCGATTGCCCTATTTACTCCTGGCCCTGGGTGCATTTTTCATTTTAAAACTCAATCCGAATGTTGCGGTTATCTTGTTTTTAGTCATATATGGAATCAAGGTTTTTTCGGCTGGATTGGTAGCCTTACCCTGGCAAGAATTAATCGCCACGGTCATCCCGGTTTCGCATCGCGGTCGTTATTGGGGATTCTCATTGATTTTAGGAAAATCGATGGGGTTATTGGGGGCTCTGATTGCCGGTTTGCTGCTGGCTAAAGTTGTCTATCCTCTAAATTACGCCTTTATGTTTTTGATCGGATTTATTTGTGTAGCGATCTCATACATATTCCTAACTTTAAATATTGAACCGGAGATCAGGCGAGAGGCGTCCACGGATACCATCAATCTATGGGAACGCATCAAACAAATCCTATCGAGAGACAAGAACTTTGCGATGTTTCTGGTCAACCGGGCCTTTCTTTTCCTCAGTTTTATGGGAATGGGATTTGTCACCGTGTATGGCATCCAGAAATTCAACTTGCCCCTGTCGTATTCGGCCGTTTTTACGGGGGTGATGCTCATTTCCGAGATTATCGGTTATGGGATTTGGGGCACCATCGGGGATAAGGATGGGTATAAGCGGGTCATCGAGATTTGCAATCTAGTTTTGATAACGGGGCTGGGGGGCCTAATATGGGTTGATTCAATTTGGGGCCTCTATATTGTATTTGGGCTAATGAGTTTTGCGCACGCCGGTGAATACATCGCCGATCAAAATATCGCCATGGAATTTGGGGCTGAAGCCGATCGCCCCACTTGTATCGGGATGTCCAAAACCCTCACCGGGCCATTTTTATTGGCCGCCCCCATCATCGGGGGTGGAATCGTGAAATTATGGGGTTATCCCACGATGTTCATGACCGCGCTGATCCTATCTGCAATTGGTTTTGTAATGGTTAAATTCTACGTGAAAGATCCCAGATCGTAAAACCGTTATTCCTAGTGTTCCATCATACTAAGAGTGGAGATGTTTTATGCCAACCGAAAATCAAAGTCATTATCAAGACGATCTGTTAGAGACCCCGGCCCCAAGCTTTTCCGATGGAGAAGTTAATGAGATTGCCAAAAAGTATTTTGGTTTAACAGGTGCACTCTCTCCCCTCGATAGTGAGCGCGATCAGAACTTCCGACTCAAAACGAAAACCGGGGCTCAATATGTAATTAAAATCGCCAATAGCGCTGAGGATCTGGCGATGATCGATATGCAGGTCAAAGCGTTGGAACATATCGCGCTGACGAACCCCGATCTCCCGGTACCGAAAGTCTTTTTATCCCGAAATGGATTAGCAATTGAGCAGGTGCAAACCAAGGAAGGTCTGAAGCATTCCGTTCGCATTCTAACTTACCTACCAGGTACCCCTCCAGAGGACGCCCCTACCGAACAGGCACTGCTGCGTCCAATGGGAATCAGTCTGGCCCAACTCACCCAGAGTTTGAGAGGCTTCTTCCATCACGGAGCGAAATATGAACTGCTTTGGGATTTGAAACACACTGCAAAGCTCAGACAGTATTTGCCGCATATTACGGATGCCGGTCACCATGAACTGGCCAGCTACTTTTTGGATCGCTTTGATCAGCAGGTGCTGCCCCAGATACCAAAATTACGCGCTCAAATTGTTCACAACGACTTAACGCCCGACAATATCGTTGTGGCCGAGAATGACCCCGGACGGATTGTGGGTCTGATTGATTTTGGGGATTTAACCCACACACCCCTGATTGTTGATTTAGCCACTACGGTCGCTCAGATGCTGCGCGGTCACAATGACCTTGTAAGAGCGGCGGCTGAAGTCATCGCGGGTTACCATGAAATCATTCCACTTGAAGCTGCCGAACTGCGCGTGCTCTACGATTTGATCGCGGCCCGATTGACGATGCTAAATGTCATCGCAGCCTGGCGAGTGACCCTGCACCCAGAAAATCGAGCCTATATCACCGGGGGCGTCGATAAAACCTGGGCCACCCTGGAAGCCTGGAGAGCATTGAATTCCAAAGATGTCACTCGGAAATTCTTCCGGGTCTGTGGACTATGGGAAGAAAAAGCAGCGAGCCGAAAACCAAAGGGGGAAAGAGAATCCCGCCAATCGCATTTAGCCCGAAGGGCGCGCCTTTTGGGTCCCTGCGAATATTTATTTTACGATCAGCCCCTGCATATGGTTGGCAGCGAGGAGGTTTGGTTATATGACATTGATGGCCACCGCTACCTGGACGCTTATAATAATGTCTCCCATGTCGGGCACTGCCATCCCCATGTCGTTAATGCCATAGCCAATCAAGCTCGAAAACTTAATACCAGCTCACGCTATATGCATGGGCTGATCTTGGAATTAGCCGAACAGATCACCAGCCGGATGCCGGAACCCTTAAGTGTTTGCATGTTTGTCTGTTCGGGCTCCGAAGCCAACGAACTCGCCTGGCAGATGTCGAAACTGGTATCCGGCCACAGTGGGGCTCTGATTACCAAGCTCGCGTATCATGGGAGCGGCACGGCCACCAAGCAGTTCAGCCCTGAAAGTATTGCTAGGGCGCAAATGCCGTCCCATGTACAAACCCTATTGGCACCCACTTCTGACACTACCTTTCGCCAGCCGGATTCGGGCAGCGGAGATGCGATTATGGCTTTAGCCCAGCACGGCCATGATCCCGCAATGCTGATCCTGGATACCTCGTTTGTGACCGATGGCATTTACACGCCGCCGGAGGGTTATCTTCAGACGCTTTTTGCTAAAACCCGGGATGCAGGCGGCTTGTGCGTCGCGGATGAAGTCCAGGGAGGGTTTGGGCGTCTTGGTGAGCATTTTTGGGGTTTTCAATATGATGAGGTGATCCCCGACATCGTAACGTTGGGGAAACCAATGGGGAACGGACACCCCCTGGCCGCCGTGGTCACCCGCCCAGAAATAGCGGAGGTTATGGCCACTGAAATGGAGTATTTCAATACTTTTGGGGGCAATCCGGTTTCTTGTGCCGCAGGGTTAGCTGTCCTGGAAGTGATTGAAACCGAGCAATTGCAAACGAATGCCCGCGAAGTTGGCCGCTATTTAAGAAAGGAGTTGGTTCGATTACAGCAGGAGTACTCCATAATTGGGGAAATCCATGGGGCCGGGCTGCTCCAGGGCATTGATATCGTTACGCCCGACGGAGAGTCGAATCCAGATATGGCAGATCGCATTATGAATCATATGCGTGAAAATGGAGTGTTGATTGGAACTACTGGGTCCAATTACGCGACCCTAAAAATCCGCCCCCCGATTGTTTTTCAGACAGATCATGCCGATTTGCTAATGGCCACCCTAAAAAATGCGCTAAATAGCCTATAAATCAATTTCAGTTGACCACCTTTATGAGTTGTTAACGTCATTGCGAGGCAGTTTTTTGCCGAAGCAATCTGATTTCCAAGGGGAAGATTGCTTCACTTCGTTCGCAATGACGTTAAATCTTTGGATTCGTGATTTACTGAATTTGAGCGCAAATTATTGGTTCAACCGGAAAACGCTTACCTGAAGAAAATCACTAAAGATATGACCAAAGATAATTTGTAAATTCAATATTCTCGCGTTACAATCCTAATATATTACTAATATATTAGGATTTTTCCTTTTGGGAGTGTGGTCATCAACTATGCCAAAATCGAAAACGAAAACCGATAAAGCCTATCAGGATATCAAGAAAGCCATTATTTTGGGCCAATTGGAAGCGGCCAAAATTTTCAGCATAGCGGAGTTGTCTGAATCATTCGGAGTGGGCCGAACCCCCATCCGAGAAGCATTAGTGATTTTGACATCGGAAGGATTGATTGAACCCCTGCCGAAATTTGGCTATCAGATCAAATCTATCTCGGTCCATGACATGGTGGAAATCTTCCATCTCAGGAACATCTTAGAGGTGGAAGCCGCCGGGTTGGCCGCGGAAAGAATTACAGATGACGATATCCGCTTGCTGGAAGAAAATAACCGCTTGGAAAAAGAATTGGTAATCAGCTTGCAGTCCGAAAATTCATCCCACTCCTATCAAGACGGCTATGCGCTTAATTTGGATTTTCATCTCATCATCGCGCGCGCCTCAGGAAATCAGCGATTGGCGGCCATGGTGGATAAACTCCAGAACGAATCGGAACTCGTGTTGGGATATGACCCCCATATTGCTCGCATCAATGTAGCTGCGGCGGCGGCCATCCAACATTATGAAATCATCGATAGATTACGGCAGCGCGATAAATCAGGAGCCCAAGAAGCGATGAGGAAACACATTGAACATTCCAAAAATAGTTCGATGAATCGTTTCTGAGTGCAGTCTGTTTTTGCTCAAAATAGAATTGACGAAATTACAGCCATGCTTACTGATTGACTGACAATATTAGCAATTTCACCGCAGTACCCCAAGGGTATGCTTCGCGAAGACGCAGAGCTCACAGAGTTTTTCTCTAGAAACAAGCAAGATTCTCAGCGTTCCCTGCGACTCTGCGGTGGGTTTTTGTTCGATTTGTCAGACACCCAGGCAACGCCAATGCAGAATCAAAATCTAATGTAGTTGCGGAGAATAAATGACCAATCAAACACCCCCAATTGAACCGATCGTTCCTGGCTATCAAGTTCAGATTCTCAGACCTGAGCAACTCGAGAAGTTCAAATCCAACACCTTTAGGATCCTCGGGGAGACGGGTTTCTACTGTCCCTCCGAACGAGCGTTAAAAATCTACGCCCAACATGGGGCGGATGTCAATTTTGATACCCAGATCGTCAAGCTTTCGCCCGATGTGATCCTGGCGGCCCTCTCAAAGGCCCCGCGCTACTACACCCTGGGGGGACGCACAGCAGCTTTCGATCTTGATTTATCCCAGCCGGGCACATATTTGGCGACCGATGGCACCGGAACCCAGACCATCGATTATGAGACCCGCGAGCTGCGCGCTTCCATCAAAGACGATGTGGCTAAATCGGCCCGAATATCGGATTATCTCGCTTCGATCAGTTTTTATTGGCCCATGGTCAGCGCCCAAGATCATCCGATTTCGCCCTCGCTCCATGAGTTAGACGCGTCCTTCAACAACACTGTTAAACACGTTCAAACTCCGACCCTGGTAGATGAAATTACCACCAAATATGCAATCGAAATGGCCAAAGTCGTCGCGAGCAGCGAAGCAGAAATGCGGAAACGCCCCCCGCTCTAATTATTGACTTGCACCATCGCCCCCCTAGCCCACGATGCCGAAAGCATGGATGCTTCCCTGCTGGCCGCTGAGGCCGGAATCCCGGTTGGTTTTATGTCTATGCCGAATTCGGGCTCAACGGGACCGGCCACAATTGAGGGCACGATATCCCAAGGAGATGCTGAAATTGTCTCCGCCATGGTCTTAGTCCAAATGGCGTATCCGGGAGCCCCCATATACCATTCCTTCATGCCCGGCATGACGCATCCCCGTACGGGCGCATACTACAGTCATGACAGTCACGTCTATGCGATTGGGGTTGAGCTGGCGCACATGTGGGGTGTCCCCACTTTGGCCGCAATGGGCGGGGGTGGATCGGATGCCCATGGATTGGGTTGGGAAAATGGCAAGGCGGGTGGCAAAAGCCAGTTACTGGGTGCCTTATGTGGCGCGGAAACCGGCAGCGGAATCGGATTGCTGCGCGGCAGCACCCTGCTATACCCCGAGGCCTTGGTTTTGGAAACAGATATTTATAATAATGTTCGGCAATCCGCGGCGGGGGTGGAAACCAATTCCGATAACATGGCTTTAGAAGTCATTCAATCGGTGGGACCGCGCGGCCATTTTCTTAGGGAGAAACACACCCGCCAGAATTTCCGCAAAATGGATTTTTCAGAAGTGGTGTATATCCCAGATGTGGATGGCAGTTATCGCGACCCGCTGGAAGTTGCCAGGGAAAAAACCGATTGGATTTTGAAGAATCACCACCCAGAGCCATTGAGCACAGCCCAACAAAAAGAATTAACGCGGATTATTGCTGCAGCAGAGCGGGAGTTGAGTCAATAAAGTCAACCGCCCGACGGTGAACCATCGGGCTGAATGCTAAAGCCCACTGAAACGAGCTGTAACCAGGGCGCTTCAGCGTCCTTCAGATGTGAGCCGGGCAGATTTAGCTCCCGGCGGGTAGTGTGAAACCAATATTAGTTAAAAAAGGAGAACAAAATGAAGGTATTAGTTTTAGGAGGCGCGGGGGCCGTCTGCAGTGAGACCACCCGGGACCTGGCCGAATACAGCCAGTTCGATGAAATTGTGATCGCGGATTACAATCTAGAGGCCGCCAACGAACTCATCCAGGATATTGGTGACCCGCGCTTATCCGCAGTCAAATTCGATGCGACTGAAGAAGGCGCGATGGAGAAATTATTCCCGGGTCATGATATTGTGATCAGTGGCTTGCCCTGTGAATATGACTTGGCGGTAACCAAGGCCTGTGCAGCTACCGGGGTGAGCGGTCTAGATGTCGCCACCGAAGAAGAACAGTGGGATTATGACGCCATCGCCAAAGAAAAAGATATGATCTACATCCCCGGCGTCGGTGCTACCCCGGGGATCACCAATGCGATGGCCAAACATGCCGCTAACCAGATGGATGATGTGGATGAAATCCAGATCAATTTCGCGGCTTTCCGTTGCCCCGCACCGGCCCCGGGTCTGTTAGTCACCTTCTTGTGGGAATTTAATCCCAACACCGACACCCGGTTTTATGTCAAAGATGGGGAGAAAGTAAAGGTTGGCCCTTTAACCGGACTAAAAAAGGTGGACTACAAGGGTGAAATCGGCGTTCAAGAAGTCTGCTATATCCCCCATCCCGAAACTCGAACCATCCCGAAAAGCATGGGTGTTAAAAACGTTTCGGTACACGGCTGCTTCCCACCCCAAGCGATGAATCTGGCAAAGACGATGCTGGAATGGGACTTATTTGATGAAGAAACCTTCGAATACAAAGGTGTTGAAACCAATTCCTGCGATCTGATGCTGGAAGTATTGCTGCGTTCACCGGCCACCAAAGAAACCCCGGTCTGGGGGTATGGCTTGATGTTGGAAGTGTTTGGGAAAAAGGACGGCAAAGACCTCAAAATAAAACTCTGGACGGAACATCCCCCGATGAGTGAATGGGGTGGAAAAGCGGCTTATTATAAAAATATCGCTATCCCGCTCAGCATCGGCGCGCAAATGATCGCCCGGGGCGATGTTACCGTCCGGGGCGTCATCCCTCCCGAATTGGCCATCGACCCCGAAATCTTCTTTGCTGAACTGAAAAAACGCGGCATCCAGGTATTTTCAGAGACTGAGTGGCTGTAAATGTGAGAAGTCCAGAAAGTTGAATATCCATAATCTCACGCAAAGACGCTAAGACGCCAAGTTTTTCATATTTTCTTTGCGCCTTGGCGGCTTTGCGTGATAAAAAATAAATTAGTTTCAAGCATCAGAAATCAAAAAGCCCGAAAGAGGAAAACTTGCGATGGACAAATATTCCCATACCCCCGATATTCTCTCGATATCCTCCCACCACAAGCTTGAAATATTAAGCCCATCTGAAGTTGATTCTCTTCGCAAAGGATCATACCAACTGCTAGTAGAAGTTGGGGTGTACTACCCCTCCGAGCAGGCGTTAGGGATATTTGCAGATCATGGCGCCGACGTTGACTGGGATACCCAGATTGTCCGCCTGCCCCCCGATTTGGTGGACAAAGCGATGGCCACCGCGCCGCGCAACATTGTCCTGGGAGGGCGCGAACCTCGTTTTGACCTGACGCTGGATGGCAGTCGCTCACACCTGACCACCGATGGCTGCGGAGTGCATGTGATCGATCTAGAAACCCGGGAAAAACGGGCCTCCCGTAAAGCAGATGTCGCCATGATGGCCCGCGTCGCGGATGCCATTCCCTTGGTCAATTTCTTCTGGCCCTCGGTCAGTGCCCAGGATTTCGGCATTACTGCCCCGCTGCACGAATGCCATGCCGGGCTGACCAGCACGCTCAAACACGTCCGCGGCGGCACAACGGTATTTCCGGAGTTAGCCAAATTTGTGGTCGAAATGGCGACGGTGGTGGCGGGCAGTGATGAAGAACGCCGAAAGCGTCCGCCAATCTGCGCCAATATCTGTGGGATTCCGCCCCTGGGCCATGACAAACATGGCATTGAAACCGCCTTGATTTATGCCGAAGCGGGGATTCCGACCAGTTTTATGGCCATGCCGAATATGGGATCAACTGCCCCGGCCTCCGTTCTGGGGGCCACCGTGCAAGGGGATGCTGAATCCGTCAGCGCGATGGTATTAATGCAATTGGCGTATCCCGGGGCCCCGGTTTTTCATGCCATCATTACCTCGTTAATGGATCCCCGGACAGGTGGTTATTTGGCTAAAATGCCCTTGCCAGTGCGATTCCTTGCAGTTCAAATGGCCCATGCCTGGGGGGTGCCCAGCCTGGGGGGCGGCTCATTAACGAGTGACGCACCCGATGTCAGTTGGCAGTCGGCTTTTGATGCGGGTTTTGGAAGCGTGCAAATCCCCCTGGCTGGTGGTGATCTGTGCGGTTATTTGGGCTTGTTAGACTCATCCACGACCCTCTATCCCGAACAGCTTATGCTGGATGCTGAGATCGCCATGAATGTCTATGAAACCTATAAAACCTTTGAGTTGAAAGATTTGGACGAGAACTTGGACGTGATCAAAGCTGTAGGACCTCGCGGACATTATCTGCGGCAGAAACATACTCGTAAACACCTGCGGGATTTCCATTACGCCCCCTACTTCGATCAACACGATCAGGCTGGAAATCTGCGAGAACCCCGGGAAGTTGCCCTCGAAAAATTCAAGGAACTGGAGAAAAATCACCATCCCGAGCCGCTGCCCCAAAATGTACTCCAGGAATTAGATCAAATTTTAGCCGCCGCCGATAAAAAGGCTTTGGAATTAGGGTAAGATTACAAAGCAATGAAAAAATCGCAAATATCGAACGGTGTTGATTTGCAGAAACTTATAGATGAGGATTAAATTATGAAACAGTTGGATTCAAATTTTATTAGAAGCCAATTTCCGGCGTTCAAAGAACCGTCATTACAGGGCTGGGGATTTTTTGAGAATGCCGGCGGCTCTTATACCTGCCAGCAGGTAATTTCTGGTCTGCAAGATTACTATATAAAGTCCAAGGTTCAACCCTACTATAAATACCCAGCCTCACAAAAAGCTGGCGCCGCGATGGATGAGGCCTACAGCCGACTGGCAGCTTACCTCAATGTCAGCGAAGAGGAAGTTCAGTTCGGCCCGTCAACCACGCAGAACCTCTATGTTCTGGCCCAGGCCTTCCAGGAGTTGTGGCAGGCGGGGGACGAGATCATCCTGTCCAATCAGGATCATGAGTCCAATGCCGGATTTTGGCGCCGCCTAGAAAAAACTGGGATCGTGATCAAGGAATGGCGCGTTGATCCTGAGACAGGTTTGTTGAATCCGAATGACCTGGATGCCATGTTGACCTCAAAAACCAGATTGCTGGCATTCCCTCATTGTTCCAACGTCATTGGCCATGTCAATCCGGTGGCTGAAATCGCGTCAAAAGCCAAGGCGGTCAACGCCTGCGTCGTTGTGGACGGAGTGGCTTATGCGCCCCATGGGCTGCCTGACATTGGATCGCTGGGAGTAGATATTTATCTATTTTCCCTTTATAAGACCTGGGGGCCGCATCTCGGGCTCATGACGATTAGAAAAGAGGTCATGGATGCTTTACCCAACCAGGGTCATTTCTTTAATGAAAACATTCTTCGAAAAAAGATGCTGCCGGCTGGCCCTGACCATGCTCAGATCGCGGCTGCTGGCGGGGTAACCCAGTATCTGGATGCTGTTTATGAGCACCATTTTTCAAAAGCAGTCGAACCAGCCGAAAAAGGAAGACGCCTTAAACAACTATTCGATGATCATGAGAGCCGCCTGCTGGCAAAACTAATGGAATGGCTGCGCCAGCGCGCCGATATTGATATTATTGGGCCAGATTATCCCGAACAGCGCGTCCCCACTGTATCCATCGTACCGAAAAAGAAATCACTTGACGAAATCTATGCGGTCCTGACAGAACATAAGCTGATGGCAGGGCAAGGACATTTTTATGGGGTCCGCCCATTAATGGGCATGAACATCCCCGTTGACCCTGGTGTTCTCCGATTATCATTCATCCATTACACCATTGAGGCCGAAATCAACCAGCTAATTGAGGGGCTTGCAAGTGCGCTGGCTTAATCCGCAGATTTTCCTCATGGCTGTGAAGGATCAATCCCGCTGGACCACATCCATCTTAGATCGCCGGCTAGATTTACAATAACTGGCAGCGGATTATGTCGACCTCCAAAGAACGAGTGTTCCAGGCTCTCAATGGTGAAACCCCCGATCAGATCCCCGCGGCCCCCGCGTATCTAATTCTCTTTCTGGCAGACTTCGAGCGCAATTATTATATCGAGCAGTACCGTCAGCGGATGCGCGGGCTCCGCCGCTATCCCGTCAACCATGAAGAGGATACCCATTTTCGGGCCCAGGCCATCTACCAGGCCTACGGGATATTCAAGGAACGCCCGGACTGGATGGAGATCAGACCGGGCGCGAGTCGATCTTGGGCCGAGCGGACAGAAATCGTTAATGATGATGGGGTACTCTATTACGAAGATCAGCGTACAGGCACCCGCCAGCCAATACACGCTACAAAACTACCTTCCGGCAATAGGGAACATGATGACGAGGATTATGCCACCAATGATCTTTGGGACATCTCGGGGGACATTCAGAGCGAGGAACAGGTTGATATTCGTCTGCCGATCCCTGACCCACATACTTTGCTTGAACGGGGAGATTTTGACCTACCCCGCCAGGTAGTGGCCGATTACGGGGTTTCAAAATTTATCACCACCATCCTTGATACCCCTTTTTCGGAGGCCTATGATGTTCTCGGTTTCAGGGGACTGATGGTCATCCAACGCCAACAACCGAAACTCTTCCACTATCTCCTGGAACGGCAACTGGAAGTTATAAAACAAATGATGACGGTTTGGGCAGAGGTTGGAATCCATGGAGTCTATGTCCAGGAAGTTTTTACCGGGGCAGACATGATCTCACCCCGCGCCTTTGAAGAGTTTGTCTTTACCTACAATCAACCTTACTTTAAATATATGAGTGGTTTGGGGTTGAAGCCAATCCACTATGTCTGCGGTGACGTCATTCCGCGGCTGGATAAGATTGCTCAACTCGACATCGCGGCTGTGGGGGTTGAGGAGAGCAAAAAGAATTTCCTTATCGAGATTGAAGAAGTAATCCGGCAAGTCGCTGGTCGAGTGGCGGTCTTGGGCAATATTGATGCAGTACGTTACGGCCAGAATACCTCCCTGGAAGATATGGCAACCGAGGCAAACCGGCAACTCCGAATCGGTCAGAATGCAAACGGTTTTATGCTCAGTACGGGCAGCCCCTTCCCGTTGGACACCAACCCGAGGTTAATTGATGCGATGATCGCCACGGCGCACGCGTTTTATGCGCGGGCCTAAGATGGCATTACAAACATCATAGTAATCATCCAACTACTATTTCCTGTGAAGCTTCATCACTTCGGCTATGCTCAGTACAGGCCTGAGTAGTGGCCGCACCCTTCGATACGTGCTATGCATGCTCCGCACTACTCAGGATGCTATTTCGTACTTCAGGTAGAGCGTATTGAAGGGTGAAACATAGCTTTTTGAGAAGCTATTTCTAAACGATTTCTTCGATTGGTCAGAGATCTTTCTTATTTACCAGGAGATTTTTTTATGCAGTGGACAAACATCAGCAACCGGAACATCAATGGTGGCGGCATCACTCATCTCTCAGATGAGCAGGTCCAGAAGATTCATGCCGCCAGCCTTGAAATCCTGGAGGGGAAGGGGGTGCAGCTTCATTTGCCGGCAGCGATTGACCTGTTAAAAAAAGCGGGAGCCAAGGTGTCTGATGATAATCTGGTGCACATTCCGCCGAAGCTGGTTGAAAGTGCCCTGTCGACTGTTCCCAAAGAAGTTACCCTATTTGATCGGTATGGCAATCCCGTAATGCCTTTGGGGGCAGACCGCTGCTTTTTTGGTCCTGGATCGGATTGTTTAAACATCATCGATCACCGCACTGGCGAACGCCGCGAGCCAATTCTACAGGACGTTATTAATGGCGTCACGATCTGTGATGCTTTGCCCAATATTGATTTTGTGATGTCAATGGTCTTACCCACCGATGTGAATAAATTCATGGCAGACACCTATCAGGTCGAAGCCTTGCTAAACCATACCTCAAAACCCCTTATCGTTGTCTCTTATGAAACTGAAGGGCTAGAGGATGCGGTTGCGATGGCAGAAGCCGTGGTCGGGAGTGCGGAAACACTCAGGCAAAAACCGATTCTAACCTGTTATATCAACGTGGTTTCTGGCAGGGTCCATAATGCCGATGGCCTGCAAAAATTACTTTATCTGGCTGGTAAGGGTTTGCCAGCGATTTATATCCCCGCTTCGAACGCGGGGGTTACCAGCCCAATGACCCTGGCCGGAGCGTTGGCTTTTGATAATGCCGGCGTGTTGCTGGGGGTCGTGCTTTCCCAGCTTAAACGTGAAGGGGCGCCCATGATCGTCTCGGCGATGAATCCGATTTCAATTGATATGCAGACGATGGTCGGGCCCTATGCTTTTCCTGAGAAAGGATTCATGCGTTCTATCGCGCAACGTTACGGGATCCCCACGTTCAGTTTGGCGGGTGCCAGCGATGCAAAAGTGGTTGACCAGCAAGCCGCAGCCGAAGCGGCCTTAACCATCATGGCGGATGTGTTGATGGGGGGCAACATTGTTCACGATCTGGGTTATCTAGAATCCGGGCTTACTTATTCTTTTAATCAATTAGCCATCTGTGATCAGATCGTAGATTGGGTGAAAACATTTTTCAAAGGGATTGAAGTGAATGATGAAACCTTGGCACTGGAAGACGTAGCCAGAGTTGGCCTCAATGATACTTTTTTGAAGACCAAACACACTCGTAAGCATTATAGGAATTATTGGTATCCAGGTCTTTTTGAACGAGGTAATTATTCGGATTGGGAGCGGAATGGAAGTAGACCATTGGTACATCGGGCCGCAGTACGGGTTCAAGAAATCTTAGACAACCACCACCCCGAGCCGCTTCCTGAGGATATTCGCCTTCAAATTGGCAAAATCGTAAAACATCGTGAGGAAATCAGTCGTTCATGACAACCCCTGGAGAGCAACATGCCGCCAGAAAAAGCCAACCTGGTTATCTACGGTAAAACACTGATCGACGGCACCGGGGCGGAACCCATTTCATCCGGGCTCGTTGCTGTTAATGGCAACCGGATTGTCTACGCGGGTCCCAGTGCTGGAGCGCCAAAATTTCCCGATGCCCAGGTTATCAACTTACCCGAGGCAACCTTGCTGCCCGGCCTGATCGATATGCATGTCCATCCCAGCTATTATTGGGAGGAACCAGACTCAGGAACCTACACCGATGCAGCTGATAATCTCAAGGTCTACACCCCGATCACGGTCGCGCTAAAAGCTAGCAACTACCTCTCCACGGCGCTGAAATCAGGGGTTACTACGGCCCGCGACACTGGGGGCCTGCGCGCTGTCATGCCGGAGGTTCGCTGGGCGATCCAAAATGGCTGGATCCCTGGGCCCAAAGTTTACATCGCGGGTCGCTTGATCACGCCCACTGGCGGACATGTTCATTTCTTGCCTGATTTTTCCAACCAGGCGGATGGCCCGGATGGTTTTCGCAAAGCGGTGCGCGAGGAAATGCGCGCTGGGGCGGATTTTATCAAGCTGGCCAACAATCGGGCTGATCTTACCCAAGCTGAATTAGACGCGGCGGTCGACGAGGCCCATCGGCTAGGGCTTAAAGTGGTTTGCCACACCAGCAAACCCCCATCACAAGGCATGGCGATCAAAGCTGGGGTTGATACCTTTGAACACGGCGCGCCGACTCGGGAAGAGATCGATTTGGCGGTAGAAAAGGGGATTACTTGGACCCCAACTGTGACAGTAACGACCTTGTATGACCAGCTGTACACAGAGAATCTTAAATCTGATGATCCGCAGGTTGTGGCCGCTGCTAAGAAAGCGCTTTCCGAGACCCAGGAACTCAAAGCCCGTAAGCGAGAGTCAATCTCCTATGCATTGGAGGTAGGGCTGAAGCTGGCAGCCGGCACAGATTGTTGGGCCAGCGGCTGGCGAGAGCAGGCCATGTCAACCGAGTTAAAAAACCTGGTCGAATATGGCTGTACCCCCATGCAGGCTATCCAGGCTGCCACCGAGTGGGCGGCCGCGGCGATGGACTGGGAAGAAATAGGCACGCTGGCGCCCGGCAAACTTGGTGATCTAGTTGCCATTGATGGTGATCCACTGATTGATATCACAGCAATGAGAAATGTGGTCCTGGTGGTACAAGCAGGGGAGATAAAAATGCAAAAATCAGGAGGGTGATTTTATCCCATTGTTTTTTCAAGTTTTCTGAAATATTCAAGGCTCTTTAAAATCGGGCTTGGATCTGAATCGGGGGGAATAATTTCAAGGGTAATGATGTGGGGAAAATCCTTAAGATAATGGAAAAACTTTGAAAAATTGGTGTTCCCTTCCCCTAG